>NZ_QOWC01000001.1 GCF_003574465.1 Methylobacterium crusticola
CCACTGCTTCGACCCGCTGCCGCAAGTGCTCGAGAACGTGCGCTACGGCGCCGGCGGCGAGCCCCTGCGCCAGGACAGCGTGGTTGCCGTCATCGAGGGCGCCCGGCAGCGCCTGGGGGAGGGCGGGCGCCTCGTCATCCGCCCGTCCGGCACCGAGCCGGTGATCCGGGTGATGGCGGAGGGCGACGATTGCAACCTCGTCGGCGAAGTGGTCGACGACATCGTCAGCGTCTTGCGCAAGCTCGCGGCCTGAGCGTCGCTCCGGCCACGCGGAAGGCACCGAGACGATCCGGACCAGAACCAACCCCGCGTGCCTGGGAACCGCGGCCTCCCACGATGATGGAGCGCAGAACCGACGGGTTCTGCGCCCGCCTGCACAGGAGTTCCGATCCATGCCGAGATCGTGCCGACACGACACCGATGTCCAGACGATGCGATGACTGATGGTTCGGTGCAGAAAGGCATCCAGGTGCTCCTCGCAGGCGATCAGAACCTGATTCTTGAGGCGCTCGAATGTCTTCTCTCACGGCACGACGATATGCACGTCGTCGGCCGCGGCACCTCGCGGTGCGACGTGATGCACCTCGTCGCGACCGCGCCGTGCGACCTCTTCCTGTACGATTCGAGCCTGAGCGAAACGACCGCAACCGATTTCCTGCAGTTCGTCAGGCAGGAGGGTCTGCCCATCCCGGTCGTCGTCGTGAGCGCGTTCTCGACCCATCATAGCATCCACCGGGCACTCGTCGCCGGCGCGCGCGGTTACGTGCTCAAACGCGCCTCGAGCCGCACGCTCGTCCACGCGATCCGTTCGGTGCATGCGGGGGGCGTGTACCTCGATGCCGATCTCGGCGAGACGCTGGCCGGGGCTCTCGGGGCCGTCGGCCTCGGCGCGGCGGCAGCCGGCGCGATGGCCGACAGGCCACTCGCTCCGCGCGAAGAGGAGGTTCTCCGTTTCATCGCGCTCGGCTTCACCGCCAAGGAGATCGCGGACAGGCTCGGCATCAACGAGCGCTCCGTCGAGACCTATAAGCGGCGCGCGAGCGAAAAGCTGGGCGTTCGGACGCGCGCCGAGATCGTCGAGTACGGCATGATGAAGGGCTGGTTCAAGCTCTTCGAGAGCTGAAGCGCCCGCGCCTCATCGGCTGCGGGGTCATCGACAGGTTCCGGCCTCATTCCGTGGCGTTGTGCGGGATTTTGCAGCGTTGCCATGTGATACTGTTCGCAATCTTTACAGTCGCGTCGTTTTCGCCGGCACCACGACACCGCGCCATTCTTTCGGATCGACCGCCAGTGGCCGGACGGTCCTGCCCCGTGCTGCCCACGGAACCGATCACCACAGGGGAGACGGCGATGAAAACCGGCATGTACGTGCTTCAGGGGGTCAATCCCGCCCAGATTGCGGCCGCTCCGTTCGACGTGAAGGTCGTCGAAATCTACGATTCCGACGGTCGACTGTTCGACCCGGTGCAAGTCAGGCAGATGGGAGGCGGGCCGGGCGGGGCATTGCTGCTTGGGTATTTCAGCATCGGCGAGGCGGAAGACTACCGCGCCTACTGGAACACGATCCCCAAATCCGCGATCGGCCCGGTCGATCCGAACTGGAAGGGCAACTACGAAGTCAAATACTGGACTGACGAGTGGAAGACAATCGCTAAGCGTGAGATCGATAAGATCGTCTCGATGGGATACGATGGCGCGTATTTCGATGTGGTCGACGAATTTCAGCTGCCTTGGGCCAAGCAGAATGCCCCGGGAGGTGACGCCGCCGGAGCGATGAAGAACTTGATCGGCGACTTGAGCGACTACGCCAAATCGAAGGTTCCGACTTTCAAGATATGGGTCAATGGTGGAGAGGAGCTACTGACAGACCAGAACTATCTGAGCCGTATCGACGGCCTGTTCAAGGAAAATCTGTTCTACAACAGCGACGGTTCGGCGCCCCAGCCACGGGCCGAGACCCGATGGAGCCTCGACTACCTCAAGCGCGCCCAGGCGGCCGGCAAGGACGTGGTCGCGATCGAGTACGTCAGCGGGCCTGCGAAGATCGCCGACGTGCAGGCGAAGGCGGATGCCGCCGGCTTTGCCAGCTACATCGCCCGCCTCGACCTCGACGGCGTCTCGCTGGACGGCGTCAGACCCAGCCAAGTGATGCGGGACGACGGCCTTTCGGACCCCGCAGCACCGCCCACGGCCGCGCCGATGCCCGCCGACGATACCTCCGGCAGCGACCCGCTCGCGGAACTTGCCGGTGACGATCTCTTCGGCGAGCCGGAACCAGGCGGCGCCGACCGGTTCCCCGTCCAGGACCAGCGTACGAGCGACACCGCGCTCGTGACCGGGGACGAAGCAGCGTCGGGCGACGCGAGCGTCCGCCCCACCGCCGAAGGCTATGGCGCCGCCTGGCTCTGCGATCGGGACCCGGCGCGAACGCAGGACGTCGTCGAGGGCGGGGCGGAGCCGGCGCTGGTCGGCAAGGATGATACGATCGTCTGATGCGGCTCCCGCCGGATCTGTCGCGCTGTCGATCAAGCGTGTGATGCCCTCGCCCGCGTGATCCGCGGCCCACCGGATCGGCTCGGCGGGGTGCGAACGCCTGATCGAGCGCCGCCACGGGACGTCCCCATCCACATCCCCCGGGCCTCCCCGACGAGGGACTTGCCCCGCATCGAAGCCTGCCGGAGCAGGGTACTCTGCCGATGGCGTCGGGTATCGTTCATCGCACCCTCCAACCACTTCATGAGGGGCTCCCGTTCGCGGCAGCCTCGAAGGAGAGCTCCAGCCACCACGGCGCCGTCCGGAGGCCTCCTCCGAGGCCGGGGAGGAGTTCCCGGGAGGGACGAAAGGTGTGGAGCGGCCCACCGGGCTCTCAGGATCGGGGGCGCGAACGCAGTGGCTCCGCCCTACAGGATGCGCCCTACCGCGCCGCCGCCTTGATCCGCTCCGACCGGCCGGTGGCGCGCACCGTCACGACCTTGACCACGTCGCCCGGCTCCAGCGGATCTGTCTCCTCGGCCGACACGACCTGGGCGCCGGTCGGGCCCATGCGGACGATCTGGTATTGCTGCGTCGCATCGCCCTGTCCGACAGCGTAAGTCGCCACGACGTTGAGGGACGTCGTCAGGGATTGCTCGGCCGCCGCAATCTCGCCGTTGAGGACCGCGATCTCCTTCTCGAGTGAGAGCTTCTGGCGCAGGCCGGCCTGGTCCGTCGCCTCCTTCGCGGCGCCCTGCCGGAACTCGGCCTGCATCACCCCGACCTCGAACTCGCGCTTGCGGGCCTCCATGTCGATGAAGTCGCGCCGGATATCGGCCACGCGCTCGCTCTCCACCATCTGTCGGGCGTAGAGTGCTTCGATCGTCTTGAGCCGCTCACCGCGCGCGTTGAGCTGCGCCACGAAGGCGGCGTGGCGCTTCTGCAGCAGGTCCACTTCGGTCGCGGCCGCCTCGGCGGTGGTGCGGCGGAGGCCGTCCTCCTTCGCGGCGAGGTCCGCCTCCAGGCGGGCGACCCGGCCGGCCCCCGCCAGCAGCGCCGTGACCTCGCCGTCAGCGGCGAGGGCAAGGAGCCGGCCGAGGGCCGGGTTGGCGCCGCTCCCCTGGCGCTCGATGAGCACGGCCTTGCGGGCGAGGGCGTTCTTCAGGCGGTCGCGGATGGCGGCCCGGCGCTCCAGTTCCCGCATCACCTCGACGACGTGCGTGGCGCTCGCCTGATCCTTCTCGATGCCCCCGGCGAGCGCCACGGCCTGGATCACCATCATGCCGCCCGTATACGGAAAGGCGCCGGGCGACCGCACGGCTCCAGCGACGAAGACCGGCGCGCGCTGCGTCACGCCGACGGTCAGGCCGCCCCGGCGTCCGAAGGTCTTCTCGAACGCGGCGCCGAGATCGGTCCGCACGGCCTCAAGCGTCTTGCCGGAGGCCTGGATCGACCCGAAGAGCGGGATGGCGATCGTGCCGCCCGGTTCGATCGGGTATTCTCCCGACAGGTCGACGCGCTGGTAGAAGGCCTGGGTGACGGCGGCCGCTTCCGCTCCCTTCTCGCCCGCGCCCGGATTCGGGATGTCCATCGTCTCGAAGAAGGTGATCTTGAGTTTATCCCCGATCCTGAGCATCGCCGCGTCGCCGGCCAGCGCCGGCGGGGTGAGGAGCGCCGCGGCGAGACCGAGTGCGCCCAGCGCCAGCTGCTTGGTACGAGACACGATCATCGCCTGCTCCCGTTTCACGATCGAGGACACCGCGGGTCCGCTGCCGGCCCCGGCGGTCAGCGGACCCGCGACGCGCCGGCCGGCGCCTGCGCCAGGCGGCGGAGCTCGCCCATCGCCCGCGCATGTTCCGGTCCGTCACCGAGGGCCGCGGCCAGCTGCGCCTGCACGGGCACGAGATCGACCGGCAGGGCGCGCCGGCGTCCCAGGTCGGACAGGACCGCCAGGGCCCGCTGGTCGCCCAGCACCTGGGCGAGCAGCGCGGCCCATTCCCGCTGCGCCGCCGGCGCCAGGGCGGTGGGCGTCACGTCCGCGAGCAGGCGGCGCGCCAAGACAGGGTTGCCCTCGTACAGCGCCAACCTGACCCCGAAGAGCGGCCGGCGCCGCAACGTCTCCCAGGACAGCCTGTACCGGATCGGCGCGATCACGCCGAAGCCCTGCCGCTGCGCGAGCGCCTCTGCGAGCGCGGCATGGGCGTCGAGCCAGGCCGGCTCGCCGAGGATTGCCCAGACCTTGCGCCAGAGCGCGGCGGCGTCGCCCACGGCCTCGGCCGCCGCGAGGTACTGCGCGATCTCGTCGGCCGGCGGCTCGGCTCCCCGGGTCGGCCAGCTCTCGAGGAGCGCCGTCGCCGTGGGGCGGTTGCCGTCCTCCGCGACCACGCGCGCGAGGTAGAACCGGGTTTCAGGCTTGGCTTCGATCACCCGTCGGCCGAGGGCCTCCGCGCGGGCGCGATTACCCCTGCGAGCCATCGAGCGGGTCACGTGCACGCCGAGCCAGGGCTTGCCGCGCCAGCCTTCGACCCAGCCATCTGCCCGCCCGGCCGCCTCGTCGTGCAGGCCGAGCGCCATCAGGATGTCGAAGAGCACGAAGCGGCCGACCTCGCTCTCCGCCGGCAGCAGCGCGTCCGCCCGCCGCAGGGTGGCCAAAGCCGCCTCCTGCTCCCCCGCCCACGACAGCAGCACCCCGAACCGCTCTACGTCGACCGGGCGCAGAAGGTCGGGATCGGTCACCGTCTTGAGGAGCGCGCGCTCCTCGTCCGCCCGCTCCTGCAAGCGGTAGAGGTCGAGGAGGGCGGAGAGGCGCGCGCGGGTCGGGGCGATCGCGAAGGCCCGCGCGAGGGCATGCGTCGCCCCGGCGGGGTCCTTGCCCGCCTCGTAGAGGGAGGCGAGCCAGTCGAGGGCACGCGTGTCGGCCGGCCGCTCCCCGACGTAGAGCTCGAGCAGCTCGGCCGCGCGCTTGAAGCGGCCCGACCGCTCGTGGACGCGGGCGGCCGCCGCCATGAGTGCCGGATCGCGCTGAGCCAACGCGAGCAGTTCGGTCAGGCGCCCCGAGGCCTCGCTGGTGCGGCCGTCCCGGGCCAGCATGGCGAGCTGCTCCTCAGCCGTCGGGAACAGCAGGTAGCCGGACGCGCCCGCGATGCTGACGCACAGGCTGAGAAGGTATCGAACGCGCATGCGCCTTCCGCCCCGTTCGGACGCCTCTCCCGTTCCGGCCGCGCGCCCCGATCACGCGGCATCGGGCTCGGCCGTCGACTCTCGTCGCGGGAAGCAGGTCGTCATTCCCGGTCTCGACTGATGATCTCGAAAATCTGGATCGATCATAGCGTCAATACAGTGTGCCTGACAGCGGAAAACAGCAACTCCCATGCTTCCTCGCCATTTTCTCTGGAGGTAATTCGTTGGAATTACTCCTCGGCCGGCCGGCACGGGCAGGGCGGGGGCTCCGGGATGAGGCGGTCGAGGAGCACCTCCGAGACGAAGGGGCGGTGGTCCAGGTCGCGCTCGCGGGCGTAGATTTCCCGGATCGTCGCTTCGTCGGCCGCGTCCCAATAGTCCAGGCTCAGGATCGGCACGGTCGGTGGTTCCGTGCGCAGCCCGTCCAGCGCCTGCATGTGATAGATCAGCTGGTCGGGCTCGACCCACTTGTACTGCTTGGCGCCGAAATCGAAGGTCGTCAGCAGGCTTTCCGCGACGACGCCGTCGATCTCGCTTCTGAGCTCGGGCAGGAGGGCGTAGCCGCGATTCATGAGGAGGATCAGGTCGGGAAACGCGCGCCGGATCGCGCGGACGAGGTCGATCGCCGCGAGGCGCATGCCGGCGTAGCGATCGGGATCGACCTGCTCGAGATGGGGCGGCGTATCGAGCGTATCGAAGAAGATGCCCTTGAAGCCGCGGGCGGCGATGGCCGGAACCGCGTGTTCGAGGATCAGTGCCGACCAGCTCCTCTGGCGGACGTCGCAGACGAACGTGTCGGGCCAGCTCGGGTTCTCGCGCAACAGGACGCCGGAATTCTCGAGGCCGCCGAACCACGGGCTCGAGCGCTTGATCTCGCCCAGGCTCAGGTAGCACAGCAGGTCCTTGCCCTGCCGGACGATCTGCCCGACATCGCCCTTGAAGCCGGCATCGAGGACGATCACGTCGTAGCCGGCCAGCCGTTCCGGCGCGATGTCCTCGCCGTAGAACACGGCCCAGGTGAGATCGGGCCGCGCGATCCGGCGCGCAGGGCGGGACTGCTCGGCCGCCCTGGCGCCGCCGGCGCCGACGCAGGCCAGCATCTGGAGGAGCGTGCGCCGCTGCATCGTGCCTCCTCCCGGGACGCGGCCGGGCGTGTGCCGGACCCCGCTCATGAGCCGGGACCGTCCGAGGCGCGCGGGGCGCTGCCCGCGACCCTGCGCCGCTCGGTGCGAAGCGACGTGTTGTTCGTGATGAATGCGTGGAAATCGAGCCAGGGCAGCTCGCGGGCGAGGATCGTGATCGCGAGCATCAGCGTGACCGCCGACGCGATGAGATTGCCGTAGCCGAAGAAGGAGAACCCGAGCGGCAGAAGCGCGCTCGTCATGAGCCCGTTCAGCACGAAATACGTCACCGAGATCCCCAGGGCGTACCGCCTCAGGTCGAAGTAGAGGAGGAAGACGAAGCAGAACACGGCCGAGGTATGGAAGACCATCCCGACCAGCGCGGCGCGCAGGATTCCCATCTGGCTCGCCCGCAGGCCCAGCGGCTCGATCGCCACGAAGGAGATGAGGATCGCGATGAGGGCGATGACCGCGAGCGACAGGAACAGCGTGAACACCTTCGAGACGACGAAACCGGACATCCGCAGCCGCATCTTCGACAGGTTCCGTCGACTCACCTGCTGGGCGAGGCTGCCGTAATAGGCACGGCTCAGGCGAAAGAAATTGGTCTCGACGTGAACGAAGAAGACCGCGAAGATCGGCAGTGCGGCGAGCTGGGCCCAGAACATCGGCGTGTCGTAGGTCGGCATGGTCCTCAGGCCGATGGCGACGGTCGACACCCCGATCGGCGCGGCCGCCCACATGATGAGCTTGTCGACCCACAATCCGCACGCGAAGGTCAGGCCGATCAGCGGCAACTCCCAGTAGATGCCGGCGGTGCGCAGGAGCTCCCGGTCCGGCACCAGCGCCAGGCCGTATTCGCGGGCCAAGCGCCAGGCGAGGCCGAGATCGATGATGAACAGCCCTAGGTTGAATACACCGAGGAGGCGCACCGGCTCCTCGCCCGGCGCAAGCACGAGCGCCGACACCATGACCGTGACGCCGACCGCGAACGCGGCCGAGACCGTGAGGTAGCCGCGGGTCGCCCCGATAAACGGGATCAGCAGCCAGGCCGCGCCGACGAGCATCAGGTTCTGCAGGGCCGCCAGCACCTCCGGCCCCGACAGGTCCGTCATCCACACGTAGAACGGAACGCCGACGAGCAGGGCGGCGATGACGAACACCGCGAACGACGCTGCGAAGCTGAAGGTGATGCTGTCGTAGCGCTTCATCCAGATATGATCTGAGACGTACCGCGTGCAGACGAACGCCAGCGGCCCGGTCAGGATCGCGGTGACGCAGGTGTTGTAGATCATGATCGACCGGAAGACCTGCAGGCCCAGGCAATCCGCGGCGGTGCAGGCCGCCGCGCTGACGCCTGCGATCGCCAGCACGGTGAAGATCCAGGGGCCCGCCACCAGGAAGGCGGCGTAGAGGTACGCGCCCGCCGTGCTGCTCAGGGATCGCCCTGCCGTCATGCGCTCCAGCGCGAATCCGATGCCGGCCATGTCGTCCGCTCCCCTGGATGCCTAAGCCGTCGAGGATCGTCGCGAGAGCGACGCGTAGACGTCGTCGTACATCGCGATCACGCGCCGCTGGTCGAACACCGCGTGGATGCGTTCGCGCAGGGCATCTCCCATCCGCTGGCGCAAGGCCGGATCAACGAGGAGCCTGGCGAGTGCGTCAGCCGTCGCCTGGGGGTCGCAGGCGCCGACCACGAAGCCGCCGGCGCCGTCCAGTCCGGTCCCGGGCGGTCCCTCGAGGATCTCGCGGCAGGATCCGACATCGGTGGTGACGGCCGGCACGCCGGCCGCGCCCGCTTCGAGCAGGGCGAGGGGCTGCGCCTCGCTGATGCTCGTGAGCGCGAGGACGTCGACGCATCCGAAATGGGCCCGCACGTCGGCGACCCGCCCGAGAAACCGGACCGTGTCCTGCAGCCCGAGCTGCTGGACGAGGTGCCGGCACTCGGCGGCGTAGGCGGGGTCCTCGTCGTCCGGTCCGACGACCATCGCATCGAGGTCGGGCACCGCACGCCTCAGGAGCGCCATCGCCTGGATGAAGGTGCGGATGTCCTTGATCGGAACGAGGCGGCCGACGAGGAGGACCCTCGGGCGCCGCGGCTCGCGGCTGCGGGCGATGGTGGAGAATTGTGCCAGTTCGATGCCGTTCGGGATCGCGCGGAGCTTCGCCGGCTCGGCCCCGTCCTGCATCTGGTAATCCTGATTGGCCCGGAACTGCGTCGTGATCAGGTCGGCGCAGTCGTAGCTGATCCGCGCCATCGCGTTGAAGGCCGAGAGCCAGAGCTTGCGAAGCTCGGCGACATCGCTGCCGACGTCGTAGCCGGCCGCCGACGATTCGTAGATCCAGTCGGCGACGGAGAGCTCGATCCGGCGCTCGTTCGTGTAGATGCCGTGCTCGGTGATCAGGAAGGGATTGCCCGTCAACGCCTTGGCCCGGGCGCCGAAGAGGCCCGGATAGCCCGTCGAGATCGCATGGTACGTCCGCGCCGGCGGGATCGGCGCAGTCGCGATCGCGAGCATGCTTCGGGCCAGGAAGCGCCACGTCCAGAACACGTCGACCAGCGGCGCACCCGGGATGACCTCGTCGTAGAGGCGCTGGAAGGCCACCCATGCCGGCCGCGAGTCGAGCAGCGCGCGCTGCGCGAGCCCGCTGGTCTCGATCTTCCGCGCGAACCGCGTCCACGCCCGTCCGGTCCCCTCCGTCACGAGGACGCGCAGGTCGGCCACCAGAGCCTCGATCCTCCGCCCCGATCCGAAGATCGGCATGGCCCCCGGCGGACACGCGTCGATGACGACGTCCGTCAAGGCGATCACGTTCTCCGGCAGCTCGAACCTTCGCGTGCGCGGCTGCGCCGAGATGGTGAAGGCGACGACGTGGAAGCTGCGATGGGGGAGGTTCCTGATGAAGCTGTCGACCCAGGAGGACACGCCGCCGAGCAGGTACGGGTAGCCGCCCTCGACGAGCAGGCAGACGTCGGCGGGCGCGCTCGGGGCAGGCGAGCTCGAGGATGGCGGCGGTGACGGCTTCATGAGACCGCGTCCGCCGGGGGCGTGGCGGCCTCGAGCGCGCGCCGCAGGGCCTCTACCCCGGGGAGATCGGGCGCGAGGAGAGCGGCCTGCTCCGCGGCCTCAAGGCCGGCGAGCAGCTCCGCGCGGGCCTGCAGCGGCTTGACGAGGCCGGAGCGCGCCAGCCCGAGCCGGGCACGGGCCAGCGTGACCCACGCGGCAGGATCCCGCGGGGCGCACGCGACCGCGTCCTGGAGGGCCGCAATCTCTCGGCCGTGCCCGGCCTGGAGCTTGGCGAGAACGGTCGATGCGAGCACCCGTACGGAGGGGTCGCCGTCCCGCAGGGCCGCGTGGATGACGGGGCAGAGCGCCGGGTCGAAGGCGCGCCCGACCCGGGCGAGCGCTTCGAACTTCGCCGCCCGATCGCTGCCGTCGAGTGCGTCGCGCAGCGGCCGGACGCCGCCGCGGCGCGTGGAGCGCAGGCGGCCGTCGAGCAGGTCGTCGCGCAGCCGTCCGACCGGGCCGAGGTCGTGCGCCCCGATTTCCTCGTCGAGCCAGTCGCCGAACGCCCGGTCGGCGGTTCTGCCGTGCCCGGCGCCGTCGAAGACGATGAGGCTGGCCGCGAGAACCGCCCCGAACGGTCCTGCGGCGAAGGTCCACAGGGCGAGGTGGATCAGGAGAGACGATCCCGTGCGCAGGAGGATTGCCGCCGCCGATGCGCTGATCGCGGCGGAGACGGCGAGGTGCGCGAGGACGATGGTGGATGGCGCGACGGTCCCGCGCAGGAGCGCGACGGCCAAGCCGCACTCGCAGAGTGCGGTCGCGCCCGCGAGGAACACGGGAAGGCGTTCCGGCGGAATCCGCCGGTCCGCATCATCCGCTCGCGCGAGGGCGTTCCCTGTGCTCTCGAGGCTCATGGCGCGCCGCGCTCCGGAACCACGCCCTGCTCCAGGAAACCGCCGAGGCCCCGGGCGAGGCTCTCCGCACGCTGCAGGGCGGCGGCAGCCGATGCTCCCGACCCGACGCCGTCCGCCACGATCAACCCCAAGGCCGCGCCTCCGGCCCGCGGGATGACGGGTACGAGGACCGCGCCGTCGGGCCAGAGCGCGGTCGCACCCGCCTCCAGGCGCCGGGACGAGCCATGCCCGAACGCGTGCGGCTGGCCAGGCTCCTGGAACTGGCCGAGCCCCTGCGGTCGCCCAGGTCCTTGCAGGACGTCCGCCGCGAGGCGCGGCAGACGCGGCGCATCCCGCACCTCTCCGGCGTGGCCGAGGGCGACCCACGTCTCGCCCCTGGGCACGTAGACCGTCAGATCGCGCGACCCGACGATCAGCCGCGCGAACTCGGCAAAGGACGCCGCGAGCCGCTCGGGCCCGGCTGGATCGAGGCTGGCGAAGGCCCGTGCGATCGCCCCCGCCGTGCGGGTCTCGGCCGCGATCTGGAGTTCGAGGTAGCCGAGATCCGCGAGGGCCTGCTGGAGGCCGTGACCGAGATCCTCCGCGGCGGCTTGCGCGTCGTCGCGCTGCCGCCGCACCTCCGCTGCGTGAGCGAGCTGAAGGCTGCTCATCCCGCCGAGGACCAGCGCACAGGCCAGCCAGCTCATTGGCTCGGCCACTATCAAGCGCGAATAGGCATAGTAATCCTGAGTCGCGACTTGCGACGGCAATGCTCCACTGTACAAAGCCAACGTCGACGCGAAGGCGGCGAACACGCCTCCCGCCAACCCGTACTGCACCGACATCAGCAGGACGGGAATCCAGAACGGGCGTGGCGTGATGCTCGCGAATCGGTTTCCATCGAAGAAGACATGGTCGATGCACACGAGCAGGCCGACCAGGGCGACCGATTCGAGGACGTAGCGGTACCAGCCGCCGGGCGAGGCGGATTCCGCCGGCCTCCCGCGAACGGCCGGACCGGATGCGGACTGCAATGCCTCGGAGAGAGGGTCTGCCGACGGCGACGAGGACGCGCTCACTGTCGATTGATCCTGCGCTTGCGATTGATCCTGCGCTTGCAATTGATCCTGTGCTTGGACGCAGCCATCATGCCGGGCGGTCTCGCCGCCGGTCCGGCGGTCCCGAGCCGGACCCGTCGACCGGTCGTCCGGCGCGGCCTCAGCCACCGCGAGGACATTCGGGTAGACGCCACATCACCCGGATTTCGCGTCATCTTCCCGCATGTCACAGGTGCCGCACTCCATGCCGACCATTGCTTGTGGTGAAAGCTATCATAAAATAACGTCAATCCGCATATACCTACTACGGATGATCGTAATCCCCGATGAGGTACTGCCATTTTCAGGTTGCAGTTTTTTTATATTGTATCAAAACTATCGTCGGGCGGACAATCATGGAGAAAGCCGTGTGGCGGAATAAGCGAGTAGCCGTTACGGGCGCGGCCGGCTTCATCGGCAGTCATCTTTGCGACGCTCTGGTGCGCAGCGGTGCGGTCGTCACCGCGGTCGTGCGCTACAGTTCCAGTTCGACGATCGGCAACTTGAACTTTCTCGATCCGGACGTGCGCAGCGAGCTGAAGGTCGCCTACGGCAACCTCGAGGACGGTGACTTCATCTCCGGTGCCCTGGACGGGCACGAGGTGGTGATGCATCTCGGTGCGCTGATCGCCATTCCCTACTCGTACGAGGCGCCGCGGACCTACGTGCGCACGAACGTCGAAGGAACGCTCAACGTCCTTCAGGCCGGGCGCCGGAACGCGGTCGGGCGCATCGTTCACACCAGCACCTCCGAGGTCTACGGCACGGCGCTCCGGACCCCGATCGACGAGGGGCATCCGCTGCAGGGCCAATCGCCCTATTCCGCGTCCAAGATCGGGGCCGACAAGCTGGCCGAGAGCTATCACCGGTCCTTCGGTGTGCCCGTGGTCACGCTGAGGCCGTTCAACACCTATGGTCCGCGGCAGAGCGCGCGCGCCTTCATCCCGACGATCATCTCCCAGGCGGTGGAGCGCGACGAGATCCGCCTCGGATCGCTGACGCCCGAACGCGACATGACCTACGTCTCCGACACCGTGGCGGGCTTCCTGGCCGCGGGGAGCGAGCCCGGCGTCGAGGGGATGACCATCAATCTCGGCACGGGCGTTACCTTCTCGGTCGGCTGGTTCGCGCAGCGGATCCTCGCGCTGATGGGCGTCGACAAACCGATCAAGGTCGAGACGGAACGCATGCGCCCCGAGCAGAGCGAGGTCCACAAGCTCATCTCGGACAACAGCCTCGCCGCCCGAGCGCTGGGCTGGAGCCCGAGCATGTCCATCGATGAGGGATTGTCGCGGATGATCGCCTTCGTGCGCGCGAATCCCGGGTTCTATGCGACGGACCGGTACGTGAGGTGAACGGGGTCCCGGCCTTCCCGCAGCCGGGCGACGAGCGTCTCCGCGTCCGGTTCCGAGGGCCTCGTACGGGGGCGGCCGGGGGATCGTGCGGCGGACAGTCCCGGCGCTCGGGCATCGAGCGCCGGGACTGTCCGCACGGCCTCTACTGCACGCCGACGCTGATCCACCCCTGCATCACGGCGTACTGCATGAACTTGGCGCGCGAGCGGGTGTGGAGCTTGTCCCCGGCCCGCACGCGGTAGGTCTCGACCGACTTCATCGAGATTCCGAGCGCGAGGGCCGCCTCCTTGTTCGTGAAGCCTTGCGCGACGAGTTTGACGACGGCGCGCTCGCGGCTCGTCAAGCCCGACGGGCCGCCCTCGCTTGGATGCGCGTTCTCCAGTAGGCCGGCCTCCGTCGCTTGGCCAGCGAGGGCGGGGTCGAGGAACAGTCCGCCATACCGCACGGCGCGGACCGCCTGAAGCAGGGTTTCGCTCGGTGAGCGCTTGACCACGTAGCCACGCGCCCCGGCGACGAGGATCTGCTGCGCGTAGACGCGCTCCTCGTGCGCGCTCAGCGCCAGGATGAATGTCGTCGAGGCCTGCACGGCAAGCTGCCGGATCAAGTCGATCCCGCACAGGCCGGGCGCGCCCGTCTCGAGGATGGCGATATCCGGTCTCAGGTCGAGGATGCCCTGTGCGACGTGGGTGCGCGATGAGAACTCTCCGACGAGTTCGATGTCAGGCTCGCTCTCGAGCAGGTGACGAATGCCTCGGATGACGAGCGGGTGGCCGTCTGCGATCAACACGCGCGCTTCGGCCAGCTTTGGTGGCACGTCCATTCCCCTCTCCCCATTCAGTTATGCATCGGGCGCCTGACGCCTCTGTTCTTCACTGTTACAGCCTGTACCTGCGCCGAGCATGGCAGGGAAAATCCCGCTTTCCAAGAGGCTATCCCGCACATCAGGGCGTTTGGCTGTTCGGGCTTTTCCGATGAATCGATTTCAAACGTACTTTCTAAGGTTATGCACTGATTTCTACTGGCCATCACTTCGCATATTAATCGGAGATTAAGAACATATGATTATCATTTATCAATTTGCTAGTGCTTGTGAGTTATTTATGGATTTTCTAACACAATACATGCTAGAAAAAAAACAACACTCCTCGGAAAAACAAGGGTTCGCAGCGTTACCGGCATTGATCGTTTGCTTTTGAACGCGCCGGTACACACACTTAATATTTTGGCTTCACCGAAGTAGGTAAGGCGCTCTACGCCATTTTGCGTAACGCCGGAAATCGCCGTGGGCGAGACCCGGATTGGTGGCCAGCACATCGTGAAGCAGCGCGCCCTCACAGCCAGCTGAGCTGTTTGGTAGCGAAACGTTGTCGGGATCAGGTGCGTTGGGCGGTCGAGGCGCATGCCTGACGGTTCGAGCCGGACCTGCGCCCCGCCGCCGCCCGTGATCACCTTCGGGCGGCGCGGCGCAAAACGATGCTCGCGTCCAGACACAAGCCGATCCCCGCGATCCAATCACGGACATCAGCATCACGCCTGACCACGCGCGACGGTAGGTGGGCTCGAAAGAACGCTGCCGATCGAGGACGGGCGACGCCCGCCGAATCCGCACGATGTCGACGCCGCGCGCTGGGCTTGTCCAGCAGGGCCGGCGCGGTCCGACCGGTGACTGGCAGTGGGTCAGCAGCGGACATCATCGCCGTAGGGATCGCAGGGGAGGGAGCCCTGACGAATGAAACGTTTCATATGGTTACCCGCGCAAGCCATGGATTTACTTCGCCGCGATGCGAGTTCGGGCAAGCGACCCGGAGCTAGAACTGCATCTGCAAGCATGTCCCTCAATCAGGCCCTCTCCGGGGAGCGTCAACGCCGCGATCAGATTTTTGAAACGTTTTATTGACAGCGGTCACGGCGTCCTTCTAGGATGCCCCACGATCCGGACCAGAGGCACGAAGAGGCCTTCCGGCGGATCGAGCTGGCGCTCAACGGAGTGCTGCACGGGAGGAGACATGATGGCGTTTCGCGCTCAGCGCGCCGTGAGCGGCGCATTGCTGGCTTCCGTCACGTTCTGCGGCGCAGTATCGGCTTGTGAACTGAAGATTGGCGCACCGGCCGTCCTGTCGGGCCCGGCTGCCCAATGGGGGATCGCCCTGCGGGGGGCACTCGAGTTCGTCGCCAAGGAGACGGCGCAGGAGCGCCGACTCGTGATCGGCGGCACGTCTTGCACCGTCTCCGTGAAGGCGATCGACTCCAAGTACACCGCGGAGGGAGCTGCCTCGGCGATGAACGCGCTCGCGGCCGAGGGCATAACCGTGATCGTGGGCCCCGTCGGCTCGCCGGAAGTGACCGGGATGAAGCCAGTGGCTCTCCGCAATCGCATGGTGGCGATGGTCAACAGCTTCGCCCGGGACTCGATCGGCCCGCGCTGGCCGAACGTCTTTCACATCGGCCCGGGCCCGTCGGGCTGGGCCGGCCCGATCATCGACGAGGGACGAAAGCACTACACCTTCTCCTCCGTCGGTATCGTCGCCCCGAACGACCAGGGAGGTACGGACGTCGCAGGCGTGAACGCCGAGATCTTCAAGAAGAAGGGCGTGAGCGTCGTCGAGGAGTACTACCAGCGCGGCACGACCAACTTCGCGCCGATTGTGACGCGTGTGCTCCGCTCCAGTCCTGGTGCGATCGATCTGGCGTCCTCGCCGGCGGGCGATGCCGGCATCATCATCAAGCAGTTGCGCCAGGCCGGTTTTGCAGGGCCGATCTTCCGCCTCGGCGGGCCGGGCTTCGAGGAGATCGCCCGCGTGGCCGGCGGCGTCGAGGTGCTGAAGGACTTCCTCTGGTACGAGCCCGTCGCGATGGATGAAGGCCTGCGCGCGCTGGAGAAGAAGCACCAGGACCTGATGGGCGGTCCGCGCCCGGAGAACGCCGACTTCTTCCGCTGGGTGTTCGCGGCGCGGATGATGGTCAAGGCCGCGCAGGCCGCGCAGTCGATCGACAAGCCTCAGGTCATCGCCGACGCCATGCGCAAGCTGCCGGTCGAAGACGAGAATATCGGCAAGGGATCCTGGATCGGTCAGCAGTTCTTCGGGATCAACCAGGAGATGTCCTACCCGTTTGCGATCGGGCAGGTCAGAGATGGTAAAATTCAGAAATACATTCGGGCCGACGCCGTCAAAGAAGACTGACCTTCGGAGGAATGATGGACAACGTCATTGCGACGGGGCTGATCGGGATTAGCCTCGGTTCACAGTATGCGCTCCTGGCGCTCGGCTTCACCCTGATCTTCGGCATCCTGGGCGTCGTCAACTTCGCCCATGGCGGGTTCTACGTGATGGGCGGCTACGTCGCCTATTACTGCTCCGTCGTGCTCGGCCTGCCCTTCCCCGTCGCCGTGCTGGCTGCGGCGATCGCCACGGCAGCGCTCGGCTGGCTGTTCGAGACGATTATTCTTGAGCGCGTGATCGAGGACCATCAGGCGACCCTGATGGTCACCATGGGCTTCTACCTCGTCATGGCGACCGCGATCCTGCTCCTGTTCGGTCCGGAATCGCCTGAGTTCTCGTTCCCGATCACCGGCGTGTGGCGGGCGGGCGGTGCCTACGTCCCCTACGCGAACATGGTCGTCATCGGCGTCTGCCTCGCGGCGATCGTCTCCGTCTACTGGCTCATCTACCGCTCCGGCATCGGGAGGGCGATGCGCGCCATGGCGGAGGACCGGGCGGTGGCGAGCGCCCTCGGGATGCGCACGCGGGCCCTGTTCCCGTTCGCCTTCGCCCTCGCGACGGGCCTCGCCGGCCTGACGGGTGCGCTCGTCACCCCCATCCTCGCGCTCGCCCCCCATGTCGGCGATCCGGTGCTCGCCTTCTCCTTCCTGACCGTGATTCTCGGCGGGCTCGGAAGCGTGGCCGGGGCAACGGTCGCGGCCTTCATCGTCGGCATGGTCGAGGCCTACGCCGCCGTCTATCTCGGCGGCTCCAAGGGAGCGCTGGCGCTCTTCGTCCTCGTCCTCCTCATCCTCGTGGTCCGCCCGCAGGGCCTCCTCGGCAGGGAGGTGCGGCGGGCATGAGTGAAGAGGCAGCCATCACGCGCCTCCCGCAGGCGCGACGTCCCGGCCTCCTCGGCGGCTACGAATGGGCAACGCTCTGCGTCGTAGGCCTCGCCTTCGCGGTGCCGGTGCTCACCCGCAACCCGCAGATCCTCTCGCAGACGAACCTGATCCTCATCGCGGCCACCGCCTCGCTGGGCGTCTACATCATGCTGCGCATGGACCTGATGAGCTTCGCCGTGCCGGCTTTCATGGCGACCGGCGGCTACACGGTCGCCCTGCTCAGCCTGAGGCTCGGCGTGACCGACGCCATCCTGCTCGGGGTCGCGGCTTTCGTGATGCCGGCCCTCTGTGCCATCCCGCTCGGCTGGCTGATCCTGCGCCTGAAGGGGGTCTACTTCGTCCTCGTCACCTTCGTGCTGACGGAGATCGTCCAGCTTCTCCTGTTCGAGGCAACACCCCTGACCGGCGGCTCCAACGGCCTCGTGGGAATGCCGGCGGTGACCCTCTTCGGCATCGAGCTCATGGACAACAGCCAAGTGCTGCTGACCACGGCGGGCCTCGCCTTCGCGGGCTTCGCGATCACCGCGCTCTTCACCCGGTCCTTCCGCTACGAGTTCGCCGCGATCGAGAAGAACGACGTGCTCGCCGAGAGCCTCGGCCTGGCCTGCTGGCGCTACAAGGCGCTGGCCTTCTCGGTCGCGGCCGGGGTCTCGGGCCTCGCCGGCTTCGCGCTGGTGAACATGCTGCTCACCGCCCACCCGACCTCCTTCGCGCCGATGTCGTCGGTGACCTACATCACCTACACCATCGTGGGCGGAAAGGGCGCGATTCTCGGCACGCTCGCGGGCGCCGCGCTCCTCGTCACGGCGACTGACCTCTTCGCCCTGAAGGGGGAACTGTCCCCTGGCCTGTTCGGGCTCCTGATCATCGTCGTCACGCTCCTGGCGCGGGGCGGCCTCATCGGGCTCGCCGCGAAGGCCGTCGGGCGGCTCCGGCGGGCATCGCCCGGAGCGCCCGCCCGCGTCGCCCCGATCACCGCGGTTCCGGCCCGGGGGATGAAATCGTGAGCGCGCACCCGACCCATCCCGACGCGCTGCGCGCCGACAGCATGTCCAAGGCGTTCGGCGGCCTCAAGGTCTTCCATGACGTGAGCTTCACCCTGCCGCCGGCCGGGCTCCTCGGCGTCATCGGACCCAACGGCGCCGGCAAGACCACGATGATCAACATCATGTCCGGCCGGTTGCCGCTGAGCTCGGGCCGGGTCCTGCTCGGCAACGCCCGGATCGACGGCCGTCCCGTCTACGCGAATGCGGCGCAGGGGCTGGTGCGCAGCTTCCAGCACACCGCGACCTTCGCGGGCGCCAGCGTGGGGGACAACCTCACGGCGGCGCTGCGCTTCGCGAAGCGCGACCGCTCGGTGCTCGAGCGCCTGGCTCCCCTGCTCGACCGGTTCGGGCTGATCGAGTGCTGGGGGCGCCATGCCGAGGTGCTGCCCTACGGCCTCCAGAAGATGCTCGGCCTGACCATGGCGCTGGCGACGCAGCCGAAGATGCTGCTGCTCGACGAGCCGGCCGCCGGGCTCGAGAAGTCCGAGCGGGCCAATATCGACGCCTATGTCGGCTTCGCCCAGCGCGAGTTCGGCTGCGGCATCCTGCTCGTCGAGCACGACATGGACCTGATCCGGCGCCTGTGTCCGCAAGTCATCGTCCTCGACGGCGGCCGCCTGATCGCTGCCGGGCCGCCGGGCGAGGTCCTGAGCCGCAAGGACGTGATCGACGCCTATCTCGGTGGCGCCGACGAGGAGGATTGCGATGCTCAGCATTCGTGACCTCCATGTCTCCTACGGCGGCACCCGGGCCGTGGACGGAATCGACCTCGACGTCGGCGCAGGGGAAACCGTCCTGCTGATCGGCGCGAACGGCGCCGGCAAGTCGAGCCTGATCAACGCCGTGATCGGCCTCGTCCGCACCGCGCGCGGCCGCGTCACCTTCGAGGGCCGGGAGATCGCCGGGCTGCCGAGCGACGCCCGGGCCCGCTGCGGGATCGGCTACTCGCCGGAGGGGCGGCGCGTCTTCCCGAGCATGAGCGTCAAGGACAACGTGCTGTCGGGGGCGGTGCGCCTGGCGCCCCGCGAGCAGGCGCGCCGCTGGGACGGGCTCGTGCAATCGTTCCCGTTCCTCGCCGAGCGGCAGGCCCAGGCGGCGGGCGAGCTGTCCGGCGGCCAGCAGCAGCTCGTCGCCATCGCCCGCGCGATGAGCGGGGCGCCGAAGCTGCTCCTCCTGGACGAGCCGTTCCTCGGCCTCGCCCCGGTCTGGATCCAGCAGATATCGGCGGCGGTCCGGCGGATGCAGGACGAGGGAATCGCCGTGCTGATGACCGAGCAGATGGCCCGTCCGGCGCTGCGGATCGCCCAGTTCGGTCATGTGATGCGCTCCGGCCAGATCCGCCGTTCGGGCCGGACGGAGGAGATCAGGGGAGCCGCACTCGCCGAGGAGTACCTGTGACCCCGGCTCCGGTGTCCCACCATCCGATGAGGAGAAGCGTTTTGCAGCGTACCGCACCACTCGGCGGCCTGACCGTTCTCGAGCTCGGCCACTCGGTGGCCGCGCCCTATGCCGGCCTGATCCTGGCCGAGCTCGGCGCGCGGGTGATCAAGGTCGAGAACCCGGCGACCGGCGACTACGCCCGCGGCTGGGGTCCCCCCTTCCTCGGCGACGACGCCACCGTCTTCCACGCCCTCAACCGCTCCAAGGAAAGCGTGACGCTCGACTTCTCGGACCCGGTCCAGAAGGCCGCCCTTAAGCGCCTGATCCTGGACTCGGACGCCGTCATCCAGAACCTCCGGCCCGGCCTCCTCGAAAAATTCGGTGTCGAGGCGGACGCGCTGCGCCGGGAGAAGCCGGAGCTGATCTGGTGCGACATCGGCGCCTTCGGCGCGTCGGGCCCGCTGGCACGCAAGCCCGGCTACGACCCGCTCGCCCAGGCGAGCTCGGGGATCATGTCGATCACCGGGGAGGCCGACCGGGCGCCGGTCCGCGTCGGCGTGTCCCTGGTGGACATGGGGGCGGGCATGTGGACCGTCATCGGCCTCCTCGCCGCGCTCTGCGAGCGCGGCACGACCGGAACCGGCGCCCGAGTGGCGACCTCGCTCTTCGAGACCGGGCTCGCCTGGATGACCATCCCGCTCGCCGCGCACGCCGTGTCGGGCGAGGTGCGCAAGCCGCAGGGGTCGGGACTGGCCGAGATCGTCCCCTACCAGGCCTTCGAGGCGAGCGACGGCTGGGTGATGATCGCGGCGGGCAACGACAAGCTTTTCGCGAGACTGTGCGAGGCGATACCGGGGCTCGCGGAGGTCGGGCGCGATCCCCGCTTCGCGCGCAACCGCGAGCGGGTGCTCCTGCGCGATGAGCTCGTGCCGCGAATCGCTGCCGCCATCCGCGGCCTGAGCGCGGCGGCGCTCGGCGACGCCCTCGACGCCGCCCAGGTGCCGAGCTGCCCGCTGCTCGCCATCGATCAGGTCTGGGCCCACCCGCAAACGCAGGCCGTCGGCATCCTGACCGAGGGGGCGGGCCACCAGTGGGTCGGGCTGCCGATCACGCTCGACGACGTCCGCCCCACCTCGGGCGGCGCGGCGCCGGCCCTCGGCGCCCACAACGCGAGCCTCGTACAGGACCACGGATGAACGCCACCTTCGAGACACTCGGGCTGGAGCGGTTCGACGACGACCTGCTCCTGGTCCGGCTGAACCGGCCCCAGGCCGCCAACGCGATGAACACCCGCATGGGCGAGGAGCTCCTCGACCTCTTCGAGCGCTTCCAGCTCGGGGCGGACGGCGTGCGGGCGATCGTCGTCACCGGGGCCGGCGAGAAGGCCTTCTGCGCCGGGGGCGACCTCAAGGAGCGCAACGGCATGACCGATGCGCAGTGGCTGCGCCAGCACGCCATGTTCGAGCGGATGCTGCGCGCGCTCGTCGCCTGCCCACTGCCCCTGATCGGCGCGATCAACGGGGCGGCCTTCGGCGGCGGTTGCGAACTCGCGGCGGCCCTGGACTTCACCTACGCGGCCGAGAGCGCGCGCTTCGCGCTGACCGAGGTGACGCTCGGCATCATGCCCGGTGCCGGCGGGACCCAGAACCTCCCGCGGGCGCTCGGCGAACGGCGCGCCAAGGAGATCATCCTGACCGGGCTGCCCTTCACCGCGCGGGAGGCCTGCGACTGGGGTCTCGTCAACCGCGTTCTGCCCCAAGCGGAGCTCCTGGAGGCCACCCTCGCCACCGCGCGCCGGATCGCCGGCAACGCGCCGATCGCCGTGCGCCAGGCCAAGCAGTCGATCCACCGCGGCCTGCAGATGTCGCTCGCCGACGGGCTCGCCTTCGAGATCGAGTGCTACAACCGCATGGTCGCGACGCAGGACCGGCACGAGGGCGTGCGCGCCTTCAACGAGAAGCGCAAGCCGCGCTTCCGGGGAGAGTAGCCCATGCCGGAACACGCGATCCTGCGCGAGGTCGGCCTGCGGGACGGCATCCAGATGGCGGCGCGCTTCCTCCCGACGGAGCGCAAGCGCGAATGGGCGCTGCGGCTGAAGGAGGCCGGTCTGCGCGAGATCGAGCTGACCTCCTTCGTGCCCGCGAAGGTGGTGCCGCAATTCGCCGACGCCGACGCGCTCGCGGCCGCCCTGCCCGACCTCTCCGGCGTCACGGCCTCGGCCCTGGTGCCGAACCTGAAGGGCGCCGAGCGGGCACTCGCGGCCGGCTTCACCCACATCAACTACGTCCTGTCGATCTCGGAAGCCCACTCTCGATCCAACGTGCGCCGCTCGACCGACGAGGCGATCGCGGAGTTCGCGCGGATCGCCGCCCTGAAGGCGACGCCGGCGGGACGTGGCATGGTGCTCGGCGTGGGGCTCGCCACGAGCTTCGGCTGCACGCTCCAGGGGCACGTCGATCCCGACCGGGTGTTCGCGGTCGCCGCGACAGTCGCCGAGGGCGGCGCCGACGAGCTGATCGTCGCCGACACCGTCGGCTACGGCAACCCGGCCCAGGTCAAGGCCCTCCTGCCGGCGATCCTCGCCATCGCGGCAGGGCGGCGGGTGATCTGCCACTTCCACGACACGCGCGGCCTCGGCCTCGCCAACGTCGCGGCGGCGCTCGATGCGGGCGTGCGCACCTTCGACAGTTCCCTCGCGGGGCTCGGCGGCTGCCCCTTCGCGCCGGGCGCGACGGGCAACATCAACACCGAGGACGCGGCCTTCATGCTCGACAGCATGGGCTTTGCAACCGGCCTCGACATCCCGGCGCTCCTCGCCTTGCGCCGCGACGTGGAGGGCTGGCTCGGCGACGAGCGCACCAGCGGCGCGATCGCCCGCGCGGGCCTGCCCAAGACCTACCTGTCCAAGACCTACCTGACCAAGACCTACCTGTCCAAGACCTCTTCGGCCGGCCTGCCCACGGCCGCGCCTCCCGCCCCCGCTTCGTGAGATTGTGACATGAGCCAGTCAGACGTCATGCTGGATATCGGCAAGGACTATCCCGAGCTGCGCGATTCGGTGCGCCGGATCTGCGAGAAGTATCCGTTGGAGTACTGGGCGAAGCTCGAGGAGGAATCGGGCTATCCGTCGGAGTTCGTGGCCGAGCTGACCGAGAGCGGGTTCCTCGCCGCCCTGATCCCGGAGGAGTACGGCGGCGCCGGGCTGCCGCTCCGGGCCGCCTCCGTCATCCTCGAGGAGATCAACGCCTGCGGCTGCGTGGCGAGCCCGGCCCACGCCCAGATGTACATCATGGGCACCCTCCTGCGGCACGGTTCGGAGGAGCAGAAGCGCGAGTACCTGCCGAAGATCGCCTCGGGCGAATTGCGGCTCCAGGCCTTCGGCGTGACCGAGCCGACCACCGGCTCGGACACCACCCAGCTCAAGACGCGGGCCGTGCGCGAGGGCAACGGCTACGTCATCAACGGGCAGAAGGTCTGGACCTCCCGCGCCCGCTACTCCGACCTCCTCCTGCTGCTTGCCCGCACGACGCCCATCGATCAGGTCCAGAAGAAGACGGACGGCATCTCCGTTTTCCTGATCGACCTGCGCGAGGCCCGCGGCAACGGGATCGACATCCGCCCGATCAAGGCGCTGATGAACCACAACACGACCGAGATGTTCATCGAGAACCTGCGCGTCCCGGGCTCCGCCCTGGTCGGCGAGGAGGGCAAGGGCTTCCGCTACATCCTCGACGGGATGAATGCCGAGCGGATCCTCGTCGCGTCCGAATGCGTCGGCGACGGGCGCTACATGATCCAGCGGGCGGTGGCCTACGCCAACGAGCGCGTCGTGTTCAACCGGCCGATCGGCGCCAACCAGGGCATCCAGTTCCCGATCGCCCGTGCGCACGTGGCGCTCGAGGCCGCGGACCTCATGGCACGCAAGGCCGCTGCCCTGTTCGATGCCGGGCAGCCCTGCGGCTCCGAGGCCAACATGGCCAAGCTCCTGGCCTCCGAGGCGACCTGGAACGCGGCGGACACGGCGCTCCAGACCCATGGCGGCTTCGGCTACGCGACGGAATACGGCATCGAGCGCAAGTGGCGCGAGTGCCGCATCTACCAGACCGCCCCGATCTCGACGAACCTCGTGCTCGCCTATGTCGGCCAGCACGTCCTCGGCATGCCGCGTTCCTACTGAGGTAGCCATGGACAGCATCACCCGAAAGGCCGCCGATTTCGTCGCCCGCATCGACGGCGCGCGGGCTCCGGCGCAGGCGCGGCACGCCGCTCGCATCGGCTTCGTCGATTGCGTGGGCGTGATGCTCGCCGGCGCGCGCGAGCCGGCCGTGCGGCTGGCTGCCACGATCGCCTCGCCCGTCCCCGGCAGCAACCAGGCGCCGGTGGCGGTGGACGGGCGGAGCTACGTCGCGGCCGAGGCCGCCTTCGTCAACGGCGTCGCCGCCCACGTCCTCGACTTCGACGACGTGGCGCTGGCGGGGCATCCGAGCACCGTCCTCGTGCCGGCGATCCTGGCCGAGGCCCACGCGCTCTCGGCCTCGGGCGAGGCGGCGATCGACGCCTATCTGGTCGGCTACGAGCTGTGGGCGCATCTGGCCGAGCTCGAGCCCGGTCACCTGCACGATCGCGGCTTCCATCCGACGGCCGTGATGGGAACGCTCGCCTGCGCGGCCGCCGCCGCGCGTCTGCGGCGGCTCGGGCCGGAGGAGACCGCGCATGCGCTCGCCATCGCCGCCTCGCTGGCGGCCGGGCTCGTGGCGAATTTCGGCTCGATGACGAAGTCGCTGCATGCCGGGCGCACGGCGCAGTCGGGCATCCAGGCCGCCCGGCTCGCAAGCGTCGGCTATACAGCCAGCCTCGATGCCCTCGAGCACCGGACCGGGTTCCTGAGGGCCTTCTCGCCGTCCGGCGGCCCGGACCTCGATCCCGCCGCCTTCCGCATCGGCGAGGAGTGGCTGGTCGAGCGATACGGCGTCAACATCAAGCGCTACCCGACCTGCTACGCCACGCACCGGGCCATCGACGCGATGATCGACCTCGCGGACGAGCACGACCTCGGGCCCGAGACCGTCGCGACCATCCACGTCCACACGGGCGCCACCCAGCGCCTGATGCTGCGCAACACCCGGCCCAGGACCGGTCTCGAGGCGAAGTTCTCGATGGAGTTCGCGATGGCGAGCGCCCTCCTGGCGCGGCGGGTCGGGCTCGCGGAACTCACCGACACCTTCGTCGGCCGCGCCGACATCCAGGCGATGCTCGAACGGGTCGACGTCACGGCGGGCGAGGAGAGCGCCGGGACCGACATGCCCATGGCGCCGCACGACCTCGTCTGGGTGACGCTGAAGGACGGCACGGTGCATCGCCACGCCCCGGTGGAGCACGCGCGCGGCTCTTGGCAGCGTCCGCTCGCGCGCGCGGAGCTCGAGGCGAAGTTCCGCGACTGCGCCGAGATCGAGCTGCCGCCCGAACGCGCCGCGGCCCTGTTCGCGAAGCTCTGGGACATCGAGGCCGTCGGCGACCTTCGGGACCTCGCTCTGAACTAGACGCGTCCCGCTGTGCTCCACGGTCGCGACACAGGATGCACGATGAGCCTGCCAGACACGCAGATCCCCGGGGTCTATCACCGCCGCTTCGGCGACATCCTGGTCACGGCCCTGTCCGACGGCTACGTCGAGATGGGCTACGACATCTTCCGGGAGTTCTCGCGCGAGGACGTGGATCGGATGATGGCGCGCGACCACCGGATCTCGCCGCCGCGGATCTCCGTGAACTGCTTCCTCTTGCGGGGTCCGGCCGGCACGGTGCTGGTCGATTGCGGCTCGCAGGACAAGTTCGGACCGACCGCGGGCAAGCTCTTCGCGAACCTGGCGGCGGCCGGCGTCGAACCGGGCGAGATCGCGCACGTGCTCCTCACCCACTGCCATCCCGACCATTCCTGCGGCCTGACGGACGCAGCGAGCGGCCGGCGGCTGTTCCCGAACGCGACCGTGATCGTCAATCGCAAGGAGATCGCGCACTGGTTCTCGGACGAAGCGCTGGCGCGCGCGAATGCGCGCCAGCGCGAGCGCTACTTCGGCTGGGCGCGCGAGCAGGTCGGGCCCTACCGGGCGGAGCATCTGCGGTGCGCGCAGGACGGCGACGAGGTCCTGCCGGGCATCACGCTCGTCGAATGCGCCGGCCACACGCCGGGCCACTCGACCTACGTCCTGCGCTCGCAGGGCCGACGGATGATCGTCTGGGGTGACCTCGCGCACGTTCCCGAGATCCAGGTCGCGCGCCCCGAGGTCTCGATGAGCTTCGACTACGATCCCGACATGGCGGCGGCGAACCGCCTGACGCTGCTGGAGCGCATCCACCACGAGGGCATCCTGGTCGCGGGGATGCACATCCACTTCCCCGGGTTCGGCTACCTCGTGCGCGAGGGGGCGGGCTACCGCGTCGCAACCGAGCAGTGGCAGTTCGAGATCCGATGAGCGTGCACCGAGAGAAGGCACCGAGGGCCCCCACCATCCGCGAGGTCGCGAAGCTCGCCAACGTCTCGACCGGGACCGTGTCGCGGGTCGTGAACGATGCGGCCGACGTCAAGCCGGCGGTCCGCAAGGCGGTCGAGGAGGCGATCGCGGAACTGGGCTACGTTCCCAACGCTGCGGCCAAGTCGATGCGGATGGGGCGCACCCGCACCGTCGGCTGCATCCTGCGCGAGATCAACATCGCCCAGCTCGGCGGCTTCGTCTCGACCGCGCAGAACGTCCTCAACGAAGCCGGCTACGCGCTCCTCATCTCGAACTCGGAGGGCCGGCGCGAGCGCGAGATCAAGCTCCTGCGCAGCTTCTCGAGCGGTCAGGTCGACGGCGTCCTGATGGGCCCCTACACGCCGATCGAGGGCGAGATGGAGGAGATCCTCCGGGACCTGCCGATCCCGCTCGTCATGATCGACCGCGACCAGCCGCCCTGGTGTGATGCCGTCTACGTCGATCACGAGGGCGGGACGCGTCTCGCGACGTCGCATCTCCTCGGTCTCGGCCATCGCCGGATCGCGCTCCTGACCGGGCCGACGGGGCTGCATCCCGGAGCGGCCCGCGTCCGCGGCTTCGAGCGCGCCCATGCCGAACGGGGGCTCGCCCCCATGCCGGATTTCATCGTGTCCGGGAGCTTCCTGCGCGACCACGCCTACCGGGCGACCTCGGCGCTCCTCGGCCTGTCGCAGCAGCCGACGGC
This sequence comes from Methylobacterium crusticola, assembly GCF_003574465.1. Lineage (GTDB taxonomy): Bacteria > Pseudomonadota > Alphaproteobacteria > Rhizobiales > Beijerinckiaceae > Methylobacterium > Methylobacterium crusticola. The sequence goes on from NZ_QOWC01000001.1 coordinate 26,873, forward strand.
GATCATCGCCGGTGGCATCGACATGCTGTCGGGCGTCCTGCGGGCGATCCGGACGCACGGCCTCACGATCCCGGGCGACATCTCGGTGGTCGCCTCGGGGCGGAACGACCTCTCGGACCTGCACCAGCCGCCGATCGCGGTGGTCGGGTGGGAGCAGAGCGAGGTCGGGGCGACGGCCGCGTCGCTGCTCCTCGACCACATCATCCGGGGCAGCCGGGACGAGCCGCGGCGCGTCCTCATCCCGACGACCTTCGATCCCCAGGCATCCTGCGCCCCGCCCCGCGGGCAGGGAGCGGCCGAGGGCCCGTAGCCCGCAGCGGGCGGCGGGCACGACGACGCGGCCTGACGGGACGTGGATCCCGTTCGGGCCGACATGACAATCGGGAGGCAACTGCCATGGACGCCGACGTCAAACTGTTCTCCGCCTTCACCCTGCGCGGCGTGACGCTGAAGAACCGCGTCGTCATCTCGCCGATGGGCACCTATTCGGCGGAGAATGGCCGCCTCCAGCCCTTCCATCATACGCACTACGCCAACTTCGCCATGGGTGGCGCAGGCCTGGTGATGATCGAGCAGACCTCGATCACGCGGCGCGGGCGGGTGACCAACGGCGATCCGGGCCTGTGGGAGGACGGCCAGATCGGCGACATGCGCGCTCTGGTGAGCCACATCAAGAGCTACGGGGCCAGGGCCGGCATCCAGCTCAACCATGGCGGCCGCAAGTCGTCGATGCAGCGGGCGTTCCGGGGCAACGGCCCGCTGACCGACCGCGACCTCGCGATGGGCGAGGAGGAATGGGTGCCGCTCGCGCCCTCGGCCCTGCCGCTCGGGGAGGGCTGGCGGATGCCGGAGGCGATCACCGCGGGCCAGCTCGACGGCCTGCGCGACGCCTTCGCGGCGGCGGCACGGCGCGCGGTCCTGGCGGGCTTCGATCTCGTCGAGATCCACATGGCGCACGGCTACTTGCTGCAGAATTTCCTGTCCCCGCTCGCCAACCAGCGGGACGACGAGTACGGCGGCAGCCTCGAGAACCGCATGCGCTTCCCGCTGGAGGTGGTGCGCGCCGTCCGCGCGGTCGTGCCGCCCTCGATGCCGCTCTTCGCCCGCATCTCGGCGACCGACTGGATCGAGGGCGGCTGGACGATGGATGACAGCCTTGTCCTCGCCCGCGCCCTCGCGGATGCCGGGATCGACCTCGTGGATTGCTCGTCAGGCGGCAACCTGCGCGTCGGCGCGACCAATGCGAGCCTGGGACGGGGGCCGGGATATCAGGTTCCCTTCGCCGAGCGCATCCGCGCGGAGACGGGCATCCCGACCGCGGCCGTCGGCATGATCCGCACGCCGGACTTCGCCGAGCGGATCCTCAGAGAGGAGCGGGCCGACCTGATCTGCATCGCCCGCCAGGCGCTGTTCGATCCGTTCTGGGCCCACCACGCGGCCGAGGCGCTCGGGGTCAACGACGGCTTCGCCGACTGGCCGCCGCAATACGGCTGGTGGCTGGAGAAGTGGGGCCGCGCGCTCTCCGCCAACGGTGAGCGGCCGACGGGTCCCGAGGTCTTCGCGCCGTCGTCGATGCATGCAGCCCGCGAGGGCTCTGCGGCCTGAGCACCAGGGGGAACGGGAGAGCACCATGCCGACGCGCATATGGCACCAATCCGTGAACGAGCTCAGCCGCATCGCGGCCTACAAGCAGGGCATCGAGGCCCATGCCCGGGCGTTCCTCGGCACGCAGGCCGAGATCCACGTGCAGGGTCTCGCCGAGGGAACCTACGGCGACCTCAGCCCGAGCGACGCGCTCGGCAACGCCTACCTCTACCATCGCGTGCTCGGGCCGATCGTCGAGCAGGCCGTGGCGGCGGAGCGCCAGGGCTACGATGCCTTCGTGATGGGCTCGTTCAGCGAGCCCTACCTGCGCGAGATGCGCAGTGCGGTCGACATCCCGGTCGTCTCCCTGACGGAGGCGTCGCTCCTCGTCGGCTGCTCGCTCGGCACGCGGATCGCCCTGATCTCCAACGCCCCGAACGTCGCCTACATGACGAAGCTCTCGGTGGCCAAGCACCATCTCGAGGCCCGGGTCCAAGCCGTGACCGCGCTGGACCCGGGCATGGACGAGTACGCGCTGATCGCGGCCCGCGACGACCCGTCGGCTCTGATCGAGACCTTCACCCGGACCGCGCGCGCGCTGATCGCCGACGGGGCCGAGGTCGTCGTGCCGGCCGAAGGCGTGATGGCGGAGATCTTCGCCAAGGAGGGCCTGCGCCGGATCGACGGGGCCGTTGTGCTCGACGTGTTCGCCGCCGCCTGGAGCCACGCCTTGTCCCTCGTGCGCCTGCACCAAGGGCTCGGGCTCTCGGTCAGCCGCGCCTGGGCTTACAGCCGCGGCTGATGCCCGGCACGAGGGGGAGACACTGACATGACGCCTGCCGGACGCATCCTCGGGGACTATCTCGGGCGCTTCTCGTCGCACACGCTCGCTCCGGACATCCGCGAGAAGGCGCTGATGTGCCTCCTCGACACCCTCGGCCTCGCGCTCTCGGCACGCGACGAGCCGACGACCCGCGCGGCGATCGCCCTGTCGCGGACGCTCGCCCCCGACAGCGACGGCGCGGCGCGGGCCTGGGCGTCCGGGGTCCGCCTCGCCCCGTCCGAGGCAGCCTTCGCCAACGGGGTCGCGGCGCACGCGCATTTCCAGGACGACACCGACCACGAGTCCTGGACGCATCCGGGCTCCCTCGTGCCGCCGGCGGTCGTCGCCCTGGCCGAGCGCGACGGTGCGAGCCTCGAGGCCGCGCTCCGCGCCCTCGTCGCCGGCTACAGCACGATCAACTGGCTCGGCCGCGACGAGGTCGTGGCGCGCCGGTTGATCGCCCGCGGCTTCCGGACCAGCCCGACCTTCGGCACGATCGCCGCGGCGGCGGGCGCCGCCGTCGTGCTCGGCCTCGACCCGGAGCGCGCCGCCTCCGCGGTCTCGATCGCGGCCTCCACCACAGGGGGCACCCTCGAGCCCGTTCGGGCCGGCGCCGACGAGTGGCGCGTCCAGAACGGGCGGGCGGCGCAGGGCGGGCTCGTCGCGGCCTGCCTCGCCGCGGCCGGTGTCGTGGGGGCCCCGGGGGCCCTCGACGGCCCGAAGGGCTTCCTCGCCACCGTCGCCGGCATGGAGCGCGCGCCGGACGTCTGGTCGACGCCGCCCGATCCGGCGGCGATGCGCGGCATCATGTGCAAGCCCTACGCGACGCTCGGCGACAACATGCCGGCCGCCATGGCGGCGCAGAAGCTTCACCAGGACGGCCTCCACCCCGCCGCGGTCGAGGCGATCGAGGTCACGCTCTGGGAGCCCTACACGGTCTACCCCGGCACGAACTTCAAGGGCCCGTACGAGCGCCTGGTGCAGACCCAGGCGAGCACCGCCTTCGCCGTCTCGGCGATGCTCGCGCGCGGGGACATCACCTACGAGATGGGGAACAGCCTGCGGGACGATCCGGTGATCCTCGACCTCGTGCGCCGAACGACCGTGGTGCCGGACGCGGAGGGCGGGGCGCTCGATTCCCGCATCACCATCCGGATGAAGGACGGCTCCCGCCGCGAGGCCCATTCCTCGCAGATGCCGCGAGAGCTGATCTTCCTGACGCGCGACCGCACGCTCGCGGTCTTCGACGCGCGCCTGACGCGTCTCGGCGCGGCCCCGGGCGCCGCCCACGCGTTCGGGGAACGGTTGTTCGACGGGCTCGACGACGCCGGCAGCCTCCCGCTCGGCACCGTGCTCCACCACATCCTGGCGCTCGCGCGATGACGGCGGCCCTGACCACCAACGGCGAGGAGGGCTGGCACGAGGGCCGGCCTCTCCTGTTCCAGCCGTTCACGATCCGCGGCGTGACGCTCAAGAACCGGATCGTCGTCTCGCCGATGGGCACCTATGCGGCCGAGGACGGCCGCCTGACACCGTTCCAGTTCGCCCATTACCAGCGCATGGCGATGGGCGGCGCCGGCCTCGTGATCATCGAGCAGACCTTCGTGACGCGGGCCGGGCGGGTCAGCAACGGCGATCCGGGTCTCTGGGCCGACAGCCAGATCGAGCCGATGGCGGCTCTTGTCGGCGAGATGAAGCGCTACGGCGCCCGGACGGCGATCCAGATCAGCCACGGGGGCCGCAAGGGCGGGCAGCAGCGCGCGCACGAGGGCAACGGTCCGATCGGCGAACGCGACCTCGCCGCCGGGACCGAGCCGCTCTTTCCCATGGGCGCTTCGGCGGTGCCGCTCTCGGACGGCTGGCGCGTCCCGGTCGCGATGAGCGAGGCGCAGATCGAGGGCGTGATCGAGGCCTACGTCGCCGGCGCGCGTCGCGCGGTCCTCGCCGGCTTCGACCTCATCGAGCTGCATCTCGCCCACGGCTACCTCCTGCAGAGCTTCCTCTCGCCGATCGCGAACCATCGCGTCGACCGCTGGGGCGGTTCGCTCGAGAACCGGATGCGGCTGCCCCTCACCGTCGTGCGGCGCCTGCGCGCCATGCTGCCCGGGTCCATGCCCCTGTTCGCGCGCCTCTCGGTGACGGACTGGATGGAGGGCGGCTGGACGGAGGCGGACAGTGTCGTCCTCGCGCGGGAACTGAAGGATGCGGGCGTCGACCTGATCGACTGCTCGTCGGGCGGCAACATGCGGGCCGGCGCGACGAACTCCAACCTCGCGCGGGGTCCCGGCTACCAGGTCGCGCTGTCCGACCGGCTGAGGCGGGAGGCGGGCATTCCCACGGCCGCGGTCGGCATGATCCGCACCCCGGCCCATGCCGAGCGGATCCTCCGGGAGGGGCGGTCGGATCTCGTCTGCATCGGGCGCCAGATGCTCTTCGACCCGTTCTGGGCCCATCACGCCGCCTGGGAGATGGGCGTGGAGCGGGACTTCGCGTCCTGGCCCGAGCCCTACGGCTGGTGGCTCGACAAGTGGGCCCGCGCGCTCGACGCGAGCGGAGAGGATCCGCTCGGGCCGGAGCGCTTCGTGGAAGCGGTGGGATGAGGGAGGGCACGGGATGAACTGGGGGACCGAGCTCGCGACGACCCATCAGCGCTACGGCGACCGCATCGGGATCGTCGACGCGGAGGGGCCGCACCGGATCGCGGACGTGCTCGACGTCGCGGCGGGCATCGCGCGCCGCCTCGCGGCCCGCGGCCTCGGCCCGGGCGCCGTCGTGGCGACGATCTTCCACAACTCGGCGCTCGCTGCATCGGCGAGCTACGCCGTCTCGCTCGCGGGGGCGGCGGAGGTGCCCGTCAACCCGCTCCTGAGCCCTCACGAGATCGCGCACGCCCTCGCCTGCACGGGCGCCGGGCTGGTCCTGATGGACGGCGCGGATGAGCTCCCGGCCGACCTCGGCGTGCCTTGCGAGGACGTCCGCGGGATCGGGGCGTACCCCTTCGTGCCGGAGGGATGGCCGGACGTCGATCCGGACGCCCCGAGCCGGATCGTCTTCACCAGCGGGACGACGGGCCCGGCCAAGGGAGCGATCCACACGCATCGCGGCCGGTGGACCGGCACCCTGATGCTGCGCGCCTCCCTGCCTGTCGCGCCGGGCCGGGAGAGCCGCGTCCTCCTCATTACGCCGTTCTCGCATGGCAGCTCGCTGCTCACCTTCGCGTACCTCGCGCAGGGGGCGAGCGTGCATCTCCTGCGCGGCGTCGCGCCGGCGGTGGTGCTGCCGCTCCTGGCCTCCGGCGAGATCACCGAGGCCTTCGCCCCACCGACGGTGCTCGCCAAGCTCCTCGATGCCTGGGCTCGCCCGGAGTATCGCGACCTCGTGCCGAAGCTGCGCACGATCCTGACCGGCACGGCGCCCCTGACGCCGCTCCTCTACCGTGGCGCCGTCGCGCGGTTCGGCGAGATCGTCCGCGTGACCTACGGCAAGAGCGAGATCTTCAACCCGATCACGGTTCTCGATCCACCCGAGACCGCCGCGGCTTACGCCGAGGCGCCCGGGGAGGGACTGTGCGTCGGCTGGCCGGCGACGGGCGTCCAGGTCGAGATCCGCGACGAGGCGGGCCTGCGCGTGCCACGCGGCGAGACCGGGGCGATCCACCTGATGAGCCCGCATCTCTCGACCGGCTACATCACGCGCGAGGGCCGGAGGCTGCGGGCCGACGGCGAGTTTCACGACACGGGCGACATCGGGTTCGTGGACGCGCGCGGGCGTCTCTTCCTCGTCGCGCGCCACGCCGACATGATGAAGAGCGGCGGCTACAAGGTCTCGCCCGACGAGGTCGAGCGCGCCCTCGCGCCCTTTCTCCCCGAGACGGAACTCGTCGTCCTCGGCATTCCATCCCATTATTGGGGCGAGATCGTCACGCTCGTCGCGCAACGGCCGCCGGAGGATTGGCGCGCGCGCCTCGGCCCGGCACTGGACGCGATGACGCCCTACAAGCGGCCGCGCCTGTTCGCCGCCGTCGAGGAACTGCCGCGCAACGCGATCGGCAAGATCGCGCGGACGCAGCTCCGCCGCCACCTGATGAAGACCCACGACCTCGTCGAGGCGGCCCGGCCCGCTCTCGTCGCGAAACCGGGAGGAGACGCGACATGACCCCCTTCTCCCAGGTGCCGGCACTCTACCATCGCCCGGTGGGCGACGTTCTCGTGACCGCGCTGTGCGACGGCTACGTCGCCTACGACACACTGGAGATCATGCGTGACGGCGATCACGCCAAGCTCGCGCGCTTCCTGCGGGACGACGGGAGGACGGTGCCTCCCGTCGTCTCGATCAACGCCTTCCTGATCCGCGACGGCATCCGAAGCATCCTCGTCGATTGCGGGTCGGGTGACATCATGGGGCCGACCTGCGGCCACCTGCCCGGCCTCCTTCGCGCGCTCGGGATCGCCCCTGGCGCGATCACCGACGTGCTGCTGACCCATGTACATCCCGATCACTCGAACGGCCTGACGGATCCCGCGACGGGGCGCAAGCTGTTCCCGAACGCGCTGGTGCATGTCCACGAGGCGGAGATCGGCCATTGGTTCGACGATGCGGCGAAGGCGGGTGCGACCGAGCGCCAGCAGCGGGTCTACTTCGACGCGGGTCGGACCCAGCTCGGCCCCTACCTCGACGGCGCGGTCCGCCGGTTCTCGCACGAGCACGAGGCGCTGCCCGGCATCACGGCGGTCCCCTCGACCGGGCACACGCCGGGGCACACCTGCTACATCCTCCGATCGCGCGGCGAGGCGATGATCGTCTGGGGCGACACCGTGCACGTCCCGGAGGTCCAGCTCGGCGACCCGGGCGTCGGCATGATCTTCGACACCGACAGTGCGGCGGGTGCGGTCTCGCGGCGGCGCATTCTCCGGCGCTGCATCGAGGAGGATCTTCTGGTGGCTGGCATGCACATCCACTTCCCCGGCTTCGCCCGCATCCGGCCGGGCCATGTCGGCGCGTTCCGGTTCGTCCAGGAGCAGTGGTTCCACGCACCGGGTCACGGTCCGAGCGCGTCCGTCGACCGCTAGCGGGGTGCCTCGAGAACCGCACTTCCACCGAGGCCGAGGGCAGCGTCGAGGACAAAGCCATGCCGACCATGAGCATCTGCCACGCCCCCGAACCCGGGGGGCCGGACGCACTGCGCTTCGGGCGGGCCGAACGACCTTGCCCTGCGGCCCACGAGGTGCTGATCCGGGTCGGTGCCGTCGGCGTCAACCGTCTCGACGCGATGCAGCGCGCCGGGCAGTACCCTCTCCCGACGGGAACGAACCCCGTGCTCGGGGTTGAGTGCGGCGGCACGGTCGTGGAGGCCGGGGCCGAGGTCGACGGGATCGCCCCCGGGACGCGGGTCGCCGCGCTCCTGCCCGGCGGCGGCTACGCGGAATACGCCGTGGCTGACCACCGCCACGTCGTCGCCGTGCCGACCGACTGGGGCGACGTGCGCGCGGCCTCTGTCATCGAGACCTTCTGCACGGCGCACGAAACTCTGTTCGAGCTGTCCCGCCTCCTCCCTGGGGAACGGGTGCTGATCCATGCCGGCGGCAGCGCAGTCGGCAGCACGGCGATCCTCATGGCGAAGAGCATCGGCGCGGAGATCGTGGCGACCGTCGGACGGGAGGACAAAGCGCGTCGACTGCGCGAATGGGGAGTGCCGCACGTCGTCAACTACCGCGATGTGGATTTCGCGGACGCGCTTCGCGAGATCCATCCCGACGGCATCGACGTGGTGGAGGACTTCATCGGGCCCGCCTATCTCGCCCGCCACGTCTCGCTCCTGCGCTGGCGCGGCCGGCTGGCCTTCGTCGGGCTCCTGAGCTCCGGCTTCTGCCAGATCGACGTCGCCGCGGTGCTCCTGAAAATGCTGCAGCTTCGCGGCTTCACGCTCCGGCCGCACTCGGCCGTCGAGAAGGCGGCCGTCGTCGAGCGCTTCCGCCGACGCTGGCTGCCGGAGTTGATCGCCGGCCGCATCACCCCGGCGGTTCATGCAGTCCTTCCCTTCGACAAGGCCGCAGAAGCACATCGCATGTTGGAGCATGCAGACAATTTCGGGAAGATTGTACTCAGGATCTGAGAAGGGTCGGGAAGGGCGACGCAATAGGGTCCCGGAACCGCCGGCCGGGTCAGGGTCCAGCCGAGACAATCGTGATCCGCATCGGGCGAACGGGCGCGACATGCCTTGCCGATACGGAGGCCGATGTGCCTCGGCCCGTTGCCGTGACGCCTGGCCCCGGGTTCAGGCCGAGGCGGCCGGCCGTCCAGCGGGATGGGCCTGCGAGAGGTAGCGTTCCCCGCTGTCGGCGACGATGGCGACGATCGTCTTGCCCCTGTTCTCGCGCCGCCCTGCGAGCAGGGAGGCGGCGTACAGGACGGCGCCCGAGGAGGGCCCCACCATCAGGCCCTCGTCCCGGGCGACCGCCCGCGCCGTCGTCCGGGCGTCGCGCGTCTCGCACGCGATCACCTCGTCGACGACGCTCGCGTCGTAGTTTTCGGGAAGGTGGCGCGGGTCCACCTCCGTCACCTTGTGCACGCCTTCGACGGTGTCGACGTGGGGATGCTCGGGCGTGGGCACGGACCCGGGTGCAGGCTCGACGACGACCACCTGCAGGCCGGGCTTGCGGGACTTGAGGTAGCGACCCGTGCCCGAGATCGTGCCGCCGGTGCCGACCGCCGCGACGAGGATGTCGACCCCGCCCGCCGTGTCGCGCCAGATCTCGGGGCCGGTCGTCCGCGAATGGACGCGCGGATTGGCCGGGTTCGCGCGTTGGTTCGTGTAGAAGGCGCCGGGGTTCTCCCGCTGCACCCGGCCGATGATCGTGTCCAGGGCCCCGGGCTCCAGGAACTCCGCATCGTCGATCAGGACGGTCTGCGCGCCGTAATGGTGGATGAGGGTGACCTTCTCCGGACTGGTGGACGCACGCAGGTAGAACTTCGCCCGGTATCCCCGGGCCGCGGCCAGGGCCGCCAATCCGATCCCGGTATTGCCGCTGGTGAGATCGACGAGCAGCTGCCCGGGCGCGAGCTGGCCTTCCGCCTCCGCGTCGCGGATGATGCCCCAGGCCGTGCGGTCCTTGATGCTGCCGGCTGGGTTCAGGTACTCGATCTTCGTCAGGATGCGGCACAGGAGATCCTGTCGGCTGCCGAAGCGTTTGAGCTCCAGCAACGGGGTGTTGCCGACGAGCGCGGCGAGATGATCGTGCGAGTCGTCCATGCCTCGACCTCCATGCGGCGTGCTCGGGCGGCGGCGCCACCCGGGCGGTTGGTGCAGCCGCCGGTCCCTCGTCGGCGCGCGGTCGGACCGGGTGACAGGACCGCGGCGCCCGTCACGCGGGCGCTCCGGTGCCCCAGCCGAGCCGGGGTGCGATCAGGCCCGCGAAGTCCGCGAGGATCTGGCGGTAGTCGGCGGCGGCGAAGTTGTAGGGCAGCTCCAGCCGGAGCGTGTCGGCGAAGGGGAGGATCGGATCTTCCCGCAGCCGCTCGACCAGTTCGGCCGCGCGACCGACGAGATCGGGCGCGAACAGCGTGCGCCGTTCGCCCTGGGGCGCGAGGGTGCGGGCGTGGCGGCTCGCGGCGAAGTCGCGGTAGCGCCCGCGCGTCGCCGCGTCGGCGCCGTCGAGGGGCAGGATCACCCGGCCGACTGCGATCCGGGGCGCCTGCCCGCCGCGCCAGCTGGCCCGGAACGTCTCCACGAGGCGCCGCTGCGCCGCGAGGAAGTCGTCCGTCTCCTCGCCCGCGGTGATGTTGCCGACGAGGATATGAAAGCCGTTCTCGGCGGCCCAGCGGGCTGATCGCAGCGAGCCGCTGCCGTACCAGAGCCGCTGGCGCAGTCCCGGCGCGTGCGGGCGGAGCCGCGGGCGGTGGCTGCCGGACGCCGAGGTGATGCGGGCGTCGGCCTCGCCGAGCCAGTCGCCGTCGAGGTTGGCGGCCAGGCGGGCGACGCGCCGATGGGAGTGGTCGACGGTCGCCGGATCGCCGTCGAGGAAGCGGTCGCCGAGGAGCGCACCGAGCGGCGGCGGCCCGGCACTGAGGCCGACGTTGAGCCGTCCGCCGGACAGGACGTCCACGAGGGAGAGGTCCTCGGCCAGCCGGAACGGGTTCTCGTAGCCCATCTGGATCACGGCCGTACCGAGCGCGATGCGGCGCGTGCGCTGCGTGGCCGCGGCGAGGAAAGTCGCCGCCGACGAGACTCCAGGTTCGAGGTGGCGCTGACGCACCCACGCGCCGTCGAAGCCGAGCGCCTCCGCGGCCGCGAAGAGATCAAGGGTCTCCTCCAAGCCGGTACGCGGGTCGGCGTCGTCGTAGTTGCCCGGCGTCAGGAAGGCGATGCGCCGGATCGCGAGCCGCGCCATGGCTCAGTACTTCGGCAGGCCGGGCGGGTTGGTCTCGGAGCGCGCAAGCGCCTCTTCCTCGAGGCCCCAGCGCGCCAGCGCCTGGCCGTACTTGCCGTTCGCGATCAGGTTGTTGGTGGCGAGCGTCAGCGCGTCGACGAGGCCGCTCCCCCGACGCGTCGCGATCGCGACGTCCGACCTGAGCGGCCAGCCGGCGCTGAGCGTGCCCACCCGCCGGATGTCCTTGTCGCGCGCCGCCACGAAGACGAGCTGCGCGTGCGGCTGCACGATCACGTCGGCCCGGCCGGAGCGCAACGCCACGAGGCGCGCGGCGTCGTCGTCGAAGAGCTGCAGGTCGAGGGCTTTGAGCCCCGCGGCGACGTTCTGCTTGTTCCATTCGCGCAGGATGCGCTCCTGGTTGGTGCCGCCGCCGACACTGATGCTCAGGCCCGCTGCGTCCCTGGGCTCCCGGATGCTCGCGACCTTGCTGTCGGCTCTCACGAAGAAGCCGTGCAGCCCTTGGCGATAGGTCGAGAAATCGAACTTCTCCTTACGCTGCTCCGTGACGCCGACGTTCGAGATCACGGCGTCGTACTTGCCGGAGGTCAGTCCCAGCGGCCAGTCAGCCCAGGCTACCGCGACGAGGTTGAGCCTGAGCCCGAAGCTGTCGGCGATGAGCTGCGCGAAGTCGGGGTCTGCCCCGACCACGGTCCTGGCGTCCGTCGCGTAGGTGGCGAGGGGTGGCCCCCCGGGGCTGATCCCGACGGTGAGCGTGCCGGGCTCGGCGAACCGGTACGCCATCGGGATGCGGGCGATGGCCGCCGGGTCCTTCTCGGCGCGGACGCGGCCCGGCTGCGCGGGGCCGAGGTCGAAGGGCGCTCCCTGCTGCGCCGAGGCGGGCGCGAGGCAGCCCGCGTACAGCGCGCCGACGAGGAGCGACAGGAGCGTGCGCCGCACAATCATGAAGGTCTCCGGGTCTCGATCGGGGCCGCGCGGGAGCCGGTCACGCCTTCGGCAGGCCGGGCGGGTTCGTGCGCGATTCGTCCACGGCCTCGGTCGAGAGGTTCCAGCGCGCGAGCGCCCTGGCGTAGTTGCCGTTCCTGATCTGCGTGTTGATCGCGTGCGTGATAGCGTCGGCGAGCCCCGCCCCCTTGCGGGTCGTCACCGCGATCTCGGCCAGCGCCGGCCAGCCACCACTGAAGTTGCCGGCGAGCCGCGTCTTGCCCTCCTGCGCGGCCTTGAAGCTCAGGAGTGCGTTCGGACCGAGATAGGCATCGGCACGCCCGGACGCCAGCGCAAGGTAGAGTACGACGTCGTCGTCGTAGTACTGAATCTCGATCGGTTTCAGCCCGACCTTCACGTTCTGCTCGTTCCAGCGCAACAGGATCTGCTCCTGATTGGTGCCGGAGGACACGATCACCTTGAGACCCGCGACGTCCCGCGGCTCGCGGATGAAGACCGGGTTGTCTTTCCTGACGTAGAAACCAAGAAGATCTTTGCGGTAGGTGGAGAAGTCGAATTTCTCCTTGCGCTGTTCGGTGACGGTGACGTTCGAGATGACCGCATCGAACTTGCCCGAGCTGACGCCGAGCGGCCAGTCGGCCCAGGAGGTGGGGATGATCTCGAGCCTGCGCCCGAGCGCGTCGGCGACGAGTTGCGCGATGTCCGGCTCGGCCCCGATCACCGTCCTGGCGTCGCTCGCGTAGCCGCCGAACGGGAAACGTCCGGCGTTGTTGGCGACCGTGAAGACGCCGTCCTTCACGAAGCGCGCATCCTTGGCGACCAGCTTGATCGCGTCCTCGTCGCGTCCTGCGCGGACGCGTCCGGGCTGCTCTGGCGAGAAGTCGATCGCCTGCTGGGCGGCGGTGCGGCCGGGGATGAGCGCAGCGGAGCTGGCGACGAGGAAGGCGAGCGAGTCGCGACGGGTCAGCACGATCATGGTCCTTGTTCGAGAGGGATCACAGCACCTTGGCGAGGAATTCACGGGTCCGGGGATGATCCGGCTCGGCGAGCACCCGGGCCGGCGGCCCCTGCTCCAGGATGCGGCCGTCCTCCATGAAGACCACCTGGTCGGCGACCTCGCGGGCGAAGGCGATCTCGTGCGTCACGATCACGAGCGTGACGCCGGACCGGGCGAGCTCCTTGATGACGTCGAGCACCTCGCCGACCAGTTCGGGATCGAGGGCGGAGGTGGGTTCGTCGAAGAGCAGGACCTTGGGTCGCAGCGCCAGCGCCCGCGCGATGGCGACGCGCTGCTGCTGGCCGCCCGAGAGTTGGCGGGGATAGGCGTCGGCCTTCTCCGCCAGGCCGACCCGCGCCAGCAGCTCGCGCGCCTCCGCGAGAGCCTGTGCGCGGCCGACGCCGCGCACCGTCACGGGCGCCTCGATGATGTTCTCGATCGCCGTGAGATGGGGGAAGAGGTTGAAGTTCTGGAACACCATGCCGACGTCGACGCGGCGCGCCAGGATGTCCTTCTCCTTGAGCTCGTACAGGGTCTCGCCGTCCTGCCGGTAGCCGATCAGGTCTCCGTCGATGGCGATGAAGCCTTCATCGACCCGCTCCAGGTGGTTGATCGCGCGCAGCAGGGTCGATTTGCCTGAGCCCGACTGGCCGATGACGGCTGTCACGCTGCCGGGCCGCAGCGCGAGGTTCACGTCGTCGAGCACCTTGAGGGCACCGAAGCTCTTCGAGACGCAGCTGATCCGGATCTCGCCGCCGCTGCGCGCAGGCAGGCCGGCACCGGCGGACGGGGCCGGGACGGCCGGGACCGTGGAACGTGCCGTGCCCTGGTCGATCGTTCGCCGGAGCCGTTCGAGCGCCTGCGCGATCAGGGAGGGCGGCGGATTGCGCAGCGCACCGCGCGAGTAGTAGCGCTCGATGTGGCGCTGGACGAATGACAGGACGCTCAGAATGACGAGATACCAGACGGTTGCCACCATCAGGAGCGGTATGACTTCCAGGTTGCGCCGATAGATGACCTGGATCGTGTAGAACAATTCGGGCAGGGCCAGGATGTAGACCTGTGAGGTGCCCTTCGCGATGCTGATGATCTCGTTGAAGGCGGTCGGCAGGATGGAACGCATCGCCTGAGGCAGCACGATGCGCGAGACCTGCCGGTGCCGCGGCAGCCCCAAAGCCGCCGCGGCTTCGTGCTGCCCCTGGTCGACCGCCAGGATCCCGCCGCGCACGATCTCCGAGGAGAAGGCGGCGGCGTTCAGCGTCAACCCGAGCACGGCTGCCAGGAACGGCGTGATGAGCTGGGTCGTCTGCCAGGACGCGAAGCTGATCTCGGTGAAGGGCACGCCGAGCCAGATCGTGCCGTAGAGGTAGCCGAGATTGTTGAGGATCAGCAGCAGCACGATCAGCGGAATCGAACGGAACAGCCAGACGTAGCCCCAGGAGAGCGCCGCGAGAAGCGGTGACCCCGAGACCCGGGCGAGCGCCAGGAGGGTGCCGAGAAGGAAGCCGAAGGTGGTGCCGAGCAGGGTGAGCAGCAGGGTGCGCCCAAGCCCGACCAGCACGGGTTCGGCGAAGAACCACTCCGCGAAGATGTCCCAGCCCCAGCGCGGGTTGGACAGCACGGAGTGCAGGACGACGACGATCACGCCCGCGGCGAAGATCGTGCCGACGGTGCGCGCGGGATAGCGCGCCGGGACGATCCGGTAGCGACTGAAATCGCGGCCGGGGGCCGGCGCATCCGCGTGCGCGGGCAGGCCCGCCACGTTGCTGGCGAGGGTCATGGCTGACTCGGCGGGCTCGAAGTCTCGGAGGGGCGGACGACGCGTTCAGGCGGCACTGCGCTGGACGCGGACGTGAGGTGCAGGCTTCGAGGCCGCCGAGGTGGCGGACAGGGCCTTCTCGAAGGCTAGGATCTTGTAGATCTCGGGATCGACCGCGACGTCGAAGAGGGGCGTGTAGCCGAGGCTCAGGTAGAGCGCCTTGGCCTCCGGTTGGCGGAAGCCCGTCGTCAGGTGGATGCGGTCGTAGCCCTGCCGTCCGGCCTGAGCCTCGAGTTCCACGGTGACCCGGCGCGCCAAGCCCTGCCGGCGCAACGCCGTGTCGGTCCAGATGCGCTTGAGCTCGGCCGTGCGTGCGTCGTGCCGCTTGAACGCCCCGCCCGCGACGGCACGCCCGTTGCGCAGGAGCAGCAGGAAATTGCCGTCCGGCGGCGCGAAGAGTTCGGCCGGGTAGCGCGTCATCTCGGCGCCCGGCGGATCGCCGAAATAGCTCCCGTACCGCGTGACGTACTCCCAGGTGAGCTGGTCGAGGAGGGGCTTTGCCCGGGGATCGTGGGGCGTGGTGTAGACGAACTGGTCGGACATGGCGGCGGCCTCTCCGGTCGCGGGGTCAGACGAGAAAGGTGCGGACGAGGCGAACCCAGAAGCTCGCCGCGGGGGCGATGAGGGCGTCGTCGAAGTCGTATTCGGGGCTGTGCAGCGGCGCGCTGTCGCCGTTGCCGACGAAGAGATAGCTGCCGGGTCGCGCCTCCAGGAGGTAGGCGAAGTCCTCGCTCGCCATGCGCGGCTTGAAGTCCGCCTCAAGGCGTTCGGCGCCGAAGGCCGCGAGAGCGACCTCGCGCGCGAACGCCGTCTCGGCGGCGTGGTTGAACACGGTCGGAAGGCCGCGACGGTACTCGATCTCGGCCTGCGCGCCGTAGCTCGCGGCTTGGTCGCGGGTGAGCGCGACGATGCGGTCCTCGAGCCGGCGCCGTACGGTCGGATCGAAGCTGCGGATCGTGAGCTTCAGGTCGACGCGGTCGGGGATGACGTTCGAGGCTTCGCCGCCATGGATGGCGCCGACCGTCACGACCGCTGCCTCCCGCGGATCGACGTTGCGGGCGACGACGCTCTGCAGCGCGAGCACGATGGCGGCGGCTGCGACCACGGGGTCCACCGTCTCGTGGGGCGAGGCGCCGTGCCCGCCCCGGCCGACGACCCGGATCTCCGCCTTGTCCACCGCCGCCATCGCCGGACCCGCGACGAAGCCGAACTGTCCGCGCGGCACGCCGGGCCAGTTGTGCAGGCCGAAGACCGCGTCGACGGGAAAGCGCGCGAACAGACCCTCGCTGACGAGCTTGCGCGCGCCGGCGCCGATCTCCTCGGCCGGCTGGAAGATCAGCGTCAGCGTGCCGGAGAAGTCGGCCTCGGCGAGGCGCCTGGCGGCGGCAAGGAGGATCGCGGTGTGGCCGTCATGCCCGCAGGCGTGCATCGTGCCGTCCGCGGCGCTGGCGTAGGACAGGCCGGTGCGCTCGCGGATCGGCAGCGCGTCCATGTCGGCCCGCAGGCCGAGCCGGCGCTCGCCCGTGCCCTTGCGCAGCACCCCGACGACGCCCGTGCCTGCGAGCCCCGTGGTCACCGCGTAACCGTACGCGTGCAGCCGCTCGGCGACGAGGCCGCTCGTCCGCGTCTCGCGGAAGGCGAGTTCGGGGTGCCGGTGCAGGTCGCGCCGGAAGGCCGTGAACTCGTCCAGGGTGGCGAGGATGCCCGGATCGATGCCACGATCGGCGAGCGCGGTGTGGATCGTCATGTCGGGCGCCTCACCCGGCCTTGCGCGCCGGGGCGTCGTCCGCGGGCCGGGCGTAGCGGCTCTCGCGGCGGGGCAGCCCGAGATGGTCGCGCAGCGTCGCGCCCGGGAGAACGCGGTCGTAGACGCCGCGCGCCTCGAGGACTGGGATGACGAGCGCGATGAAGTCGTCGAGTCCCTGGCCGATGACGGGGAAGCCGAGCACGAAGCCGTCGGCTGCGCCCTTCTCGACGCGCGCGATCAGGATGTCGGCGACCTCCGCGGCGGAGCCGATCAGGTCCGTGCGCGGCGTCGCGGCCTCCAGCGCCGCCTCGCGCAGCGAAAGCCCCTTCGCCGCCGCGTTGCGCTTGATGCGGTCCGTGGTCGAGCGGAAGCTGTTCTGGCCGAGGTCGCCGAGGTCCGGGAAAGTCGCGTCGAGCGGATAGGCGGTGAAGTCGTGGTGATCGAAGAAGCGGCCGAGGTAGGCGAGCGCGTCCTCGATCGAGATCAGGTCCCGGATCGCGCGGTACTTCTCCTCGGCCTCCGCCCGCGTGCGCCCGACGATCGGTCCGGCGCCCGGAAAGATCTTCACGTCGTCGGCTTGGCGCCGATGGGCCACAGCGCTCGCCCTGATGCTGCGGTAGAGTGCCTGCGCCTCCTCCAGGGGGACGTGATTGGCGAAGACGGCGTCCGCGTGCCGGCCGGCGAGCCCGATGCCGGCGTCGGACGATCCGGCCTGGAAGATGACCGGCTGGCCCTGCCGCGAGCGCTGGATGTTGAGCGGTCCCTCGACCTGGAAGAAGCGCCCCTTGTGGTCGAGCCTGTGCAGCCCGGCGCGGTCGAAGAAGCGGCCGGAATCCCGGTCGCGCACGAAGGCGTCGTCGTCCCAGGAATCCCAGAGCCCCTTCGCGACATCGAGGTATTCCTGCGCGATCTCGTAGCGCAGGGCGTGCTCGGGGTGAGCGCGGCCGTAGTTGCGCCCGGAGCCCTCCAGGGGCGAGGTCACGGCGTTCCAGCCCGCCCGGCCGCCGCTGATCAGGTCGAGCGAGGCGAATTGCCGGGCGATGGTGTAGGGGTCGCTGTAGGAGGTCGAGACCGTGCCGACGAGGCCGAGCTTCGTCGTGCTCGCGGCGAGCGCCGACAGGATGGTCAGCGGCTCGAACCGGTTCAGGAAGTGCGGGATCGACTTGTCGTTGATGTAGAGACCGTCGGCCACGAAGGCGAAGGCGATGCCGTTCTCCTCCGCCTTGCGCGCGTTCCGGACGAAGAAGTCGAGGTTGACGCTGGCATCGGCCGGGTTGCTCGGGTGGCGCCAGGCGTTCATGTGGCTGCCCCCGCCCTGGAGCATCAGGCCGAAGGTGAGGCGGGTCTGCGACATGGGTCGTTCTCTGCACGCTTCAGGTCAGGCCGCGAGGGCCGGCGCACCGCCCGCGAGCAGCGTCACGGATGCGAGGCGCTTGGCGGTGGCGGACGGGGGAGTGTCGATGATGAACTCGTGGACGCCGAAGCGGGCTTGCAGCCGGTCGAGTTCGCGGTGCACCTCCTCGGCCGTGCCCGCGAGGACGTGGGGCTTGCGGATCTCGGTCCGGTAGGAGGCGGCGCCGGCTTGCCGGGCGTACTCGGCCGCCTGTTCCTCGCTGCCGAGGTTGACGCTCTGGCCGTCATCCAGCGTGACGCGCACCACCTTGAGGGGATCGGTCAGCGCCCTTGCCTCCTCGGAGGTCGGAGCCGCCAGGGCCGTCACCGCGAGGAGGGGCGCAGCCTCGGCCCCCGCCCTCGCGTAGGCGTCGAGGCTCGCCTCGATCGCCCGAGGATCGCCGTTGAGCTGCCCGGCGAAGACGAAGCGCCAGCCGCGCTCGGCCGCGGAGCGCGCGCTGTCGGGGCTCGCGCCGAGGAGGAAGCGCTCGGGCGGGGCGGGCGGGGTCGGGAGCGCCGGGGGCGATGCGTCGTCCGGCGGCGCGAGGTAGGTGTCGAGTTCCCTCAAGAGGTCGTCGAATGGCGGAACGCGCGCCGGATCGTGCAGACGCCGCAGGGCCCGCGTCGCCGCAGGCAGGCCGCCGGGCGCCTTGCCGACGCCGAGGTCGATCCGGCCGGGCGCCAGCGTCGCGAGCAGGTTGAAGGTTTCCGCGACCTTGTAGGGGCTGTAATGCGGCAGGAGCACGCCGCCCGAGCCGATCCGGATGCGCTGCGTACGCGCGGCGAGGTGCGCGATCAGGACCTCGGGTGCGGAGCTCGCCAGCCCCGGATTGGCGTGGTGCTCCGCCACCCAGAAACGCCTGTAGCCCAGGCGCTCAGCGCCCTGCGCGAGCGCGACGGTGCGCTGGAGCGCGGCACTTGCCGGCTCCCCGGCGAGAAGGGGGCTCTTGTCGAGGAGGCTGAGATCATAGGTCATCGTGAGCTCGGGGGGAGACGACGCGGCGCCGGAAGGATCCGAAACGAGGCGCTCCGGTCCGGCGCCGCGATGGTCGTTGCGATCGGCCGGCACCAAGGTCGTCCCGCCCCGGAACTCGGCGGACAGGCGCGTCGGCGCGCCCACGCCGGCGAAGGGTCGAGCCGAGTTTCGTGCTCAGGATCAAGGAAGACTTCCGTTCTCCGGAATCCACGATCGCCTCGTGGTGCGTTCAGCGTTGTTGACGCGGCGCGGAATGGTCCAGATGACCTCTCGGTAACCAACAGAAACCAACGCTCGCCTGAGCCATTTGTTCAACTTCGCGCCGCGTTCGTCAATGAAATATCCTTCTAAAGATGGGTGTTTGAAAGGGATCTACTTTGTGGACCGAGTCGGTGACCGGAAGAATTTTCTTCAGGCGCGCGAGAACCGGCAGGGCGCGTGTCTGAGCGGCTGAGGCTTCCTCCGGATTGCCCGCGGCTCCTGGCCGATCGGCGATCAGGCCTGACGCGTGCGCGCGGATGCGCTCGCCCCGGAGAGCGGCGGCAGTTCGAGGCTCGCGCGGAAATCGTCGCCGACGTAGGCCGTATCGATCAGCGAACGCCGTCGCAGTTCGGGCAGGAGGCCATTCAGGAGCAGATCCTCCTGATCAGGGTTCCCCAGGCCGTGGAGGGTCACGACGTCGAGGACGCCGGCGCGGAAGCGCTCCTCGATGGCGTCGGCGAGGCGCTCCGGCGTGCCGGCGACCGACCAATGCCCCGTCTCCTGCGCTTCGATGATGAGCTTGCGCAGAGTCAGGCCCTGCCGGGCGTAGCGCCGGAAGATCTCCACGCGCCCGCGCCGGCGGTTGATGCTCGTCACGTCCGGCAGGAGCGCGTCGGGCAGCGGCTCGTCGAGGGGCAGTTCGGAGAGATCGACGTGGCCGCCCAGCATATCCGCGAGCTTGAGGCGACCCTGCGCGTAGTCGATCCGCGCGTGCTTCTCCTCGAGCCGCCGGGCCGCATCCGCATCGGATTCGCCGATGACCGAGTGGAAGGAGTTCATCACGAGAGGCAGCCCGTTCCCGCGCCCGCAGGCGGAGGCGCGCCGCCGAAGCTCCGTCGCGAAGGCGAGGGCGCCTTCCAGCGTCGGCTGCGAGGTGTAGACGACCTCGGCGTAGCGCGCGCCGATGGCGATGCCCGCCTCCGACTGCCCGGCCTGGAACTGGACCGGACGGCCCTGCGGCAGCGGCGGCACGTTCAACGGCCCGGCGACCGTGAAATGGCGGCCGCGGTAGTCGATGCGATGGAACTTCGTCGGATCGACCGTGACCGCCCCGGACGCCTTGCGCTGCGCCGCGTCGCGCTCGTTCGCGTCGAACAGGGCATTGACGATCTCGATGAACTCCGCGGCTCGGGCGTAACGCTCCTCGGGGCTCGGCAAGGCCTGCCCGAAATTCTCCTCGCCGACGGAGGAGGTCACCGCGTTCCAGGCCGCCCGGCCGCCGCTGGCGTGGTCCAGCGTGCCGATCTGCCGGGCGAGGTTGTAGGGGTGGTGGAAGGTGGTCGACAGGGTCGCCACCAGGCCGATCCGCGAGGTCGCCTGGCTCAGGGCCGCGAGCGCGATGAGCGGCTCCTGCGCACCCGCCGTGCCGGCGAGGCCGGCGGGGTCGATCTGCAGGAGGTCGGCCGTGAACAGGCCGGTGATCCGCTCGGCCTCGGCCCTGCGTGCGAGGTCGACGGCGCGCCTCATGCCGGCAGCGGGCTCGCCGTCGTTCGACGCGGCGACGATGCCGGCGGCCCCGACGAGCGTCTTGAGACGGCGTGGGCGGGATGAGGCCATGGGCCGGTTCCTGGGTCGAGCGGGGCCGCAGCCGAGGGCGAGGGGGAGGCGTGTGGCCTCCGGCGAGGTCTAAGTGTCTCACGCGGTCGCGCGCGCACTCGCCGAAGATCCCGCCGACGTCGAGCGCCCGGACGCGGGGCGGAGCCGAACCCGTTCTCTCCCTGCGCTGAGACGTGTGCCGAGGGACCTCGTCAGCATCCTCCGCCCCGTCGAGCCTGGTCTCGTCGACGTTCGGGGCAGAGGCCTGCGGCTCAGGCCGCCTTCGCGCGATGGCCCGCGAGCCGGTCGAGGACCTTGCGTTCCTGCTCCGCCTTCACGGCGGCGACGCGCGCGGTCGCCTCCTCGAAGGAGGCAGCCGGCACGAAGACCGAGGACGTGGCCCTCTCCCCCGCCCGCGCCCCGATCAGCTTCTCGAACGGGAGGGAGCGGTACAGGGTCGGATCGGCCCCGACGTCGTAGAGTGGCCGATAGCCGAGGGAGAGGTAGAGCGCGGTCGCTTCCGGCTGGCGGAAGCCCGTCGTCAGGTAGGCCCGCGTGTAGCCGAGCCGCGCCGCGCTGTCCTCCAGGGCTTGGACGATGCGCTGGGCCAGCCCCTGCCGCCGCAGGTCGGTCCGGGTCCATATGCGCTTGAGCTCCACCGTCTCGTCGTCGTGGCTCATGAACGCGCCGCCGGCGACAGTCTCCCGGTCGCGCAGCACGAGCAGGAAATCGCCCAACGGCGGGCCGTAAACCTCCGCAGGATAGCGCAGGATCTCGGACCGCGCGCCCCCGGGCCGGCTCGCCGCGCCGTACCGGCCGTCGTACTCGGCGACGAGCCCGTCGAGGAGAGGTTGCGCCGCGGCCTCCAGAGGCGACGATCGAACGATAGCATCAGCCAATGCATGCCTCCGTTGGTGGCGTTCTGAGTCGCGGGCGGGACGTCGCAACTTGCTGAGCGGGCGAGCGAGGGAGGCTGCGCGCGGATGAAGCGCGCAACGTTCGTCGGCGACAGAACTCAGGCATGCCGCGGCACGTGTCTCGCTGGGCGCTTACGTGTATCGGTTGAGAATTGGCTCGAAAATTTCACGACAGACGAGACCAGACGCAGCATCGACAGCCCGGGCTCTATGATGAGTGCGTCAGTTATGATTGTTGATACAACGATCGTCAATAACAGGATCGCCTCTATTTCGTAGAATCCATGGAATGAAAATTCTTCGGATGGCAATTCATGTGGAAGATTTGAGATCGGGGTGCGGCGCGTTGACGATCCCGAGCGATCGTCGGTCCGAAGCGAGCCGATGATCGCAACCGAGCCGGTGGCGCGGACGCCGGGCGCGAGGCCGCCGGCGGCGCAGCGAGGCCTCGCTCGAGGGCTGGCGCCAGCCGACGCCGAGGTGGCGCGTGGCGTGGAAGCAGGCGCCGGGGCGATCGTGGCCTCGGTGTCGTCGTTCGCTCGGGTCTTGCGACCGGTGATGCGAACGCAGAGCGCTCCCCGCCGGAATGGACACCGGTCCGGCACGAGGACGCGCGTCGGAACAACGGCCGAGTGCAGCGCCCGATGGCAGCGGGTTCGGGTGCCGGGCTAGCGCACCTGCCCCCAGCGCCGGACCGTCACCCGCTCCAGGCTCGCGAACACGATCGTCTCGACCACGAGGCCGATCGCGATGACGAGGAGCAGGCCGGCGAAGACCCGGTCGGTGTAGAGCTCGTTGCGGTTCTGGAAGATGTACCATCCGAGACCGCCGCGGCCCGACGAGGCGCCGAAGACCAGCTCCGCCGCGATCAGCGTGCGCCAGGCGAAGGCCCAGCCGATCTTGAGGCCCGACAGGATCGCCGGGAGGGCCGCCGGGACCAGGATCTGGCCGACGTAAGCCAGCCCTTCGAGCCCGTAGTTGCGCCCGGCCATGCGCAGCGACTCCGGCACCGCCTGGAAGCCCGCGTAGGTGTTGAGCGCGAGCGGCCACAGGACCGCGTGGATCAGCACGAAGATCAGGCTTCCCGATCCGAGCCCGAACCACAGGAGCGCCAGCGGCAGGAGTGCGATCGCCGGCAGCGGGTTGAACATCGCGGTGAGCGTCGAGAGCAGGTCGCGGCCGAACTGGGTCGAGACCGCGAGCGAGGTCAGCCCGAAGGCGAGGACGACGCCGCAGACGTAGCCCTGCGCCAGCAGCGTGAGGGAGATCCGCGTCCGCTCCAGGATCTCGCCGGTCGCGAGGCCGTCGACGAGGGCCGAGAGGGCGGCGAGGAAGCCCGGCAGCAGCAGGTCGTTGTCCTGCCAGCGCGCCAGCGCCTCCCAGATCAGCGCCAGGCTCACGAGGATCAGGCCGCGGCGCAGCCAGCCCTGCTGCCACAGGCGGGCGGGCAGCGGCAGGATGCGCTCGACCGGCGCCTCGACGAAGGGCGGCAGCGCGCGGTCGTATTCCGGCCGGACCGGCGGCGAGAGGGCCTGGTTCATCGCAGGGCGGCTTCGGGAGCGGGCTCGAACAGCCGCTGGTGCAGGCGCTGGACCGCGGCCTGGAAGGCGCGGCTGCCGATGCTCGACAGGTCGAACTCGTGGCAATTGTACTCGCCGCGGACCCGGCCCGGATGCGGCGAGAGCACGGCCATCCGGTTGCCGACCACCAGGGCCTCCTCGATCGAGTGGGTGACGAACACGAGCGTCAGGCGGGCCTCGTCCCAGAGCGCCAGCAGCTCCTCCTGCATCTTGCGGCGCGTGAGCGCGTCGAGGGCCGCGAAGGGCTCGTCCATCAGAAGCACCTTCGGCTGCATCGCCAGCGCCCGCGCGATGGCGACGCGCTGCTTCATGCCCCCGGAGAGCTGATGCGGGTAGCTGCCGGCGAAGGCCGAGAGCCCGACCTTCTCGATCGTGACGCGAGCCCGCTCCAGCGCCTCCCGGCGCCCGAGACCGCGGGCGGCGCGCAAGGGAAAAGCGACGTTCTCGACCACGGTCTTCCAGGGCGGCAGCTGGTCGAATTCCTGGAAGACCACGATGCGGTCGGGCCCGGGCTTGCGCACCGGCACGCCGGCGAGCGTGATCTCGCCCTCGACCGGGGCGATGAACCCGGCGATGGCCTTGAGGAGGGTGGACTTGCCACAGCCCGATGGCCCGAGCAGCACGAAGCGGTCGGCCTCGTAGACGTCGAGGTCGATCCGGTGGGCCGCCCGCACCACCCGTCCGGGGGTGCGGTACTCGAGCGAGACGCCGGCGATGCGCAGGAGCGGGTCGGGCAGGGCGCGCGGCGACGCGGGTGGCTGGGGCGCCGCGGCGGGCGCGTCGCGCTCGATCACGAGCGGCATGCCGTTCGCCTTCAGCTGCCGGCCGCGACGCGCGGGTTGACGAAGAAGTAGTCGCTCAGGGCTCTCGGCTCGTTCTTGATCGCGCCGACGCGGTGCATGAACTGGCCGAGGCCGAGGGTGTTCTGCGGTTCGACCTTGAAGGTCACGTCGGGGCTCTTGATCACCTTGAGCAGCAGGGCGCGGTCGATCCGGCTGGCGTTGGCCCTGAGGTAGATGTCAGCGGCCCGCTCCGGATCGGCGGCGATGAAGCGCGCCGCCTCGTCGAGAGCGTCGACGAAAGCCTGGTAGGATTTCGGGCTGTCCTTGTAGAACTTCTCCGTCGCGTAGAGCACGGTCGAGGACGCCGGCCCGCCTTGCACATCGTAGGAGCTCAGGACCACCCGGGCGTTCGGGTTCTCGGCCAGCTCCTGCTCCTGGAACGGCGGGTTGCCGAAATGGGCCGTGATCTCGGTGCCGCCCTTGATGATCGCGGCCGCCGCCTCCGGGTGCGGCACCGCCACGCTGTTGCGGTCGAGCCGGGCGAACTCCTTGTCGCCCCACAGCTTGGCCGAGGCCCATTGCAGGATGCGGGCCTGGACCGAGACGCCGACCGCCGGCAGGGCGATGCGATCCTTGTCGGTGAAGTCGGCGATCGACTTCACCTCGGGGCGGTTGCTGACGAGGTAGTACGGGAAGTTGCCCAGCGAGGCGACGCCGCGGACGTTCTGGCGGCCGCGGGTGCGGTCCCACAGGGTGAAAAGCGGGCCGACGCCGGCGCTGCCGATGTCGACGCTGCCGGAGAGCAGCGCGTCGTTGACCGCGGAGCCGCCGGAGAGCTGCAGGTACTCGACCTTGATGTCGAGGCCGGCCGCGCGCCCGTGCTTCTCGATCAGCTTCTGATCCTCGGCCACGTTGAGGAGCAGGTAGACGACGCCGAACTGCTTGGCGATGCGCAGGCTCCCCTCGGCTGCGGCGGCCGGGCCGGCCGGCAGCGCCGCCAGCATGGCCAGACCTGCGAGCAGGGCGACGGCCGGCCTGGGCAGAAGCAGGCTGCGTTGCTTGATCATCAGCATCTTCTCAATCGCTCTCGGGAGCCGGGAGGCAGCTGATCCCGCACGGGATATCTGGCGTTCTCCGCCAATACCGTCAACAGAAACGTTTTTTTACCTTCATCCTGATAAGGAGATCAGAACCTCCCATGCAGGCGACGTTCAAAGGATATTATTTTAATCCGCGGTGACGCGCGCGGTGGGCCGCGCTGGCCGGCGTTCGTCGCGACCCGCAGGCCCGCGCCCCGTGCGCGGCGTCACGCCGGCAGCCCGAGCCGGCGGCCGAGGCGGAGCGTGACGGTCGCGCCGACGAGCATCGCGATCCCGAACACCCAGCCCGAGAGGGCGCCCGCCATGATGCCGGACAGCAGCGTGCCGATGCTGCAGCCGAGCCCGGTCATCGCGCCCCAGCCGAGCAGGGTTCCGCCGACGAGGCCGCGCAGGATCTGACCCCTCCCGGGCCACGCGGGGCGGAACTGGCCGGCCGCGACGGCCGCCGCGAAGGCTGCGACCACGAGCCCGCCGACGAAGAGACCGTTCGGGGTCAGCAGGCTCTCGCGCAGGGCGGTGGCG
The DNA here is from genome assembly GCF_003574465.1 of Methylobacterium crusticola. Classification (GTDB taxonomy): domain Bacteria; phylum Pseudomonadota; class Alphaproteobacteria; order Rhizobiales; family Beijerinckiaceae; genus Methylobacterium; species Methylobacterium crusticola. The sequence continues at coordinate 52,238 of NZ_QOWC01000001.1, forward strand.
CAGCCGCGAAAGCCGTCGAGCCCTTCCAGGCGGTCCGGCAGCAGCCCGAGGGCCGACGCGGCCTGCCGACTCCGCCCGCCGATCTCCGCCGTGACCCCGAGGGGACCGACGCGCAGGTAGGCGAAGGTTGCGATCGCCCCGACGGCGAGGCCGCCGAGCCATGCCGGCCAGCGCGACACGAACACCGCCCGCACCGGATCGGGAGCCGCCGGCGCCGGAGCGGCCGCGGGCGGCCACCGCCGCAGCAGCCAGAGCGCGAGGCCGCCGAGGAGAGCAAGCCCGGCCGCGAGGTGGCCGGCGTAACCGAGATGCCGCGGCAGCCACGTCACCGGCGCCCCCGCCACGCTGGCGAGGTAGAGCGGGTTCCAGGTGGCGAAACCGAGGCCGAAGCCGAGGGCCGAGCCGAGGAGCGCGAAGGGCGCCGTCGGCGAGCCCTCGCCGAGGCGGTAGAGGTGGGCGCTGAGGCACGAGCCCGACACCGCCATGCCGGCCCCGAAGGCGAGGCCGGACAGCGCCAGGACCGGCCCGACCGGCCCGATATGAGCCCCCGGCGGCAGCCGCGTCCCGCCCGGATCCGGCAGCCAGGCCCCGTACACCACGGTGTAGCCGGCGAGGCCCGCCGCCAGGGCGGCGAGGAGGCCGAGCACCCCCCGCGGGTCGCCGTCGTCGAGGAAGTCGCGCCACAGGCACAGGAAGCAGAAGCGCGAGCGTTGCAGCACGAACCCGAACAGCGCCCCGAACACCAGGGAGAGGGCGAGGCCGCCGCCCCCGGCCTCGCCCGAGAGGCGCCAGGCGCCTCCCGCGAGGAGCGCGGCGAGGAGCAGGGCGAGGCCGGCGCGGACGGCTGAACCGGCAGGGGCGGCCGGCAGGGCCGCCGCGACGCCGCTCACCGGCCGCCCCAGACCGTTCCGGCGAGGTTGACCACCGGCACGCCGACGGCGTTGCCGTACTCGGTCCACGAGCCGTCGTAGTTGCGGGCTTCGTAGCCGAGCACCCGGCTCAGCACGAACCAGGAATGGCTCGAGCGCTCGCCGATGCGGCAGGAGGTGATCACCGGCTTCGAGCCGTCGATGCCGGCCTCGGCGTAGAGCGTCCTCAGTTCCTCGAAGGATCGCAAGGTGCCGTCCGGGTTCACCGCCCTGGCCCAGGGCACGTTGACCGAGCCCGGGATGTGGCCGGCCCGCACCGCCAGTTCCGGCACCCCGGCCGGGGCGATCACCTTGCCGGAGAACTCGTCGGGCGAGCGGATGTCGAGGATTTTTTCGTCCTTCTCCTTGCGCGCCACCGCCAGCACGTCGGAGAAGCGGGCCCTGAGCGCCGTCGAGGCAGGGGTCACGGCGAACTGCGAGGCCGCGACCTCCGGCGTCCGGGTGTCGAGCGGACGCTTCTCGGCGTCCCACTTCCTGCGCCCGCCGTCGAGCAGCTTGACCGTGTCGACGAGGCCGTACTGCGCGAAGACCCAGGCGCCCCAGGCGGCAAACCAGTTGTTGTTGTCGCCGTACAGCACCACGGTGGTGTCGCGGTCGATTCCGAGACGGCGCGCCAGGGCGGCGAATTTTACCGGCCCGGCGATGTCTCGGCTCACCGTCTCGACGAGGTCGGTGTGCCAGGCGATGTTGTGCGCACCCGGGATGTGGCCGCGCTCGTAGACGCCTGGATCGACGCTGACCTCGACGATGCGCAGCTTGGGCTGGTCGAGGTTCTTCTCGAGCCACTCGGTCGAGACGAGCGGGCTCTTCGCGGCGTCGCGGACGGGCGCCGCCGTGGCGGACGCGCCGGCTTTCGCCAGGGCGGGAGCCGCCGGCAGCAGCAGGGCCGCCAGGACGGCGCCGGCGAGGGCCGTTCGGAGCGGTGTGGTCTTGCGCATCGTCATCATCCCCCAAGGATCGCCCGGCCTGCCGGAGCGCCGCACCTGATCGTGTCCGAAATGTCCCGCACGCTCGACGCGCTCGGCGTTCAATGATGTCCAGAGGATTTCCGGAGCGTCAATGGAAGTACAATTTTTTATTTCTGCGGCGGGAGAGAAGACTTGCGCTCTCGATTGATCAAGTTCGACGAGGATTATTCTGGCCCGGCGCGCGTGCGGCCGTTCAGACGAAGGCAGCCCGCCGGGGCGACGCCGGCAGGCGCTCGACCTCGGCGGCGACGACGGCGGCGACCTCGGCGGCTTGGCTGCGGATGTCCGGCACCGCGATGCATTCCCAGAGCGTGCCGCGCAGGAGCGGGCCGAGCGTCCAGAGCCGGCCCGGCCGGGTGGCGCGCAGCCGGAAGTCGTCGCCCGCCGCGAGGCCGAGCCCGCATGCGTCCGGCCGGGCGAGGCCGCGCACCACGAGGCGACGCAGCAGCGGATCCCCGGTCTCGTCGATGCGCCCGATCCCGGTGGCGTCGATGACGCCCTGCACCGCCAGCGTCTCGTCCGCCCCGCCGCTGCGGGGCCGGATCTGCACCACGGCCTCACCGGGCGCGTCCGCGATGGCGAGGATGCGCCCGGCCCGCACCTCCAGGCTTCCCGCGTCGATCTCGGCCGCGATGGCGGCCGCGGCGGGCGGGGCGGCCCGGTGGCGGTGCACGTCCCAGAACGGCCGCAGGTGGCGCAGGAACCGGGCCCGCTCGGCGGCGGGCAGGCTGCGCCAGAGGTAGCCGATGATCGGCCGCAGCGCGTCGATCACGTCGCGCCAATCCCGTCCGGCCCGCTCCGCCGCGGCGACCTCGGCCCGGATCCGCCGGGTCAGCCGGGCCAGGGAGGCGAGGTCGGCGGCCTTGAGGTCGGGCACCGGCCAGGGCCTCGTCGGTGCGTGAACGCGCGGCACCAGGCCGCGGCGGGACAGGGCGACGATCCGGCCGGAGAAGCCCTGCCCGCGCAGGGACGCCACCGCGTCGACCATCGTGAGGCCGGTGCCGACGACGAGCACCGGCAGGTGCGGGTGCAGCCGGCCGAACGCCTCCGGCCGCCACGGATCGAGCCGGTGGCGGCTCGGCGGCGCGCCGGGACCGGTGAGGTTTCCCATGGCGAGCACCGCGCCGGCGACCGCGTAGGCCGCTCCGCCCTCAGTGCGCAGGCTGTACCCGCCCGCGACCGGGACGAGATCGGCGACGGCGTCGTGGACGAGGTGGAGCCTCGGCGCGCCATCTGTGACGACCGCCTGCGTGAGCAGGTCGCCGAGATAGCGGCCGTAGAGCGCGCGCGGCGCGAAGGTGCCGGCCGGCGTCGCCACGATGGCGGACGCCTCGGCCTCCGGGAGACGGCTGAGCCAGGCGGAGAAATGCTCCAGACGGATCGCGTTCGCCGCGGTTCATCGACGGTCGCAAACCCCATTGAAAACACGCCTTTTCTCGGAGAATGCGTTCGCCAGAGTGCGTCGTTATCCGCTACAATCCGCGCTTCTGCCATGGGTACGAACATGGGCGATCCAACCGCGCGGAACAAACTGACCGCCATGGGCGTGGCGAAGCTGAAGACGCCCGGCATGTACAACGACGGCAACGGCTTGTGGCTTCAGGTCACGGCCAGAGGCAAGTCGTGGACCTTCAGGTTCACGTTGAACGGCCGCGTGCGTGAGATGGGGCTCGGCTCGGCCTCGATCTACAGCCTCGCCGACGCCCGCGCCCGAGCCATCGAGTGCCGCAAGATGGTTCACGAGGGGGTCGACCCGATTGAGGTCAGGCGAGAGCGCCGCCAGGAGGCACTCCTCGCGAGCGCGAAGTCGGTGACGTTCCAGGCCTGCGCAGAGGCGTACATCAAGGCGCACCAGGCAGGCTGGCGGAACGCCGCACACGCAGCGCAATGGCCAATGTCGCTGGCCGCGTACGCCTACCCTGTGTTTGGCGCACTGCCGGTGCAGGCCGTGGATACGGACCTCGTCATGGAGGCCCTGGAGTTGATCTGGAAGACGAAGAACGAGACTGCGAGCCGGGTGCGCGGCCGCATCGAGCTCGTGCTCGACTGGGCCAAGACGCGTGGATACCGAACAGGGGACAACCCGGCGCGCTGGCGTGGGCACCTTCAGAACCTCTTGCCGAGACCGTCCAAGGTGCAGCGGACCGCACACCATCCGGCTCTGCCCTACGACGAGGTCGCTGCCTTCCTGGCGAGCCTGCGAGGGCAGGCGGGCATCGCGCCGCGCGCCTTGGAGTTCACCATCCTGACGGCCGCCCGTTCGAACGAGGTGATCGGTGCTCGATGGAGCGAGATCGACTCCGCCGAGAAGACGTGGACGGTTCCGGCCGAGCGCATGAAGGCCGGCCGAGCGCATCGCGTTCCGCTTTCAGAGCCGGCGTTCGCCATCCTGGAGGCGCTGAGATCATCTGGAGGCGAGTACGTGTTCCCAGGTCGCCGTCAGAGTGACCACCTCGCCCGGGGCATGATGTGGGAAGTGGTGGGTCGCATGGATCGGCCGGGCGTGACCGTGCACGGCTTCAGATCAACCTTCCGCGACTGGGCGGCGGAGCGCACGACGTTTCCACGGGAGGTCGCCGAAGCCGCACTCGCGCACACGCTGGAGAACAAGGTCGAGGCGGCATACCGGCGCGGCGACTTGTTCGAGAAGCGGCGCGAGCTGATGGATGCGTGGGCAATGTGGTGCATACAGCAGACACCCTACCAGAAGTCCTGCCAGCGTACGGGAGATCACATTGGCTGACTTTCAACCGAAGTCCTTTAGGGAGCAGATTCCGGCTGAGTCGCTGCTTGCCCAAGCCAAAACAATTGGCAATCTTCCACCTGAGGACCGCCGCAATTCAATTGGATGGATTATTGCTAACAGTTTCATTTTCCCGGAACTATCGATCGCTGATATATACGAGGCTGCCTATGGAGATAGAAATGGGAGAGAGTATTGGCGAGGGTGGTTCGCTGCTGACTGGTCATCAATGTACGAGTTCGGTCGGATGCTGGTAGCTCATCTCTCAAAAACCGCCTCGATTAAAGAAAGGCAGCAGCATTCCCAGTTGATGCAAAACAAAGACATGCCATACTACACGATGTTGTGGCTATCGAGTACTGATCCGCTGCAAGGCAAACTAGAAAAGCGCGTTTGCAAGGCATTTTCGATTGCAATCAATAATCGGGAAGGTTGGATTAGAGGTGATATCGAACATCTGCCAATAGATTACGCGCATTTAGTCAATTTGTCTCGCGTCGAAGTAAATCGAGCGGGTGCGGCAAGATGGTTTTTCAAGCATCCGGATTTCCATCACCTATTGCCTGAGACCGCAGTGCTGACACTGGAGTCAGATGATGCGCCAAAAGCAGTTCGAACTACACCAGCCGAGTCGTGGCCGGATGGAGCTTCCCCGCCATTGAGACAGGGATCTCAATCAGAAGCGGTTCGATTTGCATTCATGAGCCTGTTTGTACAGGGAATTCCATCTCGCGGCGCGATGACCAACGATCACTTGGTTGGAGTGGTGCAGGACTACCTCAAGCAGCATCAGCTGCCGAACGCCTCTCCGGACACCATACTTCGGCGCGCCGGCCGGAAGGCTTCCTGACTGGCGCGAGCAGCTAGTGCAGCAAAGGCAACAGTTGCTGCCTTAGTTGCTTTTTTTGCCTCCTATGCAATCAAATTCTTCTGAACGACTGTCCTCCGACAGTTCGCAGCAATTCGCGCGAGCAATGACGGAGGAACGGAATGGACGCTCATCTCCGCCAAGACTTGGCCTGGCGGCACCCGAAGATCACCTACACCACCACCGAGGCGTGCGACGCGCTCGGCATCGGCAAGACCAAGCTGTTCGAGTTGCTGTCCCTCGGCCAGATCAAGGCCGTGAAGGTCGGTGCTCGCCTACTGTTCACCGACGAATCCTTGCGGGCTTTCGTCAACTCTCTTCCGGAGGCGCGAGCGGCGTGATGCTGAACATAGTTGGGGCCCGGAGCGGTTGTGGCGACCGCACCCAGGCCCCGGGGAATGCTGTTCTTGGCTCGACCAGCACCCCGGATGTAAGCCACCCCCCGCGCGTCGTCCATAGGCTGGCGCAGCGCTTCGCTCTGTCGCCCGAGGTCGCGGCGGTTGTCGCGCAGCTCGCCGGCCTCGGCCCCACGGAGGCGCGTCGATGAGCGACGACATCCTGATCGGGGAGATACCGAAGAACGCCCGCGAAGCGCTCCGCGTCCAGTTGCGCGAGTTCAAGGGGCACGAGTTCGTCGACCTGCGCCTCTTCGTGATCGGCCCCGATGGCGAACTGGTGCCGACACAGAAGGGCATCGGCGTCCACCCGCGGCTGTTGCGGCGCGTGATCGAGGCTCTCGAGGCGGCCGAGGTTGAGACGCAGCGGCCTCTCACGGCCGCCCTGTGTGTGGGGACCGGCTCATGACGGTGTCCCTCCAGGAGGCCGCCCGGGCGCTCGGCGGCAAGGTCGCCGGCGTGAACCAGATCCTATGCCCCGGACCAGGCCACGGGCCGGGAGATCGAAGCCTCAGCGTCCGCCTCGCCGCCGAGGCCCCGGGCGGGTTCGTTGTGCACTCGTTTGCCACGGATGACCCGTTCGCCTGCCGCGACCACGTGGCGGCGCGACTTGGCTGGCCGACGCGATCGGGCCGCGCCGCCGAGCAGCCGGTGCGTCCTCAGGTCAGCCGCCCTGCTTCCGACGACGCTGAGCGCGGCCGGCGGGCGTTAGAGCTCTGGCACGAGGCGCGGCGCCCCGGCGGGACGCCCGTGGAGGCCTACTTGGCGCGGCGAGGGTTGACCCTCCCCGACGCCGACGTGGCAATCCGCTATCACTCGTCCTGCCCGTTCGCCGGCTCGCGCACGCCGGCGATGGTCGCCCTCGTCCGGGACGTGGCGAGCGACCGGCCGGTCGCGGTCCATCGTACCGCTCTAACGGCGGACGGGCGCAAGGGCGAGGTCGAGGGCTACGACCGCCGGTCGCTCGGCCCCGTCCGCGGCGGCGCCATCAAGCTCACGCCGGACGAAGATGTCATCACGTGCCTCGGTATCGCCGAGGGGCTCGAGACGGCCTTGAGCCTCCAGCTCCTGCCGGAGTTCCGCCGCTCGCCCGTGTGGTCGCTGATCTCGGCCGGCGGCATCGCGGCGTTCCCCGTGCTCGCCGGGATCGAGGTCCTCTGGATCGCGGTCGACCACGACCCCGCGGGCCTCGCCGCGGCCGAGGCGTGCGCCGACCGCTGGGAGCAGGCCGGCCGTGAGGTCTACCTGGTCCGGCCGGACGTCGCCGGCGCCGACATCAACGACGTGGTCGCGCGCCTGCAGGAGATGCCGCATGGTTGACGGCGTCACCATCACGAAGCGCGGTCCTCGCGCCTTCGAAGAGGAGATGGACGGAGCCGGCGACGAGGGGCGCTTCCCGCTCGCCGGAGATCCCGCACCGCCACGCCAGCCGATCCGGGCAACTCCCTTCTCCTGGGTCGACCCGAAGGCGCTCCCGCCGCGGCGCTGGCTCTACGGCCGGCACTACATCAGGCAGTACGCCACGGCTACGATCGCGCCCGGTGGCTTGGGAAAGACCAGCCTGGCACTCGTCGAGGCCGTGGCGATGGCCACGGGCCGCTCCCTGCTCGGCGCGGAGCCGCGCAAGCGGCTCCGGGTCTGGTACTGGAACGGCGAGGACCCGCAGGACGAGGTGCAGCGCCGCATCGCCGCGGTCTGCGTCCACTACGACATCGGCCGCGAGGAGCTGGAGGGCCGGCTGTTCCTCGACAGCGGCAGGAACACGCCAATCGTCATCGCCCAGCGTGTCGGCGATCATACGCAAGTGCAGAGACCTGTCGTTGCTGACTTCGTCTCAGAAATACGTTCGAAGCAAATCGACGTCACGATCATCGATCCTTTCGTGTCGTGTCACGACGTGCCGGAGAACGACAACGGCGCGATCGATAAAGTGACGAAGGCGTGGGCCGGCATAGCCGGCCAGACGAACAGCGCCGTCGAGTTGGTCCACCACGTCAGGAAGGCGAGCGCAGGGCAAGCGGGCTACTCGGTCGACGATGCCCGGGGCGGCTCCGCCCTGATCGGCGCCGTTCGGTCGGCACGCGTGCTCAACGTGATGTCGACGGAGGAGGCCAGCAACGCTGGCGTGCCGGGCGAGCAGCGCGGTCTCTACTTCCGCGTCGACAACGGCAAGTCGAACATGCAGCCGCCCCAGGACCGGGCGGTGTGGCGACAGCTCGTCAACGTGGGTCTCGGTAACGGTGACGACGAGGATCCCGAAGACCTCATCGGCGTCGTGACCGAGTGGACCATGCCCGGCCTGTTCGACGACATCGACGTCGGCCACTTGCGCCGGGTCCAAGCCGCCATCGCCGCAGGCTCCTGGGCCGAGAATGCCCAGGCCGACTGCTGGGCCGGCTATGCGGTCGCCGAGGTGCTCGGCGTCGACGCCACCGACAAGGCCGAGGTGTCACGGATCAAGCGGATCCTCGGCACGTGGATCAAGAACGGCGCCCTGAAGGTCGTCCGCGAGCACGATAAGCGTGCCGGGCGCGACAAGCCGATGGTCGTCATCGGAGCGCGCGTATGACCTACCTTCCACACTTCAAATTAGGTGGTGTGGCAAGGCGTGGAAGGTGTGGTGACCACCACCACCACACCACACCCCCTATTGGGGTGTGGGGTGTGGTGTGGTGGGCCGTCACCCCCGCTTTCAAGGTGTGGAAGCCCGTGAGGTGTGGAGCATGACTCCCGCCGATGAGTTCGGGCCATGGCGGCCTGGCCTCGACTCCGCCGAGCGGCTCGCCCGGCTTCGAAGCCTTCGCGCCATCGCACGCTTGCTAACCGGCCCTCGCGGCGCTCGCCTCGTCGAGGCGCTCGAGCAGGCCGAGCACGATCCGGACGCCTTGCCGATCGCGGCTGATGAACTGAACCGGATGCCGAGCTTGGACCGTCGCCAGATCCTCGGGGCGTTCGCGGGGCTCTATCCCCGCCAGAAGCGCGGGTAGGCCGCCAGCGGCCAACGTCGTGGCAGCAAACGGCATTGCAGTGGTGCGGGTCGGGCTCCCCACCCGTCACGACAGCAGCCCAACCCGCTGCCTCCCTGCTGGTCCCGCAGCAAGTCGGCAGGCCCAGCGTGCCACGATCGACTAAACAGAGCGAGGCCCCGCCATTGGCCAACGCTCTGGCCGGGTAGGGCGGCGGGGGAAACGCCGAGGATGGCGGCCTTCATCCAAACCCAGCCCTGATAAAAATGACCCTCCGGTCAGTAGTAGCTCGCTCGGGTTGGGGTACGTCGACGCGCACAATCCGTTGACACCACTTGGGCCCACTCACATAATTCTCAACGAACGTCGAGAGATCTGTGAGGCCCCTCATGGCCACTGGCAACTTCGTCACCTATGCGCGGGTCTCAACGGCCAAACAGGGCCGCTCCGGCCTCGGCCTGGAGGCACAGCGCGAGGCCGTCGAGCGCTACCTTAACGGCGGCAAGTGGAAGGTCGTCGGCGAGTTCGTGGAGGTGGAGAGCGGCAAGCGGGCCGACCGGCCGGAACTGGCGAAGGCCATCGCCGCATGCCGGCTCTACGGCGCCCGCCTCATCGTGGCGAAGCTCGATCGCTTAAGCCGTGACCCTGGCTTTCTGCGGGACCTGGAACGGTCTGGCATCGACTTCGTGGCCGCCGACATGCCGGACGCCAACAAGCTCACGGTGGGCATCATGGCCCTTGTAGCCGAGCAGGAGCGGGAAGCCATCTCGGCCCGCACCAAGGCCGCCCTACAGGCCGCCAAGGCCCGCGGGAAGGTGCTCGGCGGCTACCGGGGCTACCGACTCACGGAAGCCGACCTCGAGGCCGCTGCGCACGGGAGACGGGCCCTGGGCGAGGCGCAGGCCGCACGTCTGGCCCCAACGATCGCCGCGCTGCGGGCCGAGGGCATCACCTCCGCCTCAGGCCTTGCCAAGGCGCTGACTACGCGGGGTATCCCGACCCCGCGTGGAGCGTTCGGCTGGAGTACGACGCAGGTTCAAAGGGTGCTGATGAGGATGGCCTGAGTCCGTCGATCACACTATTGGTGAAGAAACATAGCACTTGCTATATCCGTCGCCGGATCATGGGCCGAACATCGGCCTATCACGTGGGTGTTGTGGCGTGGCGCAGAGGGCTCATAGCAGGATCACAAACGGGGCCCCACTGCCTCGTGGCGTCGACGGGCGTTCGGCGGCCGCACGGCGCTTTCGGGACATCCTGGCCGCTCTCGAGGCCGAGCGGGGCGGCCGGCTCGCCATGAGCGTCGTGGCCCACGAGGCCGCCCGCACCTATGCCGGGCTCGCCGTCGCCCTCGAGCAGCTCCACGCCGATCTCGCGGCCGGACGGCGCGTCGACGCCGAGGCCATGGGGCAGCTCGGCGATCGCCTCGACCGGCAGGCCCGCCGCATGGGCGCCCCGAAGGCCGCCAGCAGGCCCCTGAGCGCCCGCGAGCGGGCCTTGGCGGGGCGGCCTGCCCCATGAGCCGCAATCCCACCATTCGGCCGCCTTACGCGGCGGCTGTCACTCTCGCGGGCCAGTTCATTGAGGGCGCCGCGCCCCGTCCAACACCGGGAACCTCGGCTGCGCGGCCCGCGACTCTTCGGAGCGCAGCGCTCAAGCCGAAGGCGGGCGCACTCAACTTCTCGTCGCGGCTGACCGGAGCCTCGGCATGCGGCGCCTGATGACGATGCGCGCGGCGCTCGAGGACCTCGACATCTTCGGGACGATCCTGCCGGGCGAGTCCTGGGCCGCATGGCGGGTGCTCCTGATCGCCATCATGGGCGAGGCCCTGACGGCTGAGGAGCGGGCGATCTACACCGCCCTCACGGGCCGCGAGCGCGAGCCTGAGGAGCCCGTGGAGGAGGCCTGGGCCATCATCGGCCGGCGCGGCGGCAAGACCCGCGCCATGGCCGTCCTGATGGCCTACTTCGCCGTCCTCTGCGACTGGGACGAGGTCCTGGCACCCGGCGAGCGCGGCTCCCTCCCGCTGATCGCTGCCTCGACCTACCAGGCCGGGAAGGCGCTGAATTACATCGGCGGCATCTTCGAGGGCGTGCCAGGGTTCGCCGGACACCAGGTCGGGCGCACGGCCGACACCATCAGCCTCGACACCGGCGTGGACATCGAGGTCCGGCCGGCGAGCTTCCGGACCGCGCGCGGTGGGACGCTGGTGGCGGCCCTGTGCGACGAGGCTGCCTTCTGGCGCATCGAGGGCAGCGCGAACCCGGACAAGGAGATCCTGGCCGCGCTCCGCCCGGGCCTCGCCACCACCGGCGGCCCGCTGATCGTGATCTCGAGCCCGTACGCGAAGCGGGGCGAGCTCTACGCCGCGTATCGGCGCGACTACGGCCCCGACGGCGACCCGGCGGTTCTGGTGGCGAAGGCGCCCAGCCGGACGATGAACCCGACGTTGAGCGAGACCGTCATCGCCCGCGCCTACCAGCGCGACGCCGCCGCGGCCCGGGCGGAGTACGGCGGCGACTTCAGGGATGATCTGGAGGATTTCGTCTCCGTCGAGCTGGTCGACGCGTGCACGATGGCGGGCACGACCGAGGTCCCGCCGGCGGAGCGCATCGCCTACCACGCGTTCGTCGACCCGGCCGGCGGCTCGGGCAAGGACTCGATGACGCTCGCCATCGCGCACGAGGCCGGCGGCTGCGCGGTGCTGGATCGGGTGCTGGAGAAGGCCCCGCCGTTCTCGCCTCAGGCCACCGTGACGGAGTTCGCGGCCGTGCTGAAGGCCTACCGAGTAACCCGGGTCACGGGCGACCGTTGGGGCGGCGAGTGGCCACGCGAGGCCTTCCGCGAACATGGCATCACGTACGAGCTCGCCGAGATGCCGAAGAGCGAGATCTACCAGGCCGCATTGCCCCTGCTGAACAGCCGCCGGGCGCGCCTCCTCGACCTGCCGAAGCTGAAGGCGCAGTTGACCGCCTTGGAGCGCCGCACGGCCCGCGGCGGCCGCGACTCGATCGATCATCCCCCCGGAGAGCACGACGACGTCGCCAACGCCGTCGCCGGTGTCCTGATCCGGGCGCGCCGCACGGTGCGCTACGGGATGATCAGCGACGCGGTGCTGGGGAACGACGGCGAGGAGGAGCGTCGCGCCTGGCGCGCCGGCCAGCTGATGCAGCACATGCGGAGGCACGGTTGACCCGCCCGCGCGTCCTGATCCCGTACGACCCAGCCGAGGCCATCTCGATCGGCGAGGCCGCTTTCCTCGCGCGCCGCTCGGCCAGCACGGTCCGAGGATGGGCGGCGCGCTTCCACATCGGCCGTCGGATCGCGGGCGGCGCCTGGATGGTCTCGGCCCCGGCGCTCCTGATGCTGCTCGACGACGACCACGAGGCGCTCGACGCCTACCTGGCCGGCGAGCGCGGGGCCGAGGCGGTGCGGGCCTACTTCGTCCGGGCCGTCGTGCCCTGCGACGCCACAGAAAGTGCAGAAGCTACAAAAAGCGCAAAGGCGCCAGTTCTGGCCGTAGTGCGATAGACTTCGCGCGAGATCCGGCGGACCATCTTGTCGAACAGCGACGAGTTGGCAGCAACATGACGTGGAACATCGAAGAGCGGAAGCTGCGATTGCGTGCGCTCTATCCGCTCGCGACCGATGCGGAGATCGCCATCATGGCCGCGAACCCGGTGCTCCACGACGGCGAGGGACTGTCGGTCCCGCTGATGATGATGGACCGGTGCTCTGCGGCCGGCGCTTTCATGAAGGACAGTCCCATGAACCTAAACGACAGCCTCGAAGCGGTGCCGAGCGAGTTCAAGCACAAGTTCCTGTACATCCGCGGCGGGCTGAACTCCGGCAATCCGCTCATCATGGAAGACGCCGCACGCCAGGCCGGCGCGCTCGTGTCCCGGATGCGGATGACGGCGGGCGGCATCTTCCCGGGCATGATGATGGACTCCGGCGAGAAGGTCGCTCTGACCGAGGTGGCCAATCATCTCGAGGGGATGGCGACGGCGACCCGGCAGATGGCCGCGGAAGCCCGCGCGAGGTCGGTTCGGTGAGCAGCCTCTCCGACCGCATCGCCGCGGCCCTCACCGGCTCGCCCTCCTCGGGCGAGATCGCCGCCCTCATCGCCGAGGCGGCACAGGCCGCGGTAGGGCTGAAGGCGGACCGCGAGCGCGCCGAGCGGGACGCCCTCGACCCGCGCCTGAGCGAGGACGCCGTCGACCGGGCCCGGACCGATATGGAGCGGGCCGCCTTCGCGGACCGTCGCCTCGCGACCGGCCTCGAGGCGCTGAACGGGGGGCTCGCCAAGGCGCGCCGGCGCGAGGACGAGGCGCGGCGCCGGCAGACCTACGCCGAGGCCCTTGAGGCCCGGGACGCCGCCGCGGCCGCGCTGCGCGAGCGCTACCCGGTCCTCGCCGGCGAGCTCGCCGCGCTCATGCGCCAGGTCGTCGACGCGGATCGGATCGTGGCGGCGGCCAACGCGAACCTGCCGGCCGAGCAGGCCTGGATCGAGCCGCCGGAGATGGTGGCCCGCGGCGTCGCGCCGAACGGCATGCACCGTGGCTCCATGATCGGCTCGATCCCGCAGAGCGTGGTGCTGCCGAGCCTCGACCCGGAGGCGCAGGCCCATGGCCGGCACGTGTGGTCGGCAAGCCTGATCTGAGCTCGCGCATGACGACCGGCCGGCGTTCGGCCGTTCATCGGCCATCGTCATGCGCGGAGCCGCCCGGCGGTAGACAAGCGCCGGGCGGCTTACCCATCCCCGCCGCAGACGCGCGATCGAGAGTGCCGACGCGCCCGTAAGTGATAGCTGCAGCCTTTGTGCGCTTGCATACATCAAACTGCTCAAGGCTCTGATCTCTTCCTCTCAGTTCGAGGATGTTCTCAGCATCTCTGATATACTAGAGGGAGGCTACAGATGGCAACATTATGCGATAAATATGGCCGCGCTATATGCATGGTCAATGTCGTCGGTGAGCCTATGTACTCTTCAGACTGGCCTTGGGTCACACTTGAGCAAGCACAACAAATAGCGTCAATAGATTATGAGGCTTTTTCTATTACATTTAACGAAGCGGGAGCTGTGGTAGCTCCTATAGGACTAGGGCAGGATCATCAGACTTCATCATCGCCAGAACCTGGACCTGCGCCCACACCCACGCCCACGCCGCAAATCGATCTTCTCGCAGCAGCTAGAGATGATGCCGCTCTAGATCTGGGCATGGGGCCTATCAGACTTCCGGATACATTGGACTCAATACTAAACGGGCCTCCAATTGTTGATCCAAGCTGGAGGCCTACCGATCCAAATACACCTGTACTAGAGTCGAGTTATGGTCCGCAGATCCCATACATTACGCCCGATCCAGACGCATCCATGATCGATATGTTACGAACTAACGATATCGGAATAGTCATCCAGACGCCGCTAATCTCTGTGGGTATTGGTACACAGAGTGGCCTTACCGCTAATGAATCGCTCGGTTCTACATTAATAGGTGCAGGTATTACGCATGATACAGCAGATGCCGTGTCGAGCAATGGTATAGGATACGGCGATATTAGTGTTACTACAAATGGCACGGTAACGTATGGCCCGAGTATAAACTTACCTCTGGGAGGGTTCAGTGGGTCGACAGACTTGCTACATGGAACTAATAATATGGTTCCAATGAATAACGGAGATCTAGATCCCGTTAACATCGATATGCTTATCAATCCGCCGTCTCTCGTCGATCCAGGCTGGCAGCCTGATAGTGCTCCGAGTACAATCATCGAGACACAATTTGGACCCCAGACATTCAACATCTATTCTGGAGAAAATTGGCCCGACATCGGCAATGCTGATGTCAATTTGATATCGGGAATTGACTCTGAGTACATTGACCAAAAAACTAGTAGTTTTGGTGATGTGTCTCTAGCCGGTGAAGGATATACTGGCAACACATCCCAATATCTGACAACAGACACTGATATTATGTTGTCACCTCCCGGAGATTTTGTTGCCCTTCCGCGTCACTGGTACGATTGGCTTTCGTCCTAGTGGCCCAAATCTGACGCTTGGAACCCACGGCGAGGCGCTATAGCCCTACGTTCTTTCAAGCGTATGGCATAGGCTCGCCTAATGGGACTGTTGACCTTCAGCATAAACGTCACCCTGGACGGCTGCGTCGACCACCAGGAAGGAATCGCTGACGACGAGACGCACGCGTTCTTCACCCGCCTTATGGACGAGGTCGGGGCGATGCTGTGGGGCCGCATCACCTACGAGATGATGGAGAGCTACTGGCCGGCGGTCGCTCGCGGCGACGTGGAGGCGCCGCCGGCGATACGCGAGTGGGCGGTCAAGCTGGAGGCCAAGCCGAAATACGTGGTGTCGTCGACGCGAAAGGACTTCCCGTGGACCAACAGCCACCACATCGCCGACGACCTGCGAACAGGCGTGCAGAGGCTCAAGGACGCGACTCCGGCGGGCGTGCTCCTCGGTAGCGGCAAACTCGCGACCGAACTGGACCGGCTGGATCTGATCGACGAGTACAAGCTCCTCGTCCATCCCAGGATCGCTGGCCACGGCCCGACCCTCTACCAGGGCGGGCTGTCCAGTACGCGACGGCTCGAGCTGGTCTCGGCGAAGTCGCTCCGGAATGGCGCGGTCGCCATGCACTACCGGCGCGCACGCTGACTCAGGTTCGAACCGGTCTCGCGCTCCACGTCACACACAGACGTTCTGCATAGCGCGGGCGCTCGGGGCTCCACCTTCCCGCCTCCCGAATAGGAAGCCCGCCAGCGGCCGTGACGCCCCGGCCGCAGGGGTAGTGGCCGGCGCCTCCCAGAACGCGGCCCACGGGCTTCTCTGTGGCCGCAATCAGGAGCTCTGCCGGCGCTTTGGCCGCGTGCTGTTGTCGCGCATCGGCGAGCGCCACATGCAGTTTTCGTAGAGCTCGACGCCGAGGTCGTAGAGCGCGAGGCCTTTCGGGTTCGGCGCGCCGAAGACCCGGTCACGCGCCTCGTCGCGGCACACTTCATCCTGCGGGCTTTGGATCAGTGGTTCGCTCTGGGCGACGGCCAGACTGGGAACGGCAAGGACGAGGGCGAAGAGGATGGCGCGCATGGCGCCCAACCCTTGCGCGATCGAGTTGCTACGTCGACTCCGCGACCCATCTCGATGCATACCGCGCCACCGCCCATCAGGAGCGATCAGGATGGCCAACCCAGACCGCCCCCGAGGACGAGGATCTCCCCGAGGCTTCCCGCGAGCGCCTCGACGCGATGAACTCTACTGCCTTCGCGATCGTCGGCCCCGCCCTCAAGCGGATGCGGGAGCGCCGGGCCCGGGAGGCCTGGCTCGAGGTCGAGCACGGCGAGAGCCCGCAGGACGCCCAGTCATGATCAGCGCCGAGCCCTTCGGCGTCGCCGCCGAGTTCAACGCCTTGCTGGTCGAGTTCGGCGCCGTTTGGGACGTCCTCGACCGGGACGACGGTTGGAGCCTCGCCAGCTCATTCGTCCTTGAGCGCCAGGCCCGGGCGTTGGTGGAGGGGTGGAACGGCCTCGAGGGGCGGGAGCGCTTCAAGGCGGTGAAGCGGCGCGCCTGAGGCGCCCGGAACCGGGCCAGCCGCCGCCGGTTGGCCCGCTGCGAACGATCCCACTGGCCCGCCCGGCTCACCGCCGCGGCGGGCTTCTTCGTGGTCAGGGCCGGTCTACCCAGACCACGACCGCGACCACCGCCGCCATCGCCAACGCGACCAGCACGGTGAGGGCGAGGAAGGTGGTGAAGAGCATGGCGGGCATGGAGCTTGGACGTGACGCGGCTGGCCCCAGACCTACCCCTGGCCGCTACCCGGGTTCCCGCCTCCGCGCCGGCCACGGCACGTCCCGTCTGGCGCTGGATCCAGGAGCCGCGGGCTTGGGTGGACCTTGGAGTATCTGAGGAGCACCCTAGCGCAGATATATCTTGCTAAAGTTAAGCGTAACTGGTCGCCAAATCGGCGTACGCTGCCTCCAATTCGGAGGGTGCGCCAAACAAATGACCGCAGATAATTACAATGGCCTTCTCCACTGTGCGACAGTGCAGAGTGCAATCAATGATCTTATCAAAGAGGGAGCAACCCCAGCTGAAGCAATTGATGCAACCTTCACGGTTGTGGTTGCTAACTGGCTCAGGCTGCGTGGAATTCGACATGTTTCTGGGGAACTCAGCGCCCTTGCTCGCGCCTTGGCTGCCGAAGCTGATCGTCGAGCGGCAGAGAGCATGTCCGCAAAGCACTAAGGGCGCGACGAGCTACTTTTGAGGTGCTTCCTCCTGATCGGGCCACGGCACGTCCCGCCCGACTACGCGATAGTGCGCAGGCAGGGGACCGGCGAGCTGCCCGCCCCATCCCTGCTCGCGGTAGAGCCGATCGTAGTGCGCGAGCATGTCCCGCATGACCCGGGGATCGCGAGCCCCGCAGACCGAACACACGAGGCGCCGCGCCAGCGCCGGGAAGGGCAGGTGGTCGGGGAACCGCTCGGTCGCGATGACGGCGTGGTGCTGGCAGTCGAGGCCGTTGCAGAACACCGCCGCCGTGGTCTCGCCCTGGGCCCGCAGGTCGCCGACGTTCACGCCGGCCGCGCCAGCAGGACCGCAGTCCGCACGGCGCCCTCCCGGAAGACCTTGGTCGCCGTCTCCCGCGCCAACATCTCCCGGGCCCAGGGATGCGCCTGGACCGCGGCGCCGACGTCGAGGCGGTACTCGCCGGCCTCGAGGATGACGGGCTTGGACGGGTCCTCGAGGTAGGTCTTGATGGCCGTCAACAAGTTGTCTTCGGAGAGCGTCAGGGCCTTGTACAGCTCGCCCATGGTGGGGGTCGTCGCCACGTCGTCAGCTCCTCCAGCGCCGGCCACATGGGGGATCTAGCGGGCGCCTGGCTGGGCTCCAGGCCGATCGAAGCTGTCGCTCAGATGCGAGCCCATTGCGGAACGACCACACCGCTTGGTCCGTGGGCGCTAGCCCGATTGTTCGGGGACCGACAGGGCGCCTCGCCCGCCGATCGCTTCCGGAGCGGCCGGGAGGTCGCCCGGCGGAGTGCCCTTACCGGCGCCCGCCGCCCGCGACGGAGTGCATGTCCCGCTCCACGGCGGCGATCGCGCTGGCCTCGGCCGCGGCCTCGGTCGGGTACGGCCGGTCCGACCGCTCGACGAGGCTTCCGCTCCTGCGGACAGCCCACTGGTAGTGCCCGGCGGGCTTGGGGAGAGGTGAATCCTCGATGGTGTAGGGGTGGGGGATGCTGTCGGCCATGGTGCTCCTATAGAGGGCGGCCGTGCCCGCGGCCATTCGGCCATAGCAAAGCATGCATGCAGCGGCACGAGGTCGACACACCGCATCCTCACGCCGGATGCTCCCGTGCGGCCAGATCTAGCCACATTACAAGAGTGGCCGCGTAGACTTCTACCGGCGCGTGCGCGAGATCCAGGGCTCGGCCGAGGCGATGGCGGCCGGCGGCGAGGGTGGGGTGCAGTGACGGGCAGTCATACAAGCAGTGCAGCACGCAAAAAGGAGTCCTGCACACGCAACCAGACGTTTTCATGATAGTTGGAGAGGATCGCCGTGTACCTTAATGTGCGCAGGGAGATCGCTTTGTCGATTGATTTCCTCAAGACTTTTGGATTTCTCCAAGATCCATTTGCGTCTACTAACGCAGCGGACGAGCCACTGATCGATAAGTATTTTGTGGATCCGCCATTTTTTCCTGCGGTGGTTGGTGACCCAAATACTCCAAAGAGCAATGTTGTTTTTGCGCCGCGTGGTGGAGGCAAAACTGCTCAGAAAATAATGATTGAGAAACGAAGTGCGGAGGCGCATCAATTTCTCTGCTTAACTTATGATCGATTTCCGACAAATGTAATTAGACTGCCAAAGGATGCTGACGCGGAATATCATCTGACAAATATTTGTCGTATATTACTGATAGCTATCCTTTGCGAGATTGAAGAGCGAAAGTATCTCCCGCAGGAAGTAGACGAGATCGACAAACGATTGATTGTCTCTCTTTCTCGCAAGTTACTAGGCGATCTGTCGGCCGAGAAATTTCAGGAATCACTTGCATCTGTCAAATCTTTTGGAGATAAGCCAAAAGATTACTATGGAAGATATGGCGGTATAGTCACTGGTTTACTAAATTTAATGGCGGCTAAATTTGGGTTCGGCAAATTCGAATTGGCAACGGCAGCATATAAACCTCTTGATGAAACTTTACGGTTTCAGTTTGAGTCTCTTGTGGCTCTCGTCAAGAAATTTGGATACAAATCGACCTATATACTTGTCGATCGCGTCGATGAATTGACAATAACAGCCAGTGACGCTGGAAAAAATTTCGAGTTCCTGGAGTCTCTACTAATCGATCTTCCACTACTCGAAACCAATGGTTTGGCTTTCAAATTCTTTCTATGGGACAAAATCAAGGACATGTATCAAGATGCAGGCGGCCGGCCAGACCGGTTGCTCGAATATTCGCTTGATTGGTCGGTAGCGGATTTGGAAATTGTCCTTAGTAAGAGATTATCGACCTATTCAGAAGGTAAAATCCGTCAATTCGATGATTTGGTTGCCTCGGACTCGCCATATAATGTGCATCGCATGATCGCGTATTTTGCTCATGCCTCGCCACGAGATATGGTTCGGATCTGCAAGAAAATAGTCGATGAGCATACAAAGACCGGGAGGTATGGAGAAAAGATCGAGTTTAGAACTGTCAAAGCGGGCATTATAAACTTCGCTACTGAAAGAGCTCGCGAGTTGTATGGTGCGATTTTTGGAGAACTGAAGAAAGTTGGTGATGTCAATTTCACAATCAACAGGCTCGCAAACGACATCTTTCGCGTCAGTACACAGGCGGCGAGGTCGAAAGTTAAGAACTGGCAAAACTCAGGTGCAGTGGTCAAGATAGGCGATGTACCTAACCCTGGCAATAGACCTCAATATCTGTATGGCATTCTAGATCCTCGGCTTGCGATAGCTGTTAATTCAGATCGCAGCATTGAAGAGGCAATGGATTATTCATTAGTAATATGTCCGCACTGCACCGCATTACGAATTGTTGAAGAAGGGGAGATAACTTGTCCAGATTGTCAGGGTAATTTTATAGCTGAAGACGCTAATACGATGGGACAACTCTGCAGGCGGTCATAAACCCGCCAATCTAATTGCTAACACTGACGAGCGTCGCCCGGCAAGGCTCTAAACCTCCACCGGGCGCTCTACTGTCTGACGCCGCAGCCGCACCCCCGGACCCTCGCCATTCTCCTCGATGAGGATGACGCCGGCAGATCTGAGCGGCTTGGAGGCTGGTGGGCCCGACAGGCCTCGAACCTGCCAGCATCTCTCTCATGGCCGTTAGAGACCCTTGGCGCCGCCGCGCGCCGCCAGTTCTCGATAAATTATTACGCAGTCACTGCCGTTGGGGACAAATCGAACAACATTATTGCTCTTGCGATCGTCCCATTTGTACGCGCCGAACCGACGGGGTTCTGGATCAGACTCGCCGTACTTTGAAACAAGAGTTCGTTCTATCGAAGGACAATCAGCGCCGTTAACAGGGTGAAGTGACACGATTGCAAGCCCTCGGCTTCCCTGAAATTCGAAATGTGCGTTGAATGCGAATGGTCCAGATTGAAAAGGAGCCGCAAGTTCAACTTTATATGTCTCGTTGCTGTATTTTGAAGAATAAGGCTGCGCTTTCCCTTTGGAAATTTTTGCAACCTGTTCGACGCTCATTCCCCAGCGTGTGTACTGCCAATCTGCGCTTGCAGGGACCGTGCTCACTATGAATGCCGTAAATAGGCATAATATGGTTCGCATTATCAGCCTCTAATTCTTTGACTTCGAAATACATTCTAATGTGCTGAATTTATGCAGAATCCAACTCATTTCAGATAGCCTTTGGCTTTGAAGTGCTCTGTGAGAGCCTCGCGGATTGCCTCTGGGCGTGAAGGCTTCGGTTCTGGCTGATCTGCGATCCAGGCATCAAGAGGAGCTATGTGCTCCGGTTGCAGGCGCACAGTCACGGGCTCACCCTTTCCTGTGGCAGGCCGGCCGCGCTTTTTTGTGACGTCACGAATTGACATGGCCTATTTATGATGGCACAAAACCCGGGCCGCACCAAGGGGTAGGATCCTCGGTACGGCCCTAACCACAACCGTCTCTGAGGGACGATCATGGCTATCCGTACCGCTACCACGCCGGCCCGCGCCGGTGAACGCTCCCGCTCGCCCGCTGCTCAGGTCGGGCCCGTGACGGCCGCGATCCGCGCCGTGCGTGCCGAGGACATGGACCAGGAGCGTGATCGCATTGCCGAGCTACGCGAAGGTCTGGGCCGCTACTTCGCAGGCCTGGGCCCGGACGAGGGCCGCGCCTTCGACGCGCTCCTGGCTCAGGGAGAGCTGTGATGAAGGCCGCACGCAAGACGTCTCCGGCGGTCGATCCGATCCTGGCGGCGATCGAGCGCCACCGCGTCGCTCATGAGGCCTTCGGCGAGGCCGTAGAGGCCTCCGACCACGTGCAGATCAGGAAGAGGGGCGGCAACGCCTCGCCCCGCGCCATGGCGATCCTGAAGGCGCAGCGCGACCAGGCCGACGCCGCCGAGGAGCGCGCTTGGCGTCACCTTTTCGGAGAACTGCCGAGCACAACCGCAGGGCTACTTGCCGTGATGCGCCACGCCGGGGAGCACTACGACTCGATGATCGGGATGGACGATCCGCCGGACGTGTTCGGATCGCTCGCGGTGATGACGGGGGCGCTGCTCCAAGATCCGGAGGCCGTTGCGGCGCGATCGTCGGCGGCGCAGGCCGAAGCGGTGTCCGACACCGCGAGTTCCGATCCGATCTACGAGGCGCTGTTCGAATGCCTCGAGGCCGATCGCGCCTACACCGCAACCTTCACCATGCCGGGCCAGCCGGAAGTGGAGGAGACGCCCGAGTTGATGGAGCGCCGGACCGGCGCCGGCGATGCCGTGCACGAGATCTGGAACGGGAAGGTCCTCGAGACGGTCCCGACCACCGCCCGCGGCGCCGGCGCCCTAGCGCGCTTCGCTTCCGGGTTCCTGGAGGAACACGGCTGCGAATTGGATGAGGCCATCGCCGTGCTCGCGCTGATCGGCGAGTGCCCCGCCTTGCGATCGGCGCCTCTGGCGGACGCTGACGAGGCCGATCAGGCCTGACCCGTGGCCAGGGCCAGGGCAGGATGAGGCCTGCCTAGGCCCGCCTATCGGACGCTCGTGCAGCGTGTCCAAAGCGACACGGCAGGTTCGCAGGCGATCGCTGCCGTTCGCTCAAATCCGCTCGCAAACCATGGGTACAATAATAGGTCTGCCAAGTGGGCC
Source organism: Methylobacterium crusticola (assembly GCF_003574465.1). Classification (GTDB taxonomy): domain Bacteria; phylum Pseudomonadota; class Alphaproteobacteria; order Rhizobiales; family Beijerinckiaceae; genus Methylobacterium; species Methylobacterium crusticola. Next base: position 74,459 of record NZ_QOWC01000001.1, read on the forward strand.
TAGCATCAAAGTGCTGAGATAAAAGGGATATTTGATGTCATCTCCCGGAGAAATGCTCCGGCCGGTCCGGATACGCGCTCATGTTGGCGGCGCGCAGGTTGAGCAGGTGGTCGCAGGCCTGCGTGCCGTAGGCGAGGCCGCGCCCGAAGCTGCCGCCCTTCTCGCACAGGAGCACCGACCAGGGCCGGGGCAGGGCGGACAGCAGGTGGAGCGCCGCCATGCTGCCGCTGAAGCCGGCGCCGACGACCGCGATGACCGGGTTCATCCGGGGAGCCGTCAGGATGCGCGCAGCAGGAACGCGAAGGCGCTGAGGATCAGCGCCACGCAGAGCGCGACGGCGACGAGCCCGGGGCTCGGCTCGGAGGGGTGGAACGGGACGGCCGGGTCGGGGAGTTGCACCATGACGGTCCTTGGCGACGGGCGAGAGCGAGGAGCGCCCCGGGGAGGAGGATCCCCGGGGCGCGCGGGACCGATTGTCAGAAATCCGCACCGGCCGGTGCGGGCAGGGCGGGCTTGTCCTTCGGCCGCTCGGCGACGAGCGCCTCCGTGGTGACGAGGAGGCCCGCCACCGAGGCCGCGTCCTGCAGCGCCGCGCGCACCACCTTCGCCGGGTCGACGATGCCGGCCTCGATCAGGTCGACGTAGGTCTCGGCCTGCGCGTCGAAGCCGTAGGTGTCGGACACGCTCTCGCCGACCTTCGCGACCACGATCGAGCCCTCGACCCCGGCATTGGCGGCGATCTGGCGGATCGGGGCTTCGAGCGCCTTCAGGACGATCTTGATCCCGGCCGCGACGTCGGGGTTGCCGCCCTGGAGCGCCGCGACGGCGCCGCGGGCCCGCAGCAGCGCCGTGCCGCCGCCCGGCACGATGCCCTCCTCGATCGCGGCGCGGGTGGCGTTGAGCGCGTCGTCGACCCGGTCCTTGCGTTCCTTGACCTCGACCTCGGTGGCGCCGCCGACCCGGAGCACCGCGACGCCGCCGGCGAGCTTGGCCAGGCGCTCCTGGAGCTTCTCGCGATCGTAGTCGGAGGTCGTCTCCTCGATCTGCGCCTTGATCTGGGCGACCCGGGAGGCGATCTCGGAGGCCTCGCCGGCGCCGTCGACGATCGTGGTGTTCTCCTTGTCGATCCGTACCCGCTTGGCGCGGCCGAGCGCGGCGAGCGTCACGTTCTCGAGCTTGATGCCGAGCTCCTCCGAGATCGTTTGCCCCTGGGTCAGGATCGCGATGTCCTCAAGGATCGCCTTGCGCCGGTCGCCGAAGCCCGGCGCCTTGACGGCCGCGACCTTCAGGCCGCCCCGCAGCTTGTTGACGACGAGCGTCGCCAGCGCCTCGCCCTCGATGTCCTCCGCGATGATGAGGAGCGGCCGGCCCGACTGCACCGCCGCCTCGAGCACCGGCAGCAGCGGCTGGAGCGAGGAGAGCTTCTTCTCGTGGATCAGGATGTAGGGATCGTCGAGCTCGACGGTCAGCTTCTCGGCGTTGGTCACGAAGTACGGCGAGAGGTAGCCGCGGTCGAATTGCAGGCCCTCGACCACGTCGAGCTCGGTCTCGGCGGTGCGCGCCTCCTCGACCGTGATGACGCCCTCCTTGCCGACCTTCTCGACGGCCTGGGCGATCAGCCGGCCGATCTCGGCGTCGCCGTTGGCCGAGATGGTGCCGACCTGCGCGATGGCGTCGGACGCCGTCACCTTGCGGGCGCGGCCCGCCACGTCCTTCACCGCCGCCGCGACCGCGAGGTCGATGCCGCGCTTGAGGTCGAGGGGGTTGAAGTTCGCCGCCACCGCCTTGGCGCCTTCCTTGACGATGGCCTGAGCCAGCACCGTCGCGGTGGTGGTGCCGTCGCCCGCGCGGTCGTTGGTCTTCGCCGCGACCTCCCGCAGGAGCTGGGCGCCGAGGTTCTCGAAGCGGTCCTCCAGCTCGATCTCCTTGGCGACGGTGACGCCGTCCTTGGTGATCCGGGGCGCGCCGAAGCTCTTCTCGATCACGACGTTGCGGCCCTTCGGGCCGAGCGTGACCTTCACCGCATCGGCCAGGATGTCGACGCCGCGCAGAAGGCGCTCGCGGGCGTCGGCGGAGAATTTTACGTCCTTGGCAGCCATGGGAATCGTCCTTCTCGCTGATGCCGTCGGGGTCAGGCCGCGATCACGCCGAGGATGTCGGCTTCCTTGAGGATCAGGAGATCCTCGCCCTCGATCTTGACCTCGGTGCCGGACCACTTGCCGAACAGCACCCGATCGCCGGCCTTCACGTCGAGGGGCGTCAGCGCGCCCTGGTCGTCCCGCGCGCCCGGCCCCACGGCGACGATCTCGCCCTCCTGGGGCTTCTCCTTGGCGGTGTCGGGGATGAGGATGCCGCCCTTTGTCTTCTCCTCGCCGTCGAGGCGGCGCAGGAGCACGCGGTCATGCAGGGGCCGAAAGGCCATCGGTGGAGCCTCCTGGTTGAAGGGGACCGGATCGCCCGCGTTCGGGGCGCATCCGACGTCCCAAGGGTGTCCGGAGGCGTTCGCCAAGTCAACGAGATTGTTCTTTTTAAAGAACGCTGCGGGGGAGGGGACCAGACTGCCGCGGAGCGCAGACCGAGAAGAATTTCCGGCGTTCGGTGGACCGCACCAGGACGTGACGCCCGTCGGGGGATGGCTGGACGAGGCGGCGCCGGTCGCGGCGCGAGCGCGGCCAGAGGGCTACCCGATCGCACTGCCGTCGGGCGCCGCCCTCGATCCGCGCTTCGGCGCGCGTCCTCGTGCCGAACCGGTGCTTGTTCCGGCCGGGAACGCTCGGACCGCGCTTGCCGCGTCCACGCACGGCGTTCGGCCGCGCGGACTTCCCGGCGTTGTTCCAGGCCAGGGCCTCGCTGCCGGCGAGCCGCACGCGCGGGAAGTTCAGGGCCGCGGCCTCCTGGGCGGGGCCCGCCGGCGCTCCGTGGCGCGCCGGGGCTCCGTGGCGCGCCGCAGCACGCTGCGCGTTGGTCCGTGGCGCGAGGCCGCGCGGTGTCGAGCGACGCAGGGCGGCCCCGCTGGGCGACGTTCAGCGCCGCGGCAGCGTGTGCAGCACCTTGAGGAACACGTCGACGTCCTCGCGGGTGTTGTAGAAGGCGAGCGAGGCGCGGACCGACTGGTCGACGCCGAAGCGGCGCAGGGCCGGCAGGGCGCAGTGATGGCCCGAGCGCACCGCGACGCCGTGCCGGTCGAGGTGAAGGGCGACCGTCTCGTTCTCGTGGCCCTCGATCACGAACGACATCACGCTCGCCTTCTCGCGCGCCGTCCCGAGGAGGCGCAGGCCCTTCACTCCGGCGAGCCCTTCCTGCGCGTAGTCGAGCAGGTCGTGCTCGTAGGCGGCGATGCCGGGCAGGCCCACGCCCTCCAGGTAGTCGAGGGCGGCCCCGAGCCCCACCGCGCCCGCGATGTCCGGGGTGCCAGCCTCGAATTTTTCCGGCGCGCCCTTGTAGACGGTCTTTGCGAAGGTGACGTCCTCGATCATGTGGCCGCCGCCCTGCCACGGCGGCATCGCGGCGAGCAGGTGGCTCTTGCCGTAGAGCGCGCCGATCCCGGTCGGCCCGAACACCTTGTGGCCCGAGAAGACCAGGAAGTCGGCGTCGAGCGCCTGCACGTCGATGGGGATGTGCGGGGTCGACTGGGCGGCATCGACCAGCACCGGCACGCCGTAGGCGTGGGCGAGCGCGATGATCTCGCGGATCGGGTTCACCGTCCCCAGCGCGTTGGCGACGTGGGTCACCGAGACGATTCTGCTGCGGCCCGAGAGCAGGGCGGCGTACTGCTCGAAGATGATCTCGCCGCGGTCGTTGACCGGGATCACCCGGATCGTCGCGCCGGTGGCCTGCGCCAGGAGCTGCCACGGTACGATGTTGGCGTGGTGCTCGATCGTCGAGACGATGATCTCGTCGCCCGGGCCGACATTGGCCCGGCCGTAGGAGTTGGCGACGAGGTTGATGCCCTCGGTGGTGCCTCGCAGGAAGACGATGTCGTCCTTCGACGGCGCGTTGAGGAAGCGGCGGGTCTTCTCGCGGCCGCCCTCGAACAGGTCCGTCGCGCGCGCCGCGAGCGTGTGGGCCGCCCGGTGGATGTTCGAGTTGTGGCGGCCGTAGAACTCGCTCGTCGCGTCGATGACGCTCTGCGGCTTGTGGGTGGTGGCGGCGTTGTCGAGCCAGACCAGCCGGTGCCCGTTCACGCTCTGGTGCAGGGCCGGAAAATCCCGGCGGACGCGCTCGACGTCGAAGGGCGCCGCGGCCGGGCTCGATCCGAGGGCGAGCGCCCGCGGGGCCGGGCCGTCGTGGCGCGCCGGCTCGACCCGCGGCCGGGGAGCCGGACGGCCACCGCGGCGGGCCGGACTGGGTGACGGGTTCAGGAAGTAGTAGTCGGCCTCGGCCGAGGGCAGGGAAGTCGGCTCGGGCGGGCGGCCGGTGCGCCGGACGTGCTCCTGTGCCACGTCCACGCCGGCCCGCGACGGATCCCCCGGGACCAGGGCCGGCGCCAGCGCCTGCGCGAAGGCGTGGGCGCGCGGATGGTCGGCGGCGATCTGCCGGTAGAGGTCGGTGCCGCCGGGCAGGCCGGCCGCCACCTCGGGCAGGCTCGGCACGAAGAACTCGGGCAGGGCCCGCGACCCGAGCGGGTTCGGCCCGAACGGCCCGGCGAGCGGATGCAGCGAGGGCACCGCACCGAGATCGAGCGCGTTCGCGCCGGCCGGCGCCGGCGACGCCCCGACCGGGCTGGCGGCCGAGGGACCGGTGAGGCCCGGCAGGCCGACCGGCGGCGCCCCGAACGAGCGGGCGCCGAGCGCGGCGATGCCGGGCTCGATCCCCGAGGGCCGCTCGCCGGCGGGAGCCGGGGGGAGGGCCCGCGGGACCTGAACCTGCGGAACTTGCGCCTGCGGGACTTGGGGGCCCGCCGGCAGCGTCGGGGCGAAGGGGGCGCTCGCGGCCTGGCCCTGCCCGTAGATCTCGCGGGCGAGGCGCCCGACGAGATCCGCGTGGGCGAGCTCGGCCGGCGTCCCGGAGGGGAAGCCGGGCCGCGCCTCAGGCGTAGTCATGGTAGTTGCCGAGCAGCACGCTATCGAGGCGGGCGGTCGCGTCCTCGACCAGCACGGCGGCCGAGAAGTAGCGCGTCACGAGGTGCGAGGCGATCGAGTGGTCGTTGGTGCCCATGTAGCGCACCGACAGGCCGGGCTCGATCTCGCCGGTGACGCCGGACTTGTGCAGGCCGACCACGCCCTGCTCGCCCTCGCCGACGCGCAGCAGCAGGATCGAGGTGGTCTGCGCGCCCGTGACCGGGTCGATGTCGATCGGCAGCTTGTCGCTGGGGACGAGCGGCACGCCGCGCCAGGTGATGAACGGCGCCCCGAACAGGTGGACGACCACCGGCGGAACGCCGCGGCGGGTCGCCTCCCGGCCGAAGGCCGCGATGGCGCGCGGATGCGCGACGAAGAAGGCGGGCTTCTTCCAGACCAGGGTCAGGAGCTCGTCGAGGTCGTCCGGGGTCGGCGGACCGCCGCGGGTCGGGATGCGCTGGCGCGGGCTCACCTCGTTGAGGAGGCCGAACTGCGAGTTGTTCAGCAGTTCCCACTCCTCGCGCTCCTTCACGGCGTCGACCGTGAGGCGGATCTGCTCGCGCAGCTGATCGATCTCGTTGGAGTAGAGATCGGTGACGCGGGTGTGGGTGTTGAGGATCGTCTGGATCGTCGAGAGGTGGTACTCGCGCGGATCGATCTCGTAATCGACGAAGGTGGTCGGCAGGCGCGGCTCGCCGGCATGGACCGCCAGCAGCTCGATGCCCTGCTCGCCGTGGGAGTTGGTGTGACCCCGCAGGCGGTCGCGCTCCTCGCGGTACTGGGCGATGCGCGAGGCGATGGCCTCGTCCTCGACCGCGGCGCGCTCGAGGGTGAGCAGCGTCACCGCCGAGAGCGCCCTGACGGCCGGGGCGGGGGCCGCCTCGCCGAGGAGGTCGCCGTCGCCGAAGTAGTCGCCGCGCGTCGCGAGGCCCTGACGCAGGTGGCCCTTGTAGGGACCCGACAGGATCAGCTCGACGGTACCGTCGGCGACGACCACGAGGCTGCGGCCCGTCGAGCCCTCTTCGGCGATGATGTCGCCGGCCCGGTGGCGGCTCTCGGTGAACCGGCCGGCGAGCGCCGCGAGCTCGGCGTCGCCGAGGCGGCTGAACAGCGGCACCGCCCGCAACGAGCCCGGACGGACCGTGCGGCCCTCGCCCTCGGCCGCGAGGTCGATGCGGCCGGGCTTGGCCAGCACGACGGCGCGGCGGTTGACCCGGTAGACGCCGCCCGGCACGTCGACGAAGGGCAGGAGCCGCAGGAGGAAGCGCGGCGTGTTGGCCGCGTTCTGGACCGAGGTGACGGTCGCTGTGGCGAGATTGCGTGCGGCTGAGGCGCTGACGCTCAAACCCGGTCCACTCATCGAGGTTCGTCTCCGTTTCGCCGTCTCGGGGCCGGTCCCGGCCCGGCACTCTGCGCGCATGACGCCGGGAACCGTGGCCGTCCGCGTGGGCCGGCACGTCGGGGCAGACGATCGTCGGACCGCAATCCTGCCTGTTCTGGCGCCTTGATGTCCGCGAGGACGCAGGCCGATACTTGAATACTGACCGGACTGCCCGTCGCTGCCGCAGCGATAGCGGCGATCGAGCGCGAGCGTCAATAGAATTTTTTGCTGTTTCTCACTCTAATGAGCATAGAAAATTCTTCTAAACCGCGGCATTAGATAAGATCCATCTAAATTTCAAGACTATCGTGGAATATAATTTTATAGGATCGCGGGCATGCCGCGATCCCGCGATGAACCGTCTCCGAAAGGAATTTCCGGCACCGTCAGATGCCGTCGCCGAAGAACTGGTCCATGGTCAGGGCCGGTTCCTCCGAGCGCGGGATGCGCGAGACCACCCGGGCCGGCACGCCCGCGACCGTGGTGTGGGGCGGCACGTCGTGCAGTACGACCGCGGCGGCGGCGACCTTCGCGCCCTCGCCGACCCGGATGTTGCCGAGCACCTTGGCGCCGACGCTGAGGAGCACCCCGCGCTCGATCTTCGGGTGGCGGTCGCCGCTGTCCTTGCCGTTGCCGCCGAGGGTCACGGATTGCAGGATCGACACGTCGTCGGCGATGATTGTGGTCTCGCCGATCACGACCCCGGTGGCGTGGTCGATGAACACGCCCGAGCCGATCCGCGCCGCCGGGTGGATGTCGCAGCCGAACACCTCCGAGATCCGGCTCTGGACGTGGAGGGCCAGCGTCATCCGGCCCTGGTGCCAGAGCCAGTGGGCGATCCGGTAGCCCTCGAGGGCGGCGAGCCCCTTGTAGAACAGGAACGGGTCGAGGTAGCGGCGGCAGGTCGGGTCGCGCTCGCGGATCGCGATCAGGTCGCGCACCGCGTGGGCGCCGGCATGCGGGTCGGCCTCGAAGGCGGCGAGGCACAGATCGCGCATCGCCAGGCGGGCGAGGTCGCCGTCGCCGAGCCGGTGGGCGAGGCGGTAGGCGAGGGCCTGCGCGAGGCTGCGCTGGTCGAGGATCGTCGCTTGGATGATCCCGGCGTAGAGCGGCTCCTCGATCAAAGCCGCCTCCGCCTCGGCGCGCAGCTCCGCCCAGACGTCGGCCTCCGCCGTGCTGTGGCTCGTCGCGCGCAGGGGCGGCTGGCGCAGGGCGGAGCCGGCCGCGCGGTACGAGGAATGCGGCCCCGCGGGCGAGCCTGTCGGAGAATCCAGGTCCGTACTGGCCGAATCCATGCGGGTGGGGGCTCCTGTCGGGCGCGGTTACTGCACCCGCCGGAACAGGTCCGGCAGGTAGCGCTGCAGGGTCTCGTGGCCGTCGAACTTGACGTCGACGGTCGGGCTGGTCCCGCCTTCCTGGCCATGGATGCCGAGGATCCGGCCCTTGGCGTTGCGCCAGATCCCGAGGACGTCGGCGAGGTCGAGCCGCTCGAACACCACCTCGTCGCCGCGCGTCATCGTCGCTTCAGCCATGGCGTGATCCTCCCGGTGCTCTCGCGGGTGCATCTGCGGCGCGTCGCGATCCTGCGGATGGGAAGAACCTCCCTCCGTTCCGGCGAGATCGGAGAAGGGCGTGGTCGCGGGCGGCGCTGGCGAGAGCATTTACTTCGCTAACCTGTTGCGTTTGCTCGATAATTCACGAATAATCCTCCGACGGCAAGCCTTGTTCCGCGCTGTCCCCGCCGGTATGCCAGGGACCGTCGCATGCGCCGCGACGCCGGATCGCCGGCGCCGCAGATCCCGGGTCACCCGATGATGATCTTCGCGTCCGCCTTCGCGGGCGGCCTCCTGATCGGCCTCTCGGCCGCCCTGTTCCTCCTGCTCAACGGCCGCATCGCCGGGATCAGCGGCCTCGTCGCCGGTCTGGGCCGCCCGGCGGATCCCTCGTGGCGCACCGGCCTCGCCTTCCTGGTCGGCCTCGTCCTCGGGCCGCCGGTCTTCGCGGTCCTCGCCGGCGCCTGGCCGGTGATGCGGATCGACGCGAGCCTGCCGGTGCTGGCGCTGGCGGGGCTGCTCGTCGGCTTCGGGACCCGGCTCGGCTCGGGCTGCACCTCCGGTCACGGGGTCTGCGGCCTCGCCCGCCTCTCGGTGCGCTCGGCCGTGGCCGTTCTCGTCTTCCTGGGAAGCGGGATGCTGACGGTCGCCGTCGGCCGGGTGCTGTCGTGATCCAGTCCCTGCGCCTCGCCACCGCGCTCCTGTCCGGCCTCGTCTTCGGGGTCGGGCTCGCGCTCTCCGGCATGCTCGACCCCGCCCGGGTGCGGGGATTCCTCGACGTGACCGGCGCCTGGGACCCGACCCTCGCCTTCGTGCTGGCCGGCGCCGTCACCGCGTCGGGCCTCGGCACCGCCCTGGCGCGCCGCCTGCGCCGCCCGGTCCTGGCGAACTCGTTCGACTGGCCGACGCGGAGCCGGATCGACTTCGCCCTGATCCTCGGCGCAGGCCTGTTCGGCGTCGGCTGGGGCCTGTCGGGCTTCTGCCCCGGGCCCGCGGTGGCGGCCCTCTCCGGCCGGTCGCTGCCGGTCGCGGTGTTCGTCGTCGCGATGCTCGCCGGCATGGCGGCGCACGGCGCCGCGCGCCGCGTGCTGCTCGTCCGTTAGCCCGTCACGGCGCGAGCCAGGTCTCCGAGAAGTCGCCGGTGGCGAGGTCGATGCTGTTGAACAGGCCCCGCACCCGGGCGTTCTGGACCGCGATCGTCGGGATCGTCACCAGGGCGAGCGCCGGCAGGTCGGCGCCGACGATGCCCTGGATCTGCCGGAAGATCTCCCGCCGGCGCGCCTCGTCGACCTCCGTCGCCGCCCGGCGAAACAGGTCGTCGACCGCCGGCACGTCGTAATGGGCGGCGTTCAGGTAGGGCAGCGGGCGCTTGATCCCGTCCGACCAGTACAACCGCTGGACGCCGACGGTCGGATCGAACAGGCGGCTGATGCCGTTGAGGTTGAAGTCGAAGTCGCGCTCGTAATAGACCCGCCGGATGAAGGTGGCGAGGTCGCCGTCGGCCATGTCGACCTTGACGCCGACCCGCGAGAACGCGGCGCGCAGGTACTCCGCGGTCTTCCTGAAGGTCGGTCCCGGATGGAAGGTGAGCCTGAGGGAGAAGCGCGTGCCGTCCGGCCCGCGGGACGCCCCGGCCTCGTCGAGCAGCCGGTTCGCCCGGGCGAGATCGAACGGGTAGGCGAACGGCGCCTCGTCGTTGTAGGCCTTGAGCGCCGCCGGGATCGTCGAGCCGGCGGCCTCGGCGTGTCCGTAGAAGATCGTGCCCGTGATGATCCGGCGGTCGATGGCCGAGGCGAGGGCGTGGCGGACTTCCGCCCGCGCCAGCACCGGCCGGTCAAGGTTGAATTCGAGCACCTGCGCGTTGTTGAGGTAGTCGTCGGAGACGGCCGTCACCGCGAGCCGCGGGTGCGACCTCAACCGCTCGAGCTCCGGCAGAGCGACGCTGTAGCTGACGTCGGCCTCGCCGGCCTCGAGCGCCGTCGAGACCGCCATCGTGTCGGCGACGAAGCGCACCACGATGCGGTCGAGGTAGGGCTGCCCGGGCTGCCAGTATTCCGGGTTGCGGCGCAGGACGACGTGGCTGCCCCGCGCCCACTCGGTGAAGATGTAGGGCCCGGTCCCGACCGGGGCGCTGCCGTTCGGGCTGTCGCCGTAGGCCTCGCCCGGATAGGCGTGGGCCGGCACGATCGGCGACTCGGCCGCGGTGAGCGCCTTGAGGAGGTACGGCGTCGGTTTCGACAGGACCAGGATCGCCGTCAGCGGGTCCGGCGTCTCGACCGCGACGAGGTTCGCGAAGGTGATGCGCCCGCGCGGGCCGATGGTCCTCAGCGCCAGGAGCGAGAAGCGGACGTCGGCCGCGGTGAACGGCCGGCCGTCGTGCCACTTGACGCCCGGCCGCAAGGTGAAGCGGTAGCGCAGCCCGTCCTCGCTGACGCTCCAGCCCGTCGCCAGCAGCGGCTGCGGCGCGAAGCTCGCGTCGAAGCGCAGCAGGCCCTCGGTGACCTTCGTGCTGATGTTGCGGGTCCGGGTGTTCGAGTCGGTGAGCGGCACGAGGGTGGTCGGCTCGCCGACCTCGACGAGCGTCAGCGTGCCGCCCCGCCGCGGCTCCGCGCCCTGCGCGCGGGCGAGGCGGGCGCTGAGAGGCAGGAGCAGCGTCGACGACAGGAGGGCGAGGGCTCGGCGGCGATCGGGCATGATTGGCCTGGAGAGAGCGGGTCGGGAGGTCGGACGGCGCACCCGGAGGCCGGAAACGCTCGGCCTCGGCGGCGTGGTCGTGGATGTCCGGCAGCGCGCGCAGTCCCGCGGCGTACCGCGTCGCGGCGGCCGGAGCGGAAGGCGGCGGCGCCCGAGATGACGCGCGCATGCTCCGCTCCGACTCCGTCCCCTGTCAACGAGAATGTTCTTTTTAGAGTACGCCGCCGAGGGAGACGACATCGCTCTCACGATCTCCGGTACGGCGAAATTCGTCCAAAACCGGCGGATTTCCGGGTTTCTCGACAGGGAAGCCTTGCTCGAGGCGGGAGCATCGGCGAGAATCTCCTGCTCGTGACGCCGCCGACCGATCGTTCATTTAAACGAACACGTGCCGCGATCGTCGGTGCCGGGTCAGCGCGTCGGCCGGGGCCGGGCCGGCCGATGCCCACCTTCCAGGAATGCCCGCAGGCCGCCGCGCCGGCGAGGTGACCGGCTCGGGTGCCCCGGAGGCGCGGCGCGGCTGACGTGCTGGGCTCCTGCTCGGGCGGGAGGTCGGAACGGAGGTCGCGGCGCCGTTCGTAGCGGACCGCGCGGCGCCGGACCGGGGCGAGCCAGGACCGCGTCCGCGCGATCACGCGGCGGCGCCGGGTCAGGCGCTGGCTGCTCTCGATCCCGCGGCGAGCGATGCGATGTCGAATGTGCCGACGGGTCAGCGCCCGGCGGCAGCGGCGGTGGTCGTCAGCCCTGTCGGCGTGCAGCTTGGCCGTGCACCCGCGTGGCCGCCCTCAGGGCGACGTGGGCTGGGCCGACGTATTCCAGCATCGCGTGCCGCCGTGATCAGCCTCGATCGGTGTGACCGCCGCCCCGTTCTCGTGACGATGCCTGCGCAAGATGTTAGACCTGCATCCAGCAGACATCCTCGCATTGTTCCGAGCAACAGCGCTTGAAATGAAGCAAAGCCCGCCGCGGCAGGGCCGGGCGGGCTGAGGTCGCGTCGATGCGCTAGAAATGTCAGAACCTGAAGAAGCTCGGAAGCGAGAACGACGGCAGCACCTTGAGGAACGAGAACGAGCTGAAGAGCTTGAAACTCTCCTTGGGCGGCAGCGGCTGCGGGTTGAGGCCGCCGGAAACCTGATCGAGGTCGGCGTCGCTCAGGCTGCCGGTCTGAGCGAAGTTCTGAGTGGCCTTGGTCATCGTGTCCTCCTGGTCGGTGCGACCGTCCGTCGCCAGGAGAGATTGACTTGGGACCCGGCGCGTTGATGTGCTGCAAGACACACCGGTGAGGGTGACGCCCGTGACGGGGCTCGGCCGTGGCGGGGCCGCACGGGCTGAGATCCCGCAGCCTGCCGGCGGGTGGGCACGCGCCTTCCGGACACCGCTACAGCAATTGCCGCCTCGCGAAGTCGGCGAAGATCCCGGGCGCGGCGGCGAGCTCGTCGAAGGTGCCGGTCTGCACGATGCGGCCGTCGACCAGCACGACGATGCGGTCGGCTTCCCGCACCGTGCTCAACCGGTGAGCGATGACGAGGCGGGTGACGTTGAGGGCGCGCAGGGACGCGCTCACCACCGCCTGGGCGCGGTTGTCCAAGGCACTCGTCGCCTCGTCGAGGAGGAGGATGCGCGGGCGGCGGGCGATGGCGCGGGCGATCAGGAGACGCTGGCGCTGGCCCCCCGACAGCGTGTTCACGCCCTCGGCGACGACCGTGTGCATGCCCATCGGCATCGCCTGGATGTCCTCCTCCAGGCCGGCCATGCGGGCCGCCTCCCAGGCCTGCTCGAGAGGGAGCTGCACGCCTCCGCAGATGGCGTCGTAGAGGCTCCCCGTTGCGAGCCGGCCGTTCTGAAGCACGACGCCGAGCTGGCGGCGCACCGCGCTGACATCGAGGGTATCGAGCGCCTTGCTGTCGTAGAAGACCGCACCGGATTCGGGTGTCTCGAACCCGATGAGCAGACGGAAGAGCGAGGACTTGCCGCTTCCCGAGGGCCCGACCACCGCGACGTACTCGCCCGGCACGATCTTGAGCGAGACGGAGTCGAGCACCGGCGCTCCTCCGGGCGCGTACCGGAAGGTCACGCGGGAGAGCTCGATCGCGCCCGAGAGCTCGCCCGGGGGCTTGCGGTCGTCGGCGATCTCCGCCTCCGCGGAGAGAAGCGGTTGCAGCCGGGCGAGGTGGGGTATCGCCACCAGGGCTTCGCTCAGGCCCGAGGCGAAGGTTCCGATCGACGCCATCGCCTGGCCGAAGGCTGCGAAGAACGCCAGGAAGGCGCCGAGATCCTGGGTCAACGTGCTGTCGAGAGCGCCCGCCGACGCGAAGATCGTCAGCGTCGCGAGCGTCGGGAAGGCGCTCTCGATGACGGAGAGCCGGTTGCCGACGCGCTGGGCCGCGATGAAATGTGCCTTCTGACCGGCGAAGAGTTTCGACCAGACCGCGAGCGCCCGCACCGTCGCGTCGGCAACACGCAACTTGCCGATCCCGGCGAAGAGCTGGAGCACGAAACCCTGGACACGCCCCTGGCCGTTGAAGTGGCGGCTTTCGTGCAGCAGGCGCAGCCCGCTCGCCCCGACGATGAGGAGCCCGCGCAGGAGCGCGAGGCCGACCGCGACCAGGGCGAGCCTGGCATCGTAGACCAGCATCAGGACGATGCTGAACCAGCAGAAGACACCCGCCAGGAGGCTGCGCAGGACCCGTCCGGTGAGGGCGCGCCGCACGGCGTCGACTCCCATCACGCGATCGACGAGGTCGCCGACGGTGTGATCGCGAAACAGCGACGCGCGCAGCCGCAGCAGCCGGTCGATCATCGCGGCCTGGAGCGTCCAGTCGATCAGCCCTTCGAGCCGCAGCATGGCGAGGCTCTCGACCACCTGCGCGGCGCTGCCGGCGAGCGCCGCGACGGCGAGCGCGAGGGCGCAGACCGTGACCTGGTCGAGTTCGCTGCGCGGGATCGCCGAGGCGACCAGAACTTGCGTGATCAGGGGCAGGATCAGGGTGATGAGCCCCATCATCACGGCCGGCAGCGCGATGCCGAGGACATTGCCGCGGCCGCGCCGCACCGCGAAGGCGACGAGGTCGCGCAGCGTCAAGGCCCGGCCGGGCAGCGTGGGAAAGAAGGTCGAGGCCTCCGGGGCGATCTCGGCGGCGAGCGCCGCGTCGACCCGCCGCCTCTCGCCCGTGACGGGGTGCGTCATCACGTAGGTGCGGCGCTCGCGCAACAGGGCGACGGGGATCCCCGCCTCGCCCCACCACGCGAGGAGCGGGCCCGAATCCTCCCGCCACCACGTCCCGCGCAGCAGGACCCGGCGTACCCGCAGGTGCGAGGCCCGGGCGATCTCGACCACGTCCGTGAAGTCCTGCGCCTCCTTGCGGCGGCCCGCGGGGCGGACGAGCGGGGCGGGGAACGTCTCGGCGATCCGGGCGCAGGCCGCCATCAGCGGATCCTCCGGATCGACCGCGGCCGGCGGCGGACCGGCGGGCAGCGCGACGATCGCCTCGAGGGACCCGAACAGCTCCGCGGCGCGGGCCGTCCCGAGATCGGCGCGCCGGGCCAGCCGCTCGGCATCCCGTGCGGGCGCGGCCGCAACGATCGCGTGCAGGCGGGCGACCGCGACGCGGTGGAAGCGGTCGAGGGCCCGGGTGAGGAGATCCCCCTCCGGGGCGGCCGAGGCCGCGAGGCGGCATCCCTCCGGCCCCGCGGCGATCCGCAGTCCCGCGGCGAGCGGCAGCGGCGGATCGCCCGGATGCAGGACCGGTCCGCTCCCGGCGAGGCCGGCACGTCCGGCCTCCACGGTGACCCAGCGCAGTGCCCGGGCGGGCCCGCGCCGCTGCTCCCCGGGCTCCAGCACCTCGGCGCCCTCCGCTGCCGCCTCGCGGATGTCCCAGGCCGGGTAGGGTCCCGTGATCAGGGCGGCGAGGCGCAGGAGCCAGGCCTCGATCCGGTCCCCCCGGCCCCATCCGGCGGGGTAGGCCTCCTGGACCGTCGTTCCGGGCGTGCCGACCGCGATGATCTCGAGCGCCGCGCCGGTCTCGTCGGCATCGGCCGGCATCGGCGGGATGATCCCGCCGGCCTCGACCCGCAGGAGGTGATGGCGCGGACCTGCCTGCCCGGCCCGGAGCCGCACCGCGAAGAGGTCGGCGTGGCCGCTCACGACGAGGAGCGGAGCAATGCGCGCGGCGAGCCGCTCCGGCCGGCGTCCGTCGAGGCGCGATCCCGCCTGTCCCTCCGGGGGCGTCTCCACCAGGGCGAGCCCGCCCGCCGGCCTCGCCTGCGCTTCGCTCATGCCTGGGCCACCAGCGCGGCGTAGAGGCCCGCCCGGGCGAGGAGGTCCTCGTGCGTGCCTCGCTCGGCGATGCCGCCGCGCTCCAGCACGATGATCTCGTCGCAGTCGCGGATGGTGCTGAGGCGGTGTGCAATGATGATGCAGGTGCAGCCGCGCCGCCGCAGGTTGTCGTCGATGATCTTCTCGGTCACCGGGTCGAGGGCGGCGGTCGCCTCGTCGAGGACGAGCACCGAGGGGTTCGCCACGAGGGCGCGGGCGAGTTCGATGCGCTGGCGCTGGCCGCCGCTGAAGTTCGCGCCGCCCTCCAGGACGGCACAATCGTAGTTGCCCGGCCGCGTCGCGATCTCCCCGTGGATGGCGGCGTCCTTGAGGGCGAGCGCGAGGTCGGGCTCCGGGACGGTCGCATCCCACAAGGTCAGGTTGTCGCGCGCCGTACCCTCGAACAGCACGATATCCTGGTCCACGTAGGCCACCGACTGGGCGAAGACCTCCGGCGGGATGTCGGCGAGCCGCCGCCCGTCGATCCGCACCTCGCCCGACCAGGGGCGGTTGAGCCCGCAGATCAGCCGCCCGAGCGTCGACTTGCCGCTTCCCGAGAGGCCCACGAGGGCGACGCGGCTGCCGGGCGCGATGTCGATCGAGACGTTCTCGAGAAGGGGCGGCTCCAGCACCGCGTAGCCGAAGGACACCCCGGTCAACGCGACCCGCCCGGCGAGCCGCGGCGGCGCCGGCGGCAGGGAGGAGTCCGGCACCGTGTGCGCGACCGGGTAGTTGGCGACGTCGTCGAGCCGCTCGAGGCCGCCCTTGATGAGCTGGATGCCGCCGATCTGGCCGACGAGCGTCGTGATCGGCTCGGAGAAGCTCGTCATCAGGGACTGGAAGGCGACGAGGCCGCCGAGCGTCAGCGAGCCCTCGATCACCCGCACGCCGCCGAGGCCGAGGATCACCGCGGTGGTGAGGCCCGAGAGCAAGGTCGGTACGGCGTCGAGCCAAGCGGCCGCGGCGCCGAGATCCTGCTCGGCATTCAGGGTGCGGGCCTGGATGCCCGACCATTGAGCGAAGGCCTCGTCCTCCAGTCCGCTCGCCTTCAGGGTCTCGATGGTCCGCACCGCGCCGATCGTGCTGCCGAGGAGCTTGCCGCGCTCCAGCGCGAGGCTGCGGCTGAGGTTCTCGCGATGCCGCGCGATCAGCGCGAGCGCCACCACGTTGAGGAGCGACAGGCCGACGCCGATCCCGGCGAGCAGCAGGTCGTACACCGCCATCGCGGCGGCGAAGAAGGCGATCGAGACCAGCGCCAGCGCGTTGCTGACCACGCCGTCCGAGAGCAGGCGCGCGATCTCCTCGTTCGTCGCGACGCGGCCGGCGATGTCGCCCGCGTGGCGTTGGGTGAAGAACTCCATGGGCAGGGAGACGACACGCCAGAGAAAGCGGCTCGTCATCACCACGGCGAGCTTCGTCTGCAGGCGCAGCATCAGGGACAGCTGCAGGGCGGTGACGCCGGCGCGAAACAGGGCGGTGAGGCCCATGCCGATGAGGAGCGGGACGAGCCAGCCGGTGGTGCGCTGGATCAGCACCTCGTCGATGAAGACCTTGCTGAAACCCGGGATGAGGAGGCCCGGCACGATCAGCGTCAGGCTCAGGCCGACGAGGAGGCCGATCGCGGCGCGCGAGGCGCCGAGTTCGCGCAGCAGGAGCCGGAGCCCTTGGGGCTTGCGGCCGATGCGCCGGAAGCCCTCCGCCGGCTCCATGGCGAGCACGACGCCCGTGAAGGCGAGATCGAGCTCCCGCAGGGTGACGCGGCGGCGCCCGCCGGCCGGATCGTTGATGAAGGCCTGCCCGCCCCGGATCCCCTCCAAGACCACGAAGTGGTTGAAGTTCCAGTGCAGGATGCACGGCATCGGCAGCTCGTGCAGCGTCCCGGGTTCCTTGCGGAACCCCTGGGCGGCGAGCCCGAAGGCGCGCGCGGCCTTGACGATGTTGCTCGCCTTGCTGCCGTCGCGGGAGACCCCGCAGGCGACGCGCAACTGCTCCAGCGGCACGAAGGCGCCGTGATGGGCGAGCACCATGGCGAGGGCCGCCGCCCCGCACTCCACCGCTTCCATCTGCAGCACGGTCGGTGTCGCCCGGACGCGCCCCGCCCGTGTGAGCGCGCCCCGCAAGCCCTGAAGGGAGAGGACCACGGCGCGTCTCGACTACCCGGCGAGGCCGGTGAGGCGCTTGAGCATCGGCACCACGAGGTCGAGGGGGCGCTGCTGACGCGTGGTGATCTCGGCCCTGGTCAGCGTGCCGCTGGTCAGGCGGAGGTCGGGACCCTGTCCGACCGCCCAGCGATAGCCGCTCGGCGTGTTGGGATCGGGCTGGAGGCGCACGAGCGCCGCGTAGGGAGCGCCCTCGCGCGAGAAGCGGGTGACCAGGCTGTCGTTGTGCAGCACCGCCGCCATTCCCTGCGAGGTGATCGGAAAATCGGAGATGGACACGACCGTGCCGATCAGCGTGCCGTATTCCTCGCGCTTGACGGTGCTGGGCTCCAGCCGCGTCTCCATCCCGGGCTTCACGGTCTTGCCCTTGTCGGCCGGGATGTAGATCACCGCTTCGAGCGCCCGGCCCCCGCTCTCGACGGCGATCACCGGCATGCCGACCGAGAGGACCGAGCCCGGCGAGACCTTCACCTCGAGGACCCGCCCCTCGATCGGGCTCCGCACCTGGGTGTTGCGGTTGAGCTCCCCGGCGAGCTGCTCCATCTGCCGGCGGGTGTCGTTGAGGCGGAACTGCGAATCCTGCACGTCGCGCTCGCGCTGGGTGTCGAGATCGGTCTTCTGCGAGCGCAGCTTCAGCACCTCGTTCAGGGTGTCGTCGCGGCGCTGGCGCGCCTCGGCGAGTTCGCGCCGCCGGTCCTCGACGATGCGGCGGGTGGTGATGCCCTTGGCGAGCAATCCCTCCAGGTTCCGCACCTCGGTGGCGAGATACACGATGCGCTGGTCAGTGGCCTGGATGATCTGGTCGAAGGCCTCCTCCAGCTTCGCGAAGTTGCGCGTCTTGGCGGTGAGCTCGTTCTCGGTCTTGGTCCTGAGGATGGCGTGCTCGCGCTCGCGCTCGCGGTTGACCTCGACCGCACTGCGGTAGCGCTCCTCGATCTCGGTCTGGACGATGCGGGCGATCACCTGCCCTTGCACGAGGTGGTCGCCGACGGCGACCTCGACCGCCGCGAGCCGCCCGGGCGCGGCCGAGACCGCATCGACGACGCGGCCCCCGACGTTGACCAGGATCCCCTCACCGGCCGTCCGGGTCGGCACGCGCCCGACGATGCTCCAGGCCAGGGTCGAGGCGAGCAGCAGCGCGATCACCACGGCGAGAATCCAGTCGGCGGGCCGCGTGATCCGGACCAAGTGATCGAGTTGCTCGGGCGACGAGGCACGCTCCAGGGCGATCGCCCGGAAGGGAGGCTGCGGGGATGAACTCATGGCATCGCGTGCGAACCGCCCCTCCCGCCGCCGCTGGCACACGGCGCGCGGGCGCACGCGCCGGCGCGAAGCCCGATCCATTCTGGATAGCCGGTACAACAGATCGCGAGTGTAGTAGCATTTTACCCATTGAACAGACAGAACGTCGCCGGATCCGGCCCGGACTGAGGCTGTTGACCGAGGAGGAGGCTGCGATGCGGCGGGGGACTGGCGCGGATCGGTCGGCAATCCGTTCGCGGCTCCGGCGCGCCGTCGCGCTCGCGATCGTCCTGGCGCCAATTCCGCCTGCGGCAGCGGCACGGGTGCTCAGCGACGGTGATCTCGCCAGCATCGCGCGCATCAAGCCTCTCTACACCGACGTGCTGAACGACGTCGCGAGGTCCGCACAGAACCCGGACTTGGCAGGGATGGAGGGCGATTGCGTCCGCTCGACCCTGCGTGCGCTGCTGCAGATCGCCGATGAGCTCAAAGGGTACGAGGCCCTCATCACGACCGCCGGGGAACTCACCGATTTCGGCGACGACGAGGCCCTGCGCAACGTGCTGCGCTTCGCGGTCGAGAACGCACTCAAGATCCTCGACACCGAGCGGCGGCGGCTCGGCGAACTCACCGAGACCTGCGGCCGCTCGAACCTCTCTTCCGGCAAGGCGCGCCAGGCCATCCAGTTCATCGACAGCACGCAGGCGATCCTGCGCGCCGTCCAGCCGCGGCTGTGAGGTGATCAGCCCCCGACGAGGTGGGGGTAATCAGGACCTGCGGCGAAACGGGGGAGCGTCCCGTGTTCGAGGACCCGTGACCTGAGCCACCGCGTCAGGGGAGGGGGTCGGCCGGCAGGAGACCGCGAATCCGATCGCGCCGGGGGCGCGGCGTCGTCCGATCCGAGCGATCCGCGACCGGATCCGGCTCCGCGCAGGCGAGAATGTTCCCTGCCGTGCGGGACGTGGGACCTTTTGTCTGAAACGCCCGCGTATCCTCCGGCGCGCGTAATTATCGTTTGTTTTCATGCTCTTGTATGCTGGAACCGTTGCCCGCATGTGACGTTCTGGTCCTGATCGTCCCGGCTTGCGAGCGGCTTGGGACCACGCAATCGACGCTCAGGAGCACACACGCATGACGTTCCGTCACCGGCTCGTCCCTGTCGGCGTTCGACGCGCCAGCCTGTTCGCCTCGGCAGCCCAGGCGGCGCTCGGCGTGCTGATGAACCCCGCCCTCGCGCAGGCTCCCGCGGCCGCGCCGGGGCAACTGACCAAGGTCGCGGAGTTCGAGCACCAGGTCACCGGGGTCACTGTGTCCGGGGACGGCCGCGTCTTCGTGAACTTCCCGCGCTGGACCGAGGACGCGCCGGTGTCGGTCGCGGAGCTGAAGGACGGCAAGCCGGTGCCTTACCCGAATGCCGAGTGGAATGCCTGGCGCAACGCGCGCAAGGACGAGGTCTCGCCCAAGGACCACTTCGTGTGCGTGCAGAGCGTCGTCGCGGATGGACAGGACCGGCTCTGGGTGGTGGATGCCGCCGCCCCCGCGATGGCCGCGGTCGTGAAGGACGGTCCGAAGCTCGTGGCGATCGACCTCAAGTCGAACCAGGTCGCCAAGACCATCGCGTTCGATCCCTCGATCGCCCCGCAGGGCTCCTACCTCAACGACGTGCGCGTCTCGCCGGACGGCAGGACCGCCTACCTGACGGATTCGGGGGCCGAGGGCGCGCTGATCGTGGTCGACGTCGACAGCGGCAGGGCCAAGCGCGTGCTGGCGGGCCACCCCTCGACCATGCCGGACCCGGCCGTGACCGTGACCTACGACGGCAAGCCGCTGCGCCGGCCCGACGGGCGCGGCGTCGAGTTCGCGGCCGACGGCCTGGCGCTCTCGCCCGACGGCAAGACGCTGTACTGGCAGGCGATCAAGGGCAGGACGCTCTACAGCCTGCCGACCGACGCCCTGACGGGCTGGGCCACGGCCGC
Organism: Methylobacterium crusticola; assembly: GCF_003574465.1. Classification (GTDB taxonomy): domain Bacteria; phylum Pseudomonadota; class Alphaproteobacteria; order Rhizobiales; family Beijerinckiaceae; genus Methylobacterium; species Methylobacterium crusticola. Next base: position 94,839 of record NZ_QOWC01000001.1, read on the forward strand.
CGTCGTGCCGGACGCGCTGACCGACCGGACCCTTGTCTCGAAGATCGCGACAACGGGCGAGAACGGGCCGGCGGACGGCCTGTTCATCTCGCGCCGGGACGGGCGCATGTACGTGACGTCGCCCCAGGACGACGCCGTGAAGGTGCGCGACCTGTCGGGCCGCGACACGGGCCTGAGCGTGCTGGTGCAGGACCGGCGGCTGCGCTGGCCCGACACCTTCGGCGAGGGCCCGGACGGTACCCTCTACGTGACGACGTCGCGGATCCAGGACTCGGCCTTCTACAAGCCCGACGCGCCGGCGGCCCTGCCGACCGAACTCTGGGCCATCGCGCGGGAGGCGGGCGCGGCGACCGGCTCGGTCGGAGCGGCGCCGGCCCGCTGAGCAGCGCCCGCACGCGCCCTCGTCCTGCGCCGGCCGCGTGCCCGTTGGCGAGGGCGTGCGCCCGGTGATGGGAAACCCGGAGCGCGGCGGCGGCGCCCCGCGCCGGCATCCCGGCTTCGGATCGCACGCGTCGGCGCCGGCGGCTCGGGACGGCTCGGTCGGGGCTGGTCGGCCGGGCAAGCCCATCGACGCCAGTGTCTGATCGGAGGCGAGCGTGCCGACACCGATGCCCATCCGCTACGAGCCTGCCCTGGAGACCGTGCAGCCGGACGAGGCGCAGGTCCACGCCGGCATGATCGCGACCTTCGCCAAGATCCAGGCCACCACGCGCGCGGATTACGGCCGCGCGGTGCGGGGCGTGCACGCCAAGGGTCACGGCCTCCTCACCGGCACGCTGGAGGTGCTCCCGGACCTGCCGCCGCTCGCGCAGGGCGCCTTCGCGGCACCGGGCCGCCACGACGTCGTGCTGCGGCTCTCGACGAACCCGGGCGACATCCTCGACGACAGCGTGTCCACGCCGCGGGGCCTCGCCATCAAGATCCTGGGTGTCGAGGGCGAGCGCCTGCCCGACGCGGAGGGCACGACGCAGGACTTCGCGATGACGAACGCGCCGGCCTTCACGGCCCCGGACGCAAAGGCCTTCCTCGGGAGCCTGAAGCTCCTGGCCGCCACCACCGACACCCCGCAGATCGTCAAGAAGGCCTTGTCCGCCACCTTGCGCGGTGTCGAGAGCGTGCTGGAGGCGGTCGGCACCGGGAGCCCGACCGTGATCAGCCTCGGCGGGCATCCCGAGACGCACATCCTCGGGGAGACCTTATACAGTCAGGTGCCGGTGCGGTGGGGCGAGTACGTGGCCAAGGTGGCGGTGGCGCCCGTATCGTCCCCGTTGACGGCGCTGACCGGCGCGGCCCTCGACGTGAAGGGCAAGCCTGACGGCTTGCGCGCGGCGGTGACTGCCTTCTTCGCCGCGCACGAGGGTGTCTGGGAGCTTCGCGCACAACTCCCGACGAACCGGGACACCATGCCGGTCGAGGACGCCTCGGTGCCCTGGCCGGAGGACGAAAGCCCCTACGTCGCGGTGGCGCGGGTCCTGGTGCCGCGGCAGGAGGCGTGGAGCGCCGCCAAGGTCGAGCGCATCGACGACGGCCTCGCGTTCAGCCCCTGGCACGGCTTGGCGACTCATCGACCGCCGGACGCGGTCATGCGGGCGCGCCGCGCGGTCTACCCGAACTCGTCCGACTTCCGCGCCACGCATGACGGCTGCCCGATCCGCGAGCCGACGCTCCTCGCCGGCAGCCTGTCCTGACCCGGCCATCCTCCGTCCGCAGCGAGGCTCACACGTGATCTTCCCGGCCACGACCGCATTCTACGCCGCCCTGTTCGCCCTTCTCTACGTGGGTCTCTCGGCCTGGGTCGTCGCGACGCGCGTGTCGGCGGACGTGCTGCACGGTGACGGCGGCGATGACGAGCTCGAGAAGCGCATCCGCGCCCAGGGCAATTTCGGCGAGTACGTGCCGCTCGCCCTCCTTCTCGTGACGCTGCTGGAGGCGGGAGGGAGCAGTTCGACGCTGGTCCGGACGCTGCTGCCGATCCTGCTCGTCGCCCGCATCCTGCATCCCGTCGGCATGCTGGCCCCGAAGAACTCGTTGCAGCAATACGTCTGCCGTGGCGGCGGCATCATCGCGACCTTCCTGGTCATCGCCGTCGCGGCGGTCGCCCTGCTGCTCCGCTGAGCCTGGGGGACGCCGAGCCCCGCCGTTTCCGAGAAGCTCTCTCGCCGTGACGTCGCTCGCCGGCATCCCGCTCCGGTCGGCGCGGCCGCCCGGCCCTCCCGACCGGCTGAGAGCCGGCCTGAGAGGGGCGACGTTGTGGCGGCCGTTGATCGTCGGGCGAGGTCCAGCGCCGGTAAGCCTCCTCGCCCGCGCGCATCGGGCCGCACGTCCCGATTACGGGGCGCAGAATGCCACGTCTCCCATGATCGTGACCGCACAGGCGGTGTCCGCGCGTAGCGTTTCTCGTGCGTGATGATGGCGGCGCAGCTCGTAGGGCTCCGCGAGCGCGAACGCCTCGAAGATGCCGAGCGAGAACGCGAGTGCACACAGGACGACCAGGGCGTTCTGATTGAAGATCAGTCGAAGAATGAACATCGGCTGCCCCTTCGTCGGGAGTGTGGTGGGAGCCGCGAAGATTGACCTCCGGCGTGGCCCTCGACATCCCTCGATCGGAGGAGAAGGCCGCAGCCTCAGGAAGGCGCGCGAGCCGCTTTGCCGGCGCTCCGGCAGTCGGACCCGCGGCCGGCGTCCCAGCCCGTGACGTGCGGCACCCGGCCGATGCGCCCGTGGCCTCGCGGCAGCATCCCGGCCGCAGGACGCCGCGCGCCGGCTGCGTCCTTGCTTCCGCCACGTCGGTCGGGTGCAGTGACGGCGGACACGAGGGTGCTGTCGTGGTCGGGACAAGAGCGATGCCGTTCGACCTGCGCGTCTGCGCCGCCGCCGAAGCCGCATCCCTGGCCGCCGGCTGGGCGACGCACGCCGTCTCCCTGGTCGATGCCGGCTACGAGCCGACGGCACCGCTGGCACCGCGCAGCCTTGTTCTGACCTTCGAGGACAGCGAGCGGCCGAGCGCCGAGGGACCGACCGCGGGGCACGTCGCGACGGCGCTGGCTTTCACCCGCGCGCTCGAGCCCGATGCGCGCCTGCTCGTCCACTGCGTCGCCGGCCTGAGCCGGAGCACGGCGCTCGCCGCGGCGATCCTGGTGCAGCACGGCGTGCCGGCCGAGGCCGCGATCGCGCAGGTCGGGCGGATGCGGCCCGACATGATGCCGAACACCCGGCTCTGCCGGTACGCCGACGAGGCGCTCGGGACCGGCGGGACGATCGTGCAGGCGGTGCGTCGCTGGGAAGCCCGGCTGATCGCCGCGCTGGACGCCTCGGGCGAGGAGGTGGCGTGAGGACCTGGCGCTCACGGCCTTGCGGCGAGGGCCCGCTGGTCTCGGACCATCGGCCGGCCTGACCCCTCGTTCGGAGCCGGGCGGCCGATCCTGCTCGACCGGGCATCGGGCCGGATTTGGGCAACGCCCGGCATCCGCAGCCCGAGGCCGCGTCAAGGGAGCGGCTGCGACATCGCGGTGGTCGGCGCGCTCCTCACGACGGCCGGACGCGCGCGGGGGCCGGCGCACAATGATCCACGCCCGGGCCGAGGCGAGCGGGGCCCTGGCCGGCTCCGTCGCGGGCTTCTACAATCCGGTCCGGCGCCGCTCGGCGCTGAAGCCCGTCAGCCCGGCTGATTGAGAGGGGCGCCGCGCCCGCCGGTCCGGTCGCCCTCATCCGAAGCATGTCCGGGCGTTCATCGCCCAGTCACAGGAGAGCGACCCTGAGAACGGAACTCTCGGTGTCGGAGGCCCGTCGCGTCGCCCTGACGGCGCAAGGCTTCAACGCCCCGTCCCGCGGCGGCGACGTCGCCGCGACACGACTGCGTAAGGCGATCGACCGGCTCGGCCTGCTCCAGATCGACAGCGTCAACGTCCTCGTCCGCGCTCATTACCTGCCGCTCTTCTCGCGCCTTGGTTCATACGAGCCCGAATCCCTGGATGCGCTCATCGCGAAGAAGCCGAAGCGCTACTTCGAGTACTGGGGCCATGAAGCATCGCTCCTGCCTGTCGACTGTCACCCGCTGCTGCGCTGGCGCATGGCCCGCGCGCTTCGGGGCAAAGGCGTCTGGCGTCAGCTCGAACCCTTCGCGAGCGAGAAGCGGGCCGAGGCCGATGCTCTGCTGGATCGCATCCGGGCCGACGGGCCGCTGGCAGCCTCCGACATTGCAGGCCGCGCCGCCCGGAAAGGAATGTGGGTCTGGAGCGACGCGAAGCACGCGCTGGAATGGTTGTTCTGGGCGGGTCTCGTCGCCGCGACGCACCGCCGGGGCAGCTTCGAGCGCGTGTACGACCTGCCTGAGCGTGTTCTGCCGCGAGCGGTCCTGGGGCTGCCGACGCCCCGCGGCCTCGATGCGCGGCGGACGCTGCTCGCGCGGGCGGCGCGGGCGCTCGGAATTGCGACCGCGGACGACCTGCGCGACTACTACCGGGTGCCCGCAGCGGACGTGCGCCTGCCGATCGGGCAGCTGATCGAGGACGGAACGATCATCCCCGTGCGGGTACGCGGTTGGCAGCAACAGGCTTACCTGCACAAGCAGGCGTATGCCGGTCGCAGGCTCGCCGGCGCGGCGTTGGTGTCGCCGTTCGACCCGCTGATCTGGCACCGCCCGCGGACCGAAAGGTTGTTCGGATTCCGCTACCGGCTCGAGATCTACACGCCGGCGCACAGGCGCGAGCACGGCTACTACGTTCTGCCTTTCCTGATGGATGGTGCACTCGTCGCACGCGTGGATCTCAAGGCGGACCGCAAAGCGAGCGCGCTGATCGTTCAACGGGCACACATCGAGCCGGATGCGCCGCGATCCACGCTCGAACGGCTGATGGAGGAGCTGCGCCTGATGGCGTCGTGGCTCGGGTTGTCGCGCCTCGCGATCGCGCCGGCCGCGGCCCGTGCCGCCGCGTCAGAGTGACGGGCTCGCAGGGCGGCGAGGGGGACCCGCGAGGCGAGGCGGCACCGGTCGTCCCGCGGCCTCGCGGTATCGGCGATGATCCAGCCTGTGCACGGGATCCGACGCGGCAGATCGGGCCGCGTCAGCCTCGGTGCGTGGGATCGGCGCTGACGCAGCGCAGCTCCGGCTCGTGCTCGCACGCGTCGGCCGCGTCGCTGGTGCGCCGACCGCGCAGGCCTGGTGGCGAACACCGCGTCGGGCGCGGGCATCCGTATTCATCGGAACGGGCCACCGGCACGGCGGCGGCGGGAGAGATCGCGGCCACCTCAGGCCGGGTGCGCGCGGTCGCGGCGGCCCGGTCCTTCGCGGCGGGTCTCACGGCACTGGCTGACAACGATGACCCGGACCCTCCCGCCTCGGCCGGAACACCCATCGCCGCCGGCGCTTGCCTGGGGCAGGGATGTTCCGCGCCGAGAAGGGGTGAGGCAGGATGCAGGGATATGGGACTTCGTTCGGCATCGGGTTCGTGACCGGCCTGCGCAGCATGACCGCCTGCGCGGCGCTGACCTGGGCCGCCTCGCAGGATCGGACGCGCGGCGCACTCATCCCGGCCGGCCCGGGTGCCAGGGCGCTCACGGCCGCGGCGGCGCTGGCCGAGATGATCGGCGACAAGATGCCGTTCGCGCCCGACCGGCGCATCCCGCCATCCTTCGCGGTCCGGCTCGCGATCGGCGGGGTCGGCGGCTGGGCGCTCGCCGGGCACCGCGCCTCACCCGAGTACGGCGCCCTGGCCGGTGTGGCGGGGGCCCTCGCCGGCACCCTCCTCGGGCGCGCCGCAAGAGGCGGGGACGCCCGGAGCGCCGCCGGCCGCTTTCGCGGGCTCGCCGAGGATGTGGTCGCCGCCGGCCTCGCCATGGCGGTGGTCGCGTCAGCGGAGCAGCGACCGTCCGCGCGCGTGCAGGACGCGCCGCCAGCCCGGGACCGATCGATGAGATGACCCGGCGCGATCAGGCCATGTTGCCCCACGTGCCGCGATCATCCGCCTTGAGGAGCGGCGAAGCGCTGCCGATCAGCGCGAGCTCGTTCGCCCGGCGCACCAAGCTGGATCCGACATGAAGCATCCGCTCCCGCGTGAAGCGGGAGGTGGGACCGGCGACGATCAGGGCGCCGACCGCAGGCTCGCCCTTGCGCCTGATCACCGCGGCCATCGAATTCATCCCGAGGGCGTACATGTCCTCGATCATGCTGAAGCCCCGCGTCCGGTGCGCCTGCAGCATCGCGAGGAGCGCGCTCACGGTCACCGGGGCGTTCGGCCCGTAATGCGCCGGATCGCCCAGGCCCTGTCGAACCACGGCTTCGGTCGCCTGCTGATCGGTCAGGGTCGCAAGCCAGGCGTGTCCCGCTGCGCTGCACGAGAGCCTGAGGTCGATCCCCATGTCGGGGTCGTAGAGCAGACCGACTTTCGACCCCACCGCCTTCGCCACCAGGGTCAGCCTGGTGCCGTCCAGAATGGCGAGGCGAACAAGCTCTTCCGTTTCCCTTGCAAGTCGATTCATGACCGGCTGCGCAACGTCGATGATGCCGGACTTGCTGAGGAAGCTCATGCCCATCGAGGACAGCTTCGTGGTGAGCGCGTACTCACCCCGTTGCGGCAGCGCTCGAACGTACCCGTACCTCACCAGCTCGTTCAGCGTGCGATGGCACCCGCTCCGGATCTGGTTGAGGTCCGTCGCGATCGACACGAGCGACGCCCCGTGCGGGCGAGGCGCCAAGTACTCCAGGATGGCCAGCGCCTTCTCCATCGACCCGCTCATCCGAGAACCTCGTTCGGCTAACAGCTTTCAAAATTTGAAAGATAGTCAAAAAATCTTGTCCCGTCGATCCGTGCTGGTACGAGGTGGAGGCTCACATCGCAGGCGACGATGGTTCGACACGGGAGGACCACCATGACGGGCACGAGCCTCATCCGACGCAGAGAGATGCTGACCGCGATGGCGGCTTTGCCGCTGGTTGCCGCGCCGTTCGTCCGCCGCGCCGCCGCGGCCGAGATCAGCCTCAAGATCGCGCACCCCCTCGCGGCGGCCCATCCGACGAATTCCCGCCTCATCGAGGCAGCCGACAAGATCCAGAAGGACACCGACGGAAGGGTCGAGCTGCGCATCTTCCCGAACGGCCAGCTCGGCGGCGAGGCGGACACGCTCAGCCAGCTTCGGTCCGGAGCGGTCGAAGGCTACGTGATCGGCGGCCTCGTCGTATCGACGGTCGTGCCCGCGGCGGGCCTCGACGGAACCGGGTTTGCCTTCAGCGACACCTCGAAGGTCTGGCCGGCGATGGACGGCAAGCTCGGAGCGTACATCAGGGAGGCGTTCGCGAAGAGCAACCTGTACGCTGCGCGCACCCCCTGGGATCTCGGCTTCCGGCAGATCACCACATCGGCGAAGCCCATCAGGACGGTCGGCGACCTGACCGGGCTGAAGATCCGGGTTCCCGGCGCCGCCGCGTACACGAGCCTGTTCAAGGCGCTGGACGCCGCGCCGACCAGCGTTCAGTTCACCGACGTCTATCCCGCGTTGCAGACCAGGATCGTCGACGCTCAGGAGAACCCGCTCAGCCTGATCGTGACCTCGAAGTTCTATGAAGTGCAGAAATTTTGCTCACTCAGCAATCACATCTGGCAAGGCAACTGGATCCTGTTCAATGGACGCGTCTGGAAGAGCATACCGGAACGGCTCCAGGAGATCGTCGAGACCCGGCTCAACGAGGCGGGACGGGCCCAGCGCAACGACCTGGCCGGCTTGGAGCAGAGCTACCGCGATACGATGATCAAGAGCGGAATGACTTTCAATGAGGTCGATGCAGATTCGTTTCGCGCGAAGCTGAAATCGGCTGGCTATTATGCCGATGTTCGTCGCAGGTTCGGCGATCAGGGATTCCAGATGCTTGAAGACGCCGCCGAGACCTCCTTGTAGGGGGGCTCGGACCCTGGCGGGCGACACGCTCCGTTCCGGATGATGCGCGCCCGTGTTGCGGCCTTGGGGCGGATGCGTCGCGCGGGGCGGTGGCGTCCGTGGTTAGGTGAACGCGAGAGGTGGGCATGTCTCTACTCGGCCAGGCCGCGGTCGCCATGTGGTGGAGGATCAAGCCGGACATGCGCGCGGAGTTCGAAGACTGGCACTCCCACGAGCATTTTCCGGAGCGGATGAGCATCCCTGGTTTCCGGCGCGGGTCGCGCTGGACGAGCACGTCGGACGCCGAAGGGTTCTTCGTGCTCTACGAGCTCGAGACCTACGGGACGCTCACCTCGAAGGGGTATCTGGACCGGCTCAATGCCCCGACCCCGTGGTCGACGACGATGATGCCCCACCACCTCGGCATGGTGCGAAGCCAGTGTCGTGTCGCCGCGAGCTTCGGTGGTGGATTGGCAACGTCTCTCGCGACGGTCCGTCTGTCGCCCGGACCGGGGGACGGGTCGGCGTTGCGAGACCGGATCGTCGCGACGCTGGCGGACCTGCCATCCAGGCCGGGCCTGACCGGCGCACACCTCTTGATGACGGATACCCCTCGCGCCAGCGTGCCGACGACGGAGCAGAAGATCCGCGGCGCCGACAGCACCGCCGACTGGATCGTCCTGCTCTCAGGCTACGATCCGCAGATGGTGCAGCGTTCCGTGCGGGACCGCTTGTCGGCCTCGACGCTCCACGGCAGGCACGATGACGGCTCCTCGACCGTCGGACACTACACGTTGTCCTTCGGGATGACCGGCGACGATGTCGGGTTGGCGTAAACGGGAAGCGGGTCGCACGCCGGGCGGCCCGCGGCGCCGGCCACGACGGGCGCGGCACGGGGGCCCGTGACCCGCCCGCAGCCTCCGTTGGGCCGGCCGCCCTCGTGCGGCGAGGCAACGACGGAGATCTCACGGCCCGGAGGACAGCCTCGGCTGGCGCGCGCGGCGCGAGAGCGCCCTGACGGCCGAGGCCGGCGTCATCCCGCGGCGAAGCGGCGCCTGCAATCCAGCGGATCGATGCCGGCCCGCCGCTGAGACGCGCGCCGCGTGCGCTCCTCGGTGACGAAGCCGCAACGGGCCGCCACGTCCTTCAGGCTCTGCCCCGTATCCTCGAGGGCGCGGCGCGCGGCCCCGGGGCGCAGCCGTGACGCGCCGGTCGCCCCGGGCTGGCGGCGCGGATTCACCTCTTTTAACCGGCGGCCGACCGCGGGACCGACTATGCCTTGGGACCGGCAGCACGTTCCTGTCGGGAGGCACCATGACGACGAGCGGACCCGGCGCGGCGATCGATCCCGACCATCGCGCCCTCCTTCAGGCCGGCGCGCCGGCGGGCGACCGGACGGGGGCGTCGCTCGGCGCGCGCCTCCGGGGCGTGCAGCATTTCGGCGTCACGGTCCAGGACATGGACCGCGCCTTCGCGTTCTACACGGAGGTGCTCGGCGGCACCGAGATCATGCGGGACGGCGACTTCCACGGCGAGCCGGTCCACAACACCCTGATGACCGACCAGGAGATCGTCGCGCGGGAAGGCCGGATCGATCCGCGCACGATCGGCGTGCCCGACCTGCGCGGCGGAACGCAGCGGCTCGACGTCCGCTTCGTCCAGTTCGAGAACGTCGTCATCGAACTGCTTCAGTATCGCGACGCCGGGCAGCCGATGGGGTGCGGCGACAGCTGGGCGGCGCCGCGGGACCACATGAGCCCGGCCTATCCGCGCTCGATGCACATCTGCTTCTACGTCCGCGACGAGGTCGACTTCGACGCCTTCATCGGCGATCTCGAGGCGGAATGCGCCCGGCGCGGCATGACGCAGGTGAGAGCCAACCGCACGATCACGGTCCGGACCGAGGCGGAGCGACGGGCCGCGCCGCGCAGCGCCAACACGATCAAGATCCGGGAGGGCGCCTCCAACGGCTGGTCGATCATCTACTGCAAGGGTCCGGAAGGCGAGCAGCTCGAGTTCGTGCAGGTGCTCGGACCCGTCCGGCAGACCTTCGCGGACGCCCTCGAGCGCCGCCAGGGGCGCGCGCGTCCCTGAGGCCGGCCGCGCGCATCCGCGGCGGCGCGAACAATCCTCGACCCGGCCCTACCCGAGGACAAGGGTCCTCTCAGAGGATCCGGGCCCCGCCGGAGGCGTCGCCGGCCGCGAGGTCGGCGCATGCCTGGCGGCTTGCGGGGGGGGCACAACGCCCGGGCCTGCGTCGAGGCCCGGTCCGCGACGCTCCCCGGCCTCGCGCCCGGCGGCGTCCCGGTGGCCGGTACGGCGGCGCTGCGCGGCCCGACACCCTGACGACATCACCGGTCTCGACGCGACAAGGAGGCGATCGTGCAGATCAGGAAGGCCCTTCCCGCCGGTCCGCTCGGCTTTGGTGCCGCGCCGCTCGGCAACATGTTCCGGAACATCCCGGACGCCGAGGCCCGCGCGACCGTGGACGCGGCCTGGGACGCCGGGACCCGCTACTTCGACACCGCGCCGTTCTACGGGGCCGGCCTGTCCGAGATCCGCCTCGGCGCGGCGCTCGCGGGGCGGCGGCGCGACGACTACCTGCTCAGCACGAAGGTCGGGCGCCTGATCCTCGACGACGTCGAGGACGTGGCGGCGCGCGACCAGGGCGAGAAGGGCGACATCTTCAAGCACGGCCGCCCCAACCGTGTCGTCTACGACTACTCCGCCGACGGCGCGAAACGCTCGATCGACGACAGCCTGAGGCGCATGGGCGTCGACCGGATCGACTTCGTCTGGGTGCACGACCTCGCCCAGGATTTCCACGGCGACGGCTGGCTCGGCCAGTTCGAGACCGCGCGGAAGGGCGCCTTCGTGGCGCTCGACCGGCTTCGCGACGCGGGCGTGATCGGCGGCTGGGGGCTCGGCGTCAACAAGGTCGAGCCGGTGGAGGTGCTGCTCGGGCTCGCCGAGGTCAGGCCGGACGCGACGCTCCTCGCCGGGCGCTACTCGCTTCTGGACCACGAGGCGGCGTTGCAGCGGGTGATGCCGCGGGCGGCCGCGGCGGGCGTCGATATCGTGGTGGGCGGCCCGTACAGCTCGGGCGTGCTGGCCGGAGGCGCGCATTTCGAGTACGGCGCCGTCCCCGAGGCGATCCGGGCCAAGGTCGAGGCGATCAAGGCCCTGTGCGCCGCGCACGCCGTCCCGATCAAGGCCGCGGCGCTCCAGTTCTCCCTCGCCCACCCGGCCGCCGCCGCGATCATTCCGGGCGCCAGCCGGCCGGAGCGCATCGCGGAGGATCACGCGGCGCTGCGCGCGGCCGTTCCGGGGGAGTTCTGGCGCGCCCTGCGCGAGCGGGGGCTCGTCGCACCGGACGCGCCCCTGCCGGGTGAAGGGGCGGGGAGGCGGTTCGCGACCGCGTCGGCGAGCGTCACGCTGCCCGCGCCGGCCGACCGGGTCTGGGCGCTGATCGGCGGCTTCGGCTCCCTGCCGGACTGGCTGCCCTTCATCCGGGAATCCAGCCTCGCCGAGGGCGGGCGGACCCGCCATCTCAGGGACGTCGACGGCCATCCGATCGTCGAGCGGCTGACCTCCTTCGACGAGCGGGGGCGCCGCTACGGCTACCACATCCTCCAGGCGCCCTTCCCGGTCACGGATTACGACGCGACGCTCAGGGTCTCCGACGCCGGCGACGGGCGCGCGCGAGTCGAGTGGTCCGGTCGGTTCATCCCGGCGGGTGTCGGCGACGCGGAGGCCGTCCGGGTCTTCCAGGCGATCTTCGAGGACGGGTTGAAGGCGCTGGCGGCGAGGTTCGCCGGCTGAGGTGCGGGCGGGGTCAGGCCAGGGCGACCGGCCAGGCGGCCTCGTCGCGCTGCACCGCCGCGTCGCCCAGGCACCTGCGCGCGGCCATGAGATCGGGCGTGTCGAACCCTTCGGAGAACCGCCCGTAGATCGCGGCGAGGAGGGCGCGCTCGTCGGGGGCCCTCCTGAGCGCCGCGAGGCTCGTCGCGGCGCGCAGCGCGAAGGCCAGCGCGCCCTGGCGCCCGGCGAGCTCGATCGCCTCCCTGACGCGGGCCTCGGCGTCGGCGGCGCGCGCCTCGGCGGCGAGCAGCCGTCCCTCGATGCGCAGCAGCTCCGGGCGGCACCAGGTCTCGCCGCTCCGGTCCGAGGCGGCGAGCGCCTCCGCGATCGTCGCCCGGGCCTCGACCCGCTGCCCGTGGGCGCCAAGCGCGCTGGCGAGCGACCCCAGATAGGCCGGGCGGCGCATCCGGAAGCCGGTCGCCTCCATCTCGTCGAGCGCCTCCCGGAGGCGTCCCAGCCCCTCCGCGTCGCCGCGCCGGAGGAGCAGGATCGCCCCGAGGCAATCGCCGACCGACCGCCAGATCCGCAACCCGTGCCGGGCACCGTGGTCGGACAGCATGGCGAGCGCCTCCTCGGCCGCCCGCGCGTCGCCGACGTGCAGCGCGACCGGGACGAAAGTGTGCGCGAGCGCGTTCATCATCGCGAAGGGATCGCCGCCGGCCCGCGCCTCCTCCAGGGCCTGCCGGGCCGCCGCGACCGCACCGTCGGCGAAGCCCTGGAGCCAGAGGACGTTCGCCAGGGTGCCTCGCGCCGCGGACCTGCCGTGGCGCTCGGGTCGGCCGGCGGACGCGCGCGGCGTCGAGCGGGACAACAGGCGCTCCGCCGCGCGGCGCGCACCCGCGAGGTCGCCGCGGTAGCGCAGGAGCGTGGCGGTCGGCCTCTCGACGGCCACGCCCGCGACCCGGTTCCCGGTCCGCGCGGCCTCCGCGCGGATGCGCGCCGCCAGGGCGAGGGCCGCCCGGTGGTCGCCGATCCAGGTCCGGTAGTCGCACAAGCCCCATAGCGCGCGCAGCCGCCCCTCCGCATCCCCGACGCGGTCGGCGGCCTCGTGCGCCTCCCGCCACAACGCCGCCACGCGCGCGACCGGCCCCCGGGTCTGCAGCAGGGCCGCCGCCAGGGCCACGCGCAGCGTCACCGCGGTGCGGTCGTCCGGACCGGCCGTGCCCCCGGGCAGCAGCGCGAGGGCCCGCTCGACCGTGTCGACGAGTTCCTGCACGAAGGACAGCCGTTCCCAGACCGGGATCGCCGCGGCCGTCAGCGACAGGGCGAGCGCCCCGTCGCCCCGCTCGGACAAGGCCCAGTCCAGGGCGGAGCGCAGGTCGTCGCCGAGCGACGACCCACCCTGGCCGCCGTCGGACGGCCAGGGTTCGCCCGGCCCGTCGTCGCGCCGCCGGCAGAGCTCCCGGCACCGCTCGGCGTGGCGCCTGTGGGCGGCGTCCCACTCGCCGCTCCCGGAGAGCCGGCGCAGGGCGTAGGCCCGGGTCGTGTCGAGGAAGCGGTAGGCGCGGTCCGGGCCGGCAGCGCCGGTCGCCAGCAGCGACTTGGCGACGAGGGCGGCGACAACCCCGACGACGTCGGGACCCGCGCCACCGCCGAGGTCGCCGACCGCCCGCGCGGACGCCAGGGTGAAGGGCCCGGGGAAGACCGACAGCCGCCTGAACACGGCCCGCTCGTCCGCGCAGAGGAGGTCGTGGCTCCAGTCCAGCGTGGCCGAGAGGCTGCGCTGGCGCGCCGGCCCGGCGCGCCGCCCCCCGTCGAGGAGCGCGACCCGCTCGCTCAGGAGCGCGAGGAGGTCGCCGGGCGAGAACGCGTCCAGGCGCGTCGCCGCGAGTTCGAGGGCGAGCGGCAGCCCGTCGAGGCGGCGGCAGATCGCGGCGACCGCCGGCGCGTCCGCGTCCCGGAGGGCGAAGCGTCCGGGGCCCTGCGCGGCGCGCTCCACGAAGAGGCCGACCGCCGCGAAGGCCAGCGCCTGCCCGGCCGTGAGGGCGCCTGCGGGCGGCACGGGGAGCGGGTCGAGGGGATGCACGCACTCGCCGGCGACGCGGAGCGGCTCGCGGCTCGTCGCGAGCACGCGCGTGTCCGGGGCCGCTCCGGTGACGAGGTCGACGAGCCGCGCCGCCTCGTCGAGGCTGTTCTCGCAGCAGTCGAAGACGAGGAGCATCTGCCGGCCCGCGATCGCCGCGACGAGGGCCGCGTCGGGATCGTCCGAGGGGACGACCAGCCCGAGCCGGTGGGCGAGGGCGCTCGCGATGTAGCGCGCGCTGTCGAGCGCGCCGAGATCCAGAAGCCAGGCGCCGTCCGGGAACGCTGACGCGGCGGCATGGGCGACCGCGACGGCGAGCGACGTCTTGCCGATCCCGCCGGGACCCGTGACCGTGACGAGCGGGTGCGAGCGGAGACGCTCCGCGACGGCGGCCGCGTCCTCGTCCCGTCCGACGAGGCGCGGCGCCGGCGGCAGGGCGTGCCGCCGGCCGGCTTGCTCGCGGGGCCGGGCCGTCTGGACCGGCGCCACGAAGCGGTAGCCGTGACCGTTGACCGTGACGATGTAGCGGTCTCTCGCGTCCGCCCCCGCCAGCGCCCGCCGGATGGCCGCGACGTTGACCTTGAGGTTCGACCGGTCGACGTGCGTGCGGGGCCAGGCACGGCCGATCAGGTCGTCCTGGCTGACGACCTCGCCCGCCTGCTCGACGAGCGCCGTCAGGATCTCCAGCGCCCGACCCCCGAGCCGGACCGGCGCGTCGCCCCTGAGCAGGAGCTGTTCTGCGGGACTGAGGCGGAAGGGGCCGAACGTGTAGATGATGACCTGCTCCGTCCCGGGTTCGTGGGCGGTTGCCCGGGTCGGCGTCGCCGCGGACACCCAACCGCGCCTCGAGACCGGCTGCGCGGCGGCGGCGTCGCCCGGTCCGCCCGCCGGACCCGCGCGGGACCCGGTCGTCCGCACCCGCTGCAATGGATCTCCCGGAGGCGAGGCCTGTCAAGATCGGCGCAAGGTCGAGACTCCGCGCGCCTCCTGCTCCTGCCGCGCGCTGCTGCCGCTTGTCCTCGGCGCGCGGTCGAACGGCGTCCCCCGGTCTTGCGTTCGACTGGACGCCCGCTCACCGGGACTCACGGGCACCCCCGGCGCGGCCCCGGGGGTCTCCGCCAGGGCGTTCAGCGCCCGGCGCTGAAGCGGGCCCGGTAAGCCGCCGGGCCGATCCCGATGAGCCTGCGGAAGCTCGCCCGGAACGTGACCGGCGACGTGAAGCCGCTCGCCAGCGCGACCGCGTCGACCGACGCGCCCCCGCCCTCCAGCAGTTCCTGTCCGCGCCTGATCCGGGCCGACAGGAACCACTGCTTGGGGGTGGTTCCGGTCTGCTCCTGGAAGCGCCGCGCGAAGGTGCGCTCGCTCATGCCCGCGCGCCGCGCCATCGCGGCGACGCCGAGTGGCCGGTCGACGTTCGCGAGCAGCCATTCGAGCACGGGGGCGAGGCTGGCGGTGGTGCGTGGCGGCTCGTGCCGGATGAACTGGGCCTGGCCGCCGTCGCGGTCGAGGGGGGCGACCGCGATCCTGGCGGCGTGCGCGGCCGCCGCCTGACCGAGGTCGCGCCGCACGAGGTGCAGGCACATGTCCAGGCCCGCGGCGGCGCCTGCCGACGTGATGATGCGCCCTTCGTCGACGAACAGCGTGTTCGGGTCCACCGCGACGGCCGGGTAGCGCGCGGCGAGGTCGCCCGCGGCGAGCCAGTGGGTGGTGGCGCGGCGTCCGTCCAGCAGACCCGTCGCGGCGAGCACGAAGGCCCCCGAGCAGATCGAGGCGACCCGCGCGCCGGCCGCCCAGGCGCGCGCGATGCAGTCCAGGACGACCGGCGCGACCGGCCGCAACGGATCCTCGATGCCTGGGATGACGAGCGTGTCGGCCGAGGAGAGCGCGTCCAGTCCGTAGGGCGGGCGCACGCCGAACGGGCGCGCGCGGATCTCGGGCGCCTCGCCGCAGACGCGGACGTCGTAGAACGGCGTGCCGTTGCGGGCCTCGGCGCGGCCGAACACCTCGCAGGGTATCGAGAGGTCGAAGGGCACCACCCCGTCCAGCGCGAGCACCCCGACGATGTGAGCCATGCCGTCCCCGCCTCCCGGTTGCGGCACCGTCATACAGGCTCCGTCGATTGGCAGGAAGCGATCGGTGGATGTCGTTTCCGCCACTCGCCCCGGGCCGGCTCACCCGGTAGACCGCCGGGGCAGGGCACGCGGAGGGGGCATGTGAGCACGGTTCGGCAAGGACGCGCGTGGCGTCATGACCTCGGCCGGGGCGAGCCGGTCGGCACGGCGGGGGAGGGCGCGGGCACCGACCCGCGGCAGCTCCGCCTGCTCGGGATCGCGGCGGCCGCAGAGGCGACGACGCTGCTCCTCCTCGTCGGGGTCGCGGTCCCGCTCAAGCACCTGGGCGACTGGCCCCTGGCGGTGCGCGTCCTCGGCCCGCTCCACGGCCTCGCCTTCGTCGCCTATCTCTGGCTGGTCCTCCAGTCCGTCGGCGCGGGCCTGTGGACGCGGGGCGAGGCGGCCCGGCTGCTCCTGGCGGCCGTCGTTCCCTTCGCGGGCTTCCTCGCGGCCCGCGCCGTCGCGCGGCGCGCCGCGCGGGCGGTCGAAGACCGGCCCGGGGCATGACGGCGGTGGACGCCTACCCGTGGCTGAAGGCGCTGCACGTGGCCTGCGCGCTCCTGTTCGTCGGCGGGGTCGTCGCCAACGGCCTGCTGCTTGCCGCCGGACGGGCGGCGCCCGACCGCGTCGCCCCGCTCGCGGCCGCCCTGCTGCGCTGGGACCGGCGGGTCACGATGCCCGCCCTTCTCGGCGTGTGGGCCCTCGGCCTCGGGCTCGCCGTCACGGGGGGCTGGTTCGCCGCGGGATGGCTTCAGGCGAAGCTGGTCCTCGCCGTCCTGCTGTCGGCCATCCACGGCCTGCAATCGGGCCGGATCCGGCGCCTGGGCAGAGGGGATGGCGCCGCGCCGCCGCGGGTCTCGGCCCTGATCGTGCCGGCCCTGGTGGCCATCGCGGTTCTCGCCGTGATCAAACCGTAGGTCGGTGCCCGCGCGCGCGCTTTCTGCCGCGCATGATCGCGGCTGAACAAGGGGCACGAGCGCCCACGGCCCGCCCGCCGCGGCACCGGGGGCCGCTCAGGGTCAGGGCGCCGCAGGTCGCTCGGCGCCGCGCCGCCTCCGGACCCGCCGCCCGCGGCGCCGGCCGCCTGCCGGATCACCCGTCAGATCACCCCCTGCACCCGCTCCCAGGTCCGCTCCAGGTGCCGGGCGATGATGGCGGCGAGGCGGTCGGCGTCGCGCGCTTCCAGGGCGGCGATCATCTCCTCGTGCTCGGCCACGGCGCCCGCCCACTTCTCCGGCCCCTCGTTGCCGATGAAGCGGATCCGGCGCAGGCGGGACTGGATGCCCTCGTGCGAGGCGGCCAGGAATGCGTTGCCCGAGAGCGCCGCGATGGCGGCGTGGATCGCCTGGTTGCGCTTGTAGTACTCGAGCCGGTTACGGTCGGCGTAGAAGCCCATCATCTCGTCGTGCAGGGTCCGGACCGCCGCGATCTCGGCATCGGAGGCGCGCCGGCAGAGCAGGCGCCCGGCCGTGGTCTCCAGGGCCACCAGCACGTCGAGCATGTCGCGCACGTCGTGGGCGGTGAGGCGGCGCACCACCGCGCCCCGGCCCGGCACGAGGTCGATCAGCCCCTCGCTCGCCAGGAACTTCAAGGCCTCGCGCAGGGGCGTGCGGGAGACGCCGAGGGCCTGGCCGAGCTGGCCCTCGTGGATGCGGCCGCCCGGGGCGAGCTGTCCCTCGATGATCATGTCCCGAATGCGCCCGACGAGCTCGTCGTGGAGCGTGCGCCGGTTCAGCGGCGTCACCCGGTCCAGGGCCGACACGCCCCCGTCGATCCCCTGCATCGTCCCGCCTCGCGTGAAGTCCGCCATCCTAGCACGGCGTCGCGGGCACCCACCACGCCTTCATCCTGTATGCAGCATACTTGCATACAGGGTGCGTCGATGGTACCGGTACGGCACGCCACAGCCACGAAGAGCGCCGTCATGCCAGCCGACCCGTCCGCCGCGACCAAGCCCGTCATCGCCCTCGCCATCGGCGACCCCGCCGGGATCGGGCCGGAGCTGGCCGCCCGGATGGTGGCGGACCAGGAGGTCGCGGCGGCCGCCTCGCTGATCGTGGTCGGCGACGCCCGGGTGCTGGCCCGCGGCGCCGCGGAGGCGGGCCTCGACCTCGACGTCGAGCGGCGCGAGCCCGGCGCGGATCCGACCCCGGCCGGCCGCCCGGTCCTCCTCGACCTCGGCCACCTCGACCCGGACACGGTCGCACGCGGCGTCGCCGGCGCGGCGGGCGGCCGCTTCTCCCTCGACAACTTCCGCACCTGCCTGGAATTGGCCGCCTCCGGGCGCGCGGGCGCCGTCTGCTTCACGCCCTTCAACAAGGCCGCCATGCGGATGGCTCACCCGCCCTACGACGACGAGATCGGCTACACCGCCGAGGTGCTCGGCCTCGACGGGCCGGCGAGCGAGTTCAACATTCTCGAGGGGCTCTGGAACGCCCGCGTGACCTCGCACGTGCCGCTCTCGCGGGTGGCGGAGCTCATCACCCGCGAGGCCGTGCTGCGCGGCATCCGCCTGACGAACGCCTCGCTCGTGGAATCCGGCATCGCGCGCCCGCGGATCGCGGTGGCGGGCCTCAACCCGCACGCCGGCGACGGCGGCAATTTCGGGCGCGAGGAGATCGAGGTGATCGGGCCGGCGGTCGAGGCGGCGCGCGACGAGGGTCTCGACGCAGCCGGGCCCTACCCGCCCGACACGGTGTTCGTGCGCGCCCTCAAGGGCGCCTTCGACGCGGTCGTGACGATGTACCACGACCAGGGCCAGATCGCCATGAAGCTCGTCGGCTTCGACCGCGGCGTGACCCTGCTCGGCGGCTTCCCGTTCCCGATCTGCACCCCCGCCCACGGCTCGGCCTACGACATCGCCGGCCAGGGGATCGCCAACCCGGGCGCGAGCCGCGCCGCCCTCCTGATCGCCGCCCGCATGGCTGCCGCCGCGCACTGACTTCGCCGTCGCGCGGGGCGACGAGCGGGCCGGCAGAGCCCGCACCCGTCGCGCGCAGCCTGGAGGAAACCCGATGTCCGGCTCTCGCCGGGGTGCGCCGAGCGTCGTGCGCGCCCTGCTCCGCACGACGTCCGTCCCGCCCCGCACCGACCGGGCGAATGCCTCGGCGGCCCGCCTCGCGGCGGGCGCCACCGGGCCCGGCCCCGCCGCCTCCCGCCTGCGCCGCATCGTGGCGGCCGCGCCGGCGCGGCGGCATCCTCCTGCTCCGCCCGGCAGCCGACCGTTTTCCTCCACGAGCCCGGGCGCCACGCCCGGATCCGACCGTTGCGCCGGCGGGCCGCGCGGCCATCCCGCGCGGGACGCCGGTCCGAAGGTGCGCTGACGCTCCGTCCGACCGACGTCCGGGACCCTCCGAGCCACCGTTCCGGCTCCGGGACGAGTGATCGCGGGCGGTCCGACCGTCGCTCCGCAGGCACCGATTATCCGCGCACGGCGAGAAGCCGGCATCCGCAGCACCGCAGGAGGAAGCCCATGTCCGCCACAGCCGCCGTCGCCGCGCTCCCCGCGCAGACGGTCCGCGACGCCGCGTACCGGAAGGCGACGGCCCGCATCGTCCCGATCCTGATCCTGGCCTTCCTGGCGGCCTACCTCGACCGGGTCAACGTCGGCTTCGCGAAGCTGCAGATGGCCGCCGACCTGAAGTTCAGCGACGCCGTCTACGGCGCCGGCGCCGGGATCTTCTTCCTCGGCTACTTCCTGTTCGAGCTGCCGAGCAATCTCATCCTGCACCGCGTCGGCGCGCGCACCTGGCTTGCCCGGATCATGATCACCTGGGGGGTGATCTCGGCCCTGACGATGCTGGTCCAGACGCCGTGGCAGTTCTACGCTGTCCGCTTCGCCCTCGGCCTCGCCGAGGCCGGCTTCATGCCGGGCGTGATCTACTACCTCGGCGCCTGGTTCCCGGCCGACCGGCGCGGGCGCGTGGTCGGCCTGTTCTTCATCGGGCTCGGCGTCGCGGGCTTCGTCGGCGGGCCGGTCTCGGGCGCGATCCTCGGCACCCTGTCGGGTGCCCTCGGCTACGCGGGCTGGCAGTGGCTGTTCGTCCTGGAGGCGCTGCCCAGCATCGTCGTCGGCGTCGCGCTCTACCTCGTGCTGCAGGACCGGGTCGAGGATGCGGCCTGGCTCACCGCCGACGAGAAGGCGCTGATCCGCGCCGACGTGGAGCGGGAGCGCGCGGGTAAGCCGGCACTGTCCCTGCGGGACGCGCTCACCAACCGCTACCTGATCCTGATGACCGGGATCTTCTTCGTCTGCAACCTGTGCCTCTACGGCCTGAACTTCTGGCTGCCGACCCTCATCGTCAACATGGGGGTGAAGGACCCGGTCACGGTCGGCCTGATGTCGGCCCTGCCGAGCCTGTGCGCGATCGGCTCGATGGTCCTGGTCAGCCGCAGCTCGGACCGGACGCGTGAGCGCCGCTGGCACCTCGCCGCCCTCTACCTGACGGGCGCCGCCGGGCTCGTCCTGTCGGTGGTCTGGCAGCACGATCCCGTGCTCGGCCTCCTCGCCCTCTGCGTCGCCACCGCGGGCATCATGGCGATCCCGCCGCTGTTCTGGAACCTGCCGACCGCCATGCTGAGCGGCGTCGCGGCGGCGGGCGGGCTCGCGGTGCTCAACTCCTTCGCCAACCTCTCGGGCTTCTTCGGGCCCGCCATCATCGGCTGGACCTCCCAGGCCACCGGCAAGACGGAGTTCTCGATCCTGTTCCTGGCCGCCGCCCTGATCCTGGCCGCGGGCCTGATCTTCCTCATCCCGGCCAAGCTCGTGAACCGCTGAGGCGGTCAGCCGCGGCGCGCCCGGACCGGGCACGCGACACGCCCAACCCCGAGGCGGGGCCGCAGAAGTCCCGCCCACCCGACCCGACAGGGAGGAACCAACGGATGATCGTGACGACGGCGAATGCCCACGAGGCCGCGGAGGCCGCGCCCACGGCGGTGCGCTGGCGCATCTTCGCGGTGGTGTTCGTGCTGGTGGTGATCAACCTGATCGACCGCACGGCGCTCTCGATCGCGATGCCCACCATCGCCCGGGAATTCTCGCTCTCGCCCACCATGCAGGGCCTGATCCTCAGCGCGTTCTTCTGGACCTACGCCCTGCTCCAGGTGCCGGGCGGCTGGCTGATCGACCGCTTCGGGCCGCGCCGGCTCATCGCCGGGGCGACGATCGGCTGGGGCCTGTTCCAGGCGCTCGCCGCCGCGGCGACCGGGGGCACGAGCCTGCTCCTGACCCGGCTCGGCCTCGGCGCCGCGGAGGCGCCGCTCTTCCCGGCGGGCGCCAAGCTCAACGCGCTCTGGCTCTCGCCGGAGGAGCGCGGGCGCGGGGCCGTGCTGATGGATTCCGGCTCCCCCCTCGGGGCGGCCTTCGGGGGCGCGATCATCGCCTTCCTGATCCTCTGGCTCGGCTCCTGGCGCCTCGCCTTCCTGGCGGCGGGCCTCGCCACGATCGCCCTCGGCTACCTGGCCTGGCGGACCCTGCGCGACGACCCCGCGCGCCACCCGGGCGTCAACCCGGCCGAGCTGGCGCGCATCCGCGGCGCCGCGGCGGGCGGGGCGGCCCCGGCCGCCGAGACGGCGCCCGATCGGATCACCGCGCGCTCGATGACCGGCCTCCTCGTCGGGCGGATGAGCTGGGCGATGATCAATTTCGGGCTCCTGACCTGGGGGCCGAGCTACCTCGCCCAGGCCCGCGGCTTCGACCTCAAGCAGATGGGCTACGCCACCTTCGTGATCTTCCTGTGCGGGATGGCGGGCTCGCTCTTCGCCGGCTTCTCGGCCGACTGGCTCTTCGCCCGCGGCCTCTCCCGCGGCCGGATCTACAAGGGGATGCTCGGCGCCTCGGGCCTCGCGGTCGCGGCGGCCTTCCTGGCCCTGCCGCAGGTCGCCGACCCGGTCGCCGCGGTGGCGATCCTCTCGGCGACCCTGTTCTTCCTCTACTGGGGCAGCCTGTACTGGAGCCTGCCGGTGATGCTTGCGCCCCGCGACAAGGTCGGGGTCGTCGGCGGGACGATGAACTTCGCCGGCAGCGCCAGCGGCATCGCGGTGCCGATCATCACCGGCTTCGTCCTGCAGACGACCGGCACCTACCTGGCGGTGCTGCTCTACTTCGCGGCCTGCGCGGTCCTGTACGTGCTGGGCACGCTCCTGATCGCGTTCCCGCAGGCCCGTCCGGCCGGGAGGGCGTGAGATGGCGAGCCGGATCTACGACGGGCCCGTCGTCGACGCCCACCAGCATTTCTGGGAGCCCGACCGCAACCCGCACCCCTGGCTGCGGCCGGAGGCGCGCATCCCGTTCCGGTACGGGAACTACGACGCGATCAAGCGGCGCTACCTGCCGGACGATTACCGGCGCGACGCCGGCCCGCACCGGATCGCCGCGAGCGTCTACGTCGAGACCGAGTGGGACCCCGCCGACCCGATCGGCGAGACGGCCTACGCCTCAGGTCTCGCCGCGCGCCACGGGCTGCCCGGCGCGATCGTGGCGCAGGCCTGGCTCGACCGGGCCGACGCCGCCGACGTCCTCGCGCGGCAGGCCGCCTTCCCGCTGGTGCGCAGCGTCCGCCACAAGCCGGGCGGGCCCGCGCGTCCCGAGGAGGCGGGCCGCTCCCGCACGCTGATGTCCGACCCCGCCTGGCGGGCCGGCTTCGCGCGGCTCGCCCGGCACGGCCTGCGCTTCGACCTCCAGACGCCGTGGTGGAACCTCGACGAGGCGGTCGAGCTCGCCCGCGACTTCCCCGGGACGACGATCATCCTGAACCACGCGGGCCTGCCCGCCGCGCGCGACCCCGCGAGCCTCGCGGGCTGGCGGGCCGCGATGGCCCGCCTCGCCGGCTGCCCGAACGTCGCCGTGAAGGTCTCGGGCCTCGGCCAGCCCGGGCAGGCCTGGACGCCGGAGAGCAACGGCCCCGTGGTGCGCGCGGTGATCGAGCTGTTCGGCGCCGAGCGGGCCATGTTCGGCTCGAACTTCCCGGTCGACAGCCTCTGCGCCACGCTCCCGGAGATCCTGGGCGGCATGAAGGCCATCGCGGCGCCGCTCCCGCCCGCCGAACAGGAGGCGTTCTTCGCCGGCACCGCCCGGCGGGTCTACGCCCTGGCGCCGGCGGGCTGAGGCGCGGGGCGGACGTCGCTGTTGGTCGCGACGCTGGCCGCGACCGCGGTTCCCTCCCGCCTCTCCGCTCCCGCGCGGCGAGACCTCGTCCAGGGTTTCGCCGGATCGGCCGGGAGGGATCGACCATGCACCCCGTCCGCGCGACCTCCCCCTCCCTCGCCGGGATGCAGGCCCCGGTGCTCGGTGGCTCCGGCGGCATCGGAGAGGCCCCGGCTCACGGCCTCGCGCCCGGCGCGGATCGCGCTGACCGACGGCAGCCGCGCCCCTCGTGGTCCTGGATGCGGGCGGGACGGCCCGCTCACACCGTCGGAAAGCCGTAGAGGCGGCCCGGGTTGTCGACGAGGATCCGGCGTCGCGCGGCCTCGTCCGGTGCCCATTCCGCCAGCAGGTCGAACAGGACGGCGTCGTCGGGCAGGTGCTTCTCGCCGCGGTGGGGCCAGTCACTGCCCCAGACCATGCGCTCGGGCGCGGCCTTGGCGAACGCCGCCGCCACCGCGCCGGCGTCGCGGTACGAGGGCGGGCCGCTCGCGGTGTTGAGGTAGGCGCCCGACAGCTTCATCCAGGTCCGGCCGCCGTCGAGCAGCCTGCGGACCGCCGGGTAGGCCCGGTGGCTCTCCCCCTGGCCGGGCGGCAGCCGGGCCAGGTGATCGATGACGAGCGGCGTCGGCAGGCGCGACAGGACGTCGGCGAGGTCGGCGATCTGGTCGCCGGTCATGTACACCTGCACGTGCCAGCCGAGCGGCGCGACCTTCCGGGCCATCGTCTCGAGGCGCTCGGCGGTCGTGACGCCCCAGGATTGCGGCGTCACGAAGTTCACCCGGATGCCGACCGCGCCCCGGGCGGCCATCTGCCCGAGCTCGGCATCCGGAATATCCTCGTCGACGACGACGACCGCGCGCGCGGACGACCCGAACTGCGCGACCCCGTCGAGCGTGGCGCGGTTGTCGACGCCGTAGGTCGAGGGCGTCACCACGACGACGCGGCTCGTGCCGATCCGCTCCTGGAGCAGGCGGTAGGCCGCGACGTCGCTGTCGACGACCGGCTCGCCCCGCCAGTGGGCCGAGGCGGGGAAGCGCTTCGAGAAGATGTGGATGTGCGCGTCGCACGCGCCGGGCGGCGCGGCCGTCCTCGGCGCCTCCGTGCCGGACGAGAACGGGACGGCGCCTCGCGCCGCGGCCGGGCCGCTCCGGGTGCCGGCAGCCGCGAGGGCGCAGGCGCCCGCCGCCCTCACGATGTCGCGCCGCGACCAGTCGAACACCGTCATGGTTCACTCTCCCCTCGTCGTTGGGCGGGCCGCGGCGCCTCGCAGGTGCCGGCGGCCCGCGGATCGGGCGTCCCGTCCCGCTGGCAGGCCGCCGGTCGCTGCCCCCCGCCGGCCTCAGAACCCGTAGAGCCGGGCGGGATTGGCGACGAGGATCCGGGCGCGCAGCTCCGGATCCGGCGCCCACTCCGCCAGCAGGTCGAGCAGGACGGCGTCGTCGGGCTTGCCGTCGGCGGGCGCCGTCGGGTGCGGCCAGTCGCTCCCCCAGACGAGCCGCTCCGGGGCGAGGCCGACATAGGCGCGGGCGAGCCGGCCCCGGTCGGCGTAGCGGGGCGGGCCGGACTTCGACAGGAGGTAGGCGCCGGTCAGCTTCACCCAGGCGCCGCGCCTCTCGATCAGACCCGCGATCACCCGGAAGCTCGGATGGTCGGGACCGGCCGGCTCGGGAACGTGGCCCATGTGGTCGAACACCACGGGGACGGGCAGGCGCTCGAGCGCGTCCCGCAGCGCGACGATCGTCTCGCCGTCGGACACGAGCTGGATGTGCCAGCCGAGCTCCGCGACCTTGCGGGCGACCGGCTCCAGGTCGTCCATCGGCGCGCCGCCCGGGAGCCGCGTGCCGAACCGGACGCCCCGGATGCCGGCCTCGTGCAGGCGGCGCAGCTCGGCCGGCGCGACGCTTGCGTCGAGCATCGCGACGCCCCGCGCGCCGCTGCCGAAGCCCTTGACCGTCTCGACGAGCAGCCGGTTGTCGGTCCCGTAGGTCGAGGGCTGCACCACGACGTTGCGCGTGAGGCCGAGCCGGCGCTGCAACTGCCGGTAATCGTCGGCACCGGCATCGGGCGGCCGCAGGGTCGCGGCAGGCGCCGGGGGAAAGCGCGCGTCGTAGACGTGGTGGTGGCAGTCGGTCGCGTCCGGGGGCACGGTGAACGTGGGGCGGTCGGTCCCGGCGGACCAGCGCACGGCCTCAGCGGCGGCGGGCCGCGGGCCGGCGCAGAGCGCCGCCGCGCTCGCGAGGAGCGCGAGGTGATCGCGCCGCGTCATCGGATGAGGCATCGGATGTGTCATGGGCGCGGGTCCGCTCAGGCGTGCGAGAACAGGGCCTGACCGGGGGCGGGCATCCGCGCCGTCAGGATGCTCCCGGTCTCGGACTCGGTGATGAAGAGGGTCGCGCGGTCCGGCCCGCCATACGCCACGTTGGTGGTCGAGCGGCCGGCCGGGGACACCACGCGCAGGAGCGGCTCGGCGACCGGCGACAGACGCCAGACCGAGCCGAAGCCGGTATGGGCGACGACGAGGCAGCCCTCGGCGTCGAGCGCGACGCCGTCCGGGCCGCCGAGCCCGCCGTGGAGCTGCGAGAACACCCCGACCTTCGACACGAGCCCGCTCGTCCCGAGCGGGATGCGCCAGATCTGCTGCGCCCGCGTCACGGCGACGAAGAGGTTCGCCATGGCGCTGTCGACCACGATGCCGTTCGGGCTCGGCACCGTGTCGACGAGGCAGGTCAGCTCGCCGGAGGCGCGCAGGCGGTAGACCCGGCCGGTCGGGTCCTGGAGGCCGGTCTGGCCCTGGTCCGTGAAGTAGAGGTCGCCGTTTCCCGCGAAGGTGAGGTCGTTGACGCCCCGGAATCCCTCCGAGCCGGCATTCTCCAGGAACGGCGTCACCGACCCGGCCTCGGGGTCGAGGAGCAGGATCCCGCGCTTGTAGCAGGTGATGAAGATGCGCCCGTCGCGATGGATCTTCAGCCCGTTCGGCCAGCCGTCGTACTCGGCGACGAGCTCCCAGGTCCCGTCCGGGTCGATGCGGAAGATGCGGCCGAACGGGATGTCGGTCACGTAGAGCCGGCCGGCGCGGTCGAAGACCGGGCCCTCGAGGAAGGAGTCGATGGCCTGCCCGCCGCGGTTCGCGCTCGCCCAGGCGGTGGCCGTCGGCTTGCGGAACCGGTCCGGCAGGCGCGTGAAGATCTCGGCCGTCACGATCGGCGGGGGAGAAAAGAACGACATCGTGGCCCTCGAGGGATGAGAGAATCCGCGCGGCGGTTCGACCGACCGCCGCACCACGCGGGTCGACGGCCTCGAGGTCAGGCCGCGGCCATTGCCGCGCGGGTGTCGCGGGCATGCGCGCGGCTGATCATCAGGACGCTGAGTGCGGCGGCCGCGTCGAGCGCCGCGACCGGGAGCATGCCGAGGGCGAAGCTCCCGGTCGCCTCCTTCACCAGGCCGACGACGTTCACCATCAGGCCGCCGCCGATGAGGTTCGCGATCGCGTTGATCCCCGCGAGGCCCGCCGCCAGCGTCCCGGCCGACAGCCAGCCCGCCGACAGGGCCCAGAACGGCCCCTTGAAGGCGTAGGCGCCGACGAGCGCGCAGGTCACGGCCGCGATGGTCGTCGCGAGGCTGCCCGACAGGCTCAGGTAGGCCAGGCCGAAGGCCGCGAGCGTCAGCGGGAGCGCCGTGTGCCAGGTGCGCTCGCCGCTGCGGTCCGACCGGCGGCCCCACAGGATCATCAGTACCGTGGCGAAGCCGTACGGGATCGCGTTGACGAAGCCGGTCTGGAGATTGGTCAGCCCGTACGCCTTGATGATCTGCGGCTGCCAGACCGACAGCACGCTCCCGGTCGCGGACGCTCCCGCGCAGACGAGCGCCATGGTCACGAAGTACTTGTTGCGCGCGAGCTGCCACAGCGAGATGTGGCCGACGGGCGTCCTGCGGGCCGCCTCCTCGGCGAGGCGCCCGACGAGCCAGGCGCGCTGCGGCGCATCGAGCCAGGCGGCGTCACGGGGCCTGTCCGTCAGCACGAACAGGCAGCAGATCCCAAGCAGGATGGTCGGGACGCCCTCCAGCACGAACAGCCACTGCCAGCCCTTGAGCCCGAGGGCCCCGTCGAGTTCGAGGAGCGACACGGAGAGGGGCGAGCCCAGGAAGGTCGCGAGCGGGATCGAGACCGTGAACGTCGCCAGGATGCGCGCCCGGTACGCGCTCGGCAGCCAGTAGGTCAGGTAGAGGATGGCGCCCGGGAAGAAGCCGGCCTCGGCCGCGCCCAGGACGAAGCGCATCGCGTAGAGGGAGTACGGCCCCGCCACCAGGGCCATGCCCATCGTCACGAGACCCCAGGTGATCATGATCCGGGCGATCCAGCGCCGCGCGCCGACGCGCTGGAGCGCGAGGTTGCTCGGGACCTCGACCAGGAAGTAGGAGACGAAGAACAGGCTCGCCGCGAAGCCGAACATCGCGGGCGTGAGCCCGAGATCCTTGTTCATCTGCAACGCGGCGAAGCCGACGTTGACCCTGTCGAGCAGGGCGAAGAAGTAGCAGACCATCAGGAACGGCACGAGCCGAAGGATGACCCGGCGCATGGTCGCGGTCTCGAGGGATTGCGGCGCTTGTTCGGAGACGCTCACGTCCTGTCCTCCCGGGTTCTTCATCGGTGCGGCCCCGGCGCCACCGGCGCCGGTCCGCGTCATCGCGTGCCCGCCGTCCGCAGGCGGGTCAGACTCCCTCGCAGCCCGCGTCCCGCAGGGCGCGCTCGACCCACGAGCGGTCCACGGTGCCGGCCTTGATGGCCGCCATCGTGTCGGCCTCGCCCGCCTGCTTCCTGCTGGCCGCCGCGTAGACCTCGTCCGCCTGCTCGATGGGCACGCAGACGACCCCGTCGTCGTCGCCGACGATGAGGTCGCCCGGCCGGATCACCATGCCGTCGAGAGCGATCGTGGCGTTCACCTCGCCGGGCCCGTTCTTGTAGGGACCGCGATGCGTGATGCCGGCCGCGAAGACCGGGAGGGCGTTGGCGCGGATCCACCCGGAATCGCGCACGGCCCCGTTCACGATCACGCCCGCGACCCCGATCTGCTGCGCGTGGGCGAGCATGAGCTCGCCCATGATCGCGTTCGTGAGGTCGCCGCCCGCGTCGACCACGAGGACGTCACCCGGGCCGGCGCGGTTGAGGGCCGCGTGCACCATCAGGTTGTCGCCCGGGCGCTGCCTCACCGTGAGCGCGGCGCCCGCCAGCACGCCTCCGGCGTGGAGCGGCCGCAGGCGGGGACCGCCATGCGCCATGCGGTTCATCGAGTCGCTGATATTCGCGACCGCGATGGCCTTGAACCGCGCGACCGTGGCGTCGTCGACCTTGCGCGGCCGGGGATGGATCGTGAACCCGATGGACATGGCTGCCTCCTGGACGGGGAAGGGGGGAATCGCGGGGTGCGGCGCTCAGGCCCGCTCGGGCTGCGCGAGGCCGGCCTTCAGCGCCATGGCGTCGAGCGCCTCCTGGTAGGTCCGCGGCACCACGCCCTTGAAGTGGTCCTTGAGGCCGAGGCTCTCCTTCCAGCGCAGGCGCGACGCGATCGCGCGGGCCATGATCGGCTCGACCCCGGCATCCGCGACGGCGTCGGCCGACATCTCGAGCTCCTCGGCGCGGCGCTTGGCGTGGATGGTCCCGGAGGGCGTCAGGCTCTGGACGGTGTCCATCCAGGGCCGCGCCAGCGTCTTCGCGGCGGAGGCGAGCACGACCTCGTCGATCCCGTACTGGCGGGCGGCGAGCAGCATCTCGTCGGTCAGCGCCTCGATGCCCTTGATCAGGACGGAGCGGAGGATCTTGATCCCGGACGCGGTGCCGAGGACCGGGCCCGTGAACTCGATCTGCATGCCCCAGGGCACCAGCCAGTCGCGCACCCGCTCGCCGGCGGGCCCGCTCGACAGCATGCGCATGCTGTAGCCGTGGAGCGGCGTTCCCTCGATTGAGCCGTCGCCGAGGAGCGCGCCGCTCGGGCCAAGCGCGTCGGCCACGCGGGTCTTGATCTTCGGGGTGGCGGACGCGAAGTCGAGGAAGGTGTGCCGGCTCGTCAGGACCGGGGCGAACGCGTCCGCGCTCTCGAGCGAGGCCGCCCCGGGCGTCACGCTGAAGACCAGGTCGCTCGCCTGCGCGAGCTCGGCGTTCGAGCGCACCAGGG
Organism: Methylobacterium crusticola; assembly: GCF_003574465.1. Taxonomy (GTDB): domain Bacteria; phylum Pseudomonadota; class Alphaproteobacteria; order Rhizobiales; family Beijerinckiaceae; genus Methylobacterium; species Methylobacterium crusticola. The sequence continues at coordinate 124,017 of NZ_QOWC01000001.1, forward strand.
TGACGCCGGCCTCCCGGGCCCGGCTCTGGATGAGGTCGGCGTAGGGGCCCTCGAAGGCGTACCTGTCGTAGCACGCGATCGCTTCGAGGCCGGCTTTGCGCAGGCCCGCGCCGAGGGTGCTGCCGATCTCGCCGTAGCCGACGAGGCCGAGTCTGAACTGCTTGCGGTCTGCCATCACGGGCTCCGTGTCGTTGGGATCGGGTCAAGGGGGGCCGCGGCCGGGCGTCGCGCCGCGGCGGCCCCGCCGCCGGCCGCGACGAGGTCGCGGAGGATCTCGACGGGGTGGGGGAGCCGGACGCCGTCGATGAGGCGGGCCTGCGACCGGCACGAGTAGCCGTCGGCCAGGAGGCGGCCCGACCGGCCCTTCTCGGCCACGTGCCTCGCCCAGCTGAGGGCGTAGATGCGCTCGGACGTCGCCCGGTGCTCGGCCTCGTGGCCGTAGGTGCCGGCCATGCCGCAGCAGCCGGAGGGCAGCGCCCTGAGCCCGAGGCCGAAGGCCTCGAAGACCGCCGACCACGCCGCCACGGCGGGCTGCGCCGTCGCCCGCTCCGTGCAGTGCGGCAGCAGCCAGTAGGACTTCCGCCCGGGCGCCCGCGCGGCGTGCTCGAGGCGGCCGGCGAGCCATTCCTGGACGAGCTGGACCCGCGGCACGTCGCGGCCCGGAAGCGCCTGCCTGTACTCCGACCGGTAGGTCAGCGTCATCGAGGGATCGAGGCCGACGAGCGCGACGCCGGTTGCCGCCAGGCGGTCGAGCGCGGCCGCGTTCGCCGCCGCGAGCCGCTCGAAGCGGCCGAGGAAACCGTGGACGTGCAGCGGCTTGCCGTTCGGCCGGTAGGGTGCGAGCCAGGGCCGGATGCCGATCCCGACCAGGAGATCGAGGAGGGCGAGCAGGACCGGCGTGTCGTAGTGGCTCGTGAACGCGTCCTGCACCACGACGACGCTCGTCAGGCGCTCGGAGGCGGAGAGCGCCGCCAGGGCCTGCGGGTCGGCGGGCGCCACGCCGCGACGCGCGATCTCCCGCCCGAGATCGAGCCCCGACAGCTTCGGCGTGTGGACGAGGCCGAGAGCCCCCGCGAGGCCGAGCGACGTCGCGCCGTTGACGAGCCGCGGCGCCTTGGCCAGCCAGGGCGCCAGCCCCTCCAGCGCGGCGACGACGTGGTGGCGCAGGGGCCGCAGGTAGCGGCCGTAATACAGTTCGAGGAACTTCGCCCGGAAGGTCGGGACGTCGACCTTGATCGGGCACTGCCCCGTGCAGGACTTGCAGGCGAGGCAGCCCGCCATGGCCTCGTGCACCGCGTGCGAGACGTCGTCCTGCCGCCGGAGCGTCGCGGCGAGCCGGGCCGGGAAGGCGAGCCAGCCCGGCCGCGCGCGCAGCCGGCGGGCCTCGGCGAGGGGGTCGCTGCCCTCGGCGGCGAGGCGGCGCAGCCACTCGCGCATGAGCTGGGCGCGCCCCTTCGGCGAGTGCCGGCGCTCGCGCGTGCCCTTCCAGGAGGGGCACATGGCGTCGTCCGGGTCCCAGGTGAAGCAGGCGCCGTTGCCGTTGCAGTGGAGCGCCTCGTCGTAGCCGGCCCGAACCGCCGGCGGGATCCCGCGGTCGCGCTGCCCCTTGGTCGGCACGCCGTCGATCGCCAGCAGGGCGCCGCCCTCCGGCACCGCGATCTTGCCCGGGTTGAGCTGGTTGCGCGGGTCGAAGGCGGCCTTGACGGCCTGCAGCATCGGGTAGAGCGGACCGAAGAACCGGGGCGAGAACTCGGAGCGCACCCCCTTGCCGTGCTCGCCCCAGAGGAGGCCGCCGTAGCGCTGCGTCAGCGCGACGACATCCTCGGTGACCTCCCGGATCAGGGCCTCGGCGCCCGGCGCCTTCATGTCGATCGCCGGCCGCACGTGCAGCACGCCCGCGTCCACGTGGCCGAACATGCCGTAATCGAGGCCGCGGCGGTCGAGCATGGCCCGGAACTCGCCGATGAAGTCGGCGAGGTTCTCGGGGGGGACCGCGGTGTCCTCCACGAACGCGATCGGCCGCTTCTCGCCCCGCATGCTGCCCAGGAGCCCGACCGCCTTCTTGCGCATGTCCCAGATGCGCGCGACGTCCGCTTCCCCGCGCGCCACGGCGTAGCCGCGGCGCCCATTCACCGGGCCGGCCGCGTCCAGGGCCGCCGTGAGGCGCCCGACCGCCTCCTCGACCGTTGCGGCGGCGTGGCCGACGAACTCGACGAGGTTGACGCCGCGCGCCCGCTCCCCGCCATCCTCGGGGAAGAAGGCGGCGACGCCCGCCCAGACGGGATCGCCCTGGGCGAGCGCCAGCACGGTGGAATCGACCGTCTCGATCGAGGCCGCCCCGAACGGGGCGAGCGCCTGCGCGTCGCGCAGCGCCGCGTCGAAGCCGGCGTAGCGCAGGGCGACCAGGGCCGCGTGGCCCGGCAGCGGCAGCACGTTCAGCGTCGCCTCCGCGAGCAGGCCGAGCGTGCCCTCCGAGCCGCACAGGACCGCGTTGAGGTCGAAGCGCCCGTCGGCGCGCCGGAGATGCGCGAGGTCGTACCCGGTGAGGCAGCGGTTGAGCGGCGGGAAGCGCTCGGCGATGAGCGCCGCGTTCTCGCGCTGGAGCCGGTCGACCTCGCGGTGGATCGCGCCCGCCCGGTCGGGGCGGGCCTGCACCGCCGCGAGCTCGGACGGATCGAGGGGGGACGAGTGCCAGACGGTTCCCTCCGACAGCACCGTCGTCAGGGCGAGCACGTGGTCGCGGGTCTTGCCGTAGAGGCAGGAGCCCTGGCCGCTCGCGTCGGTCGCGATCATGCCGCCGATCGTGGCGCGGTTCGAGGTCGAGAGCTCGGGCGCGAAGAACAGCCCGAAGGGCCGGAGCGCGGCGTTGAGCTGGTCCTTGACGACGCCGGCCTCGACCCGCGCCGTGCGCCGCTCCGGATCGATCGCCAGGATGCGGTTCATGTGCCGCGACAGGTCGACCACGAGCCCGTCCGTGAGGGACTGGCCGTTGGTGCCGGTCCCGCCGCCGCGCGGCGCGATCCGGATGTCCGCGAAGCGCTCCTCCGCCAGCAGCGTCGCGATGCGGGCGAGGTCGTCGCGGCCGCGCGGGAAGGCGATCGCCCGCGGGGCGACCTGGTAGATCGAGTTGTCGGTGGCCAGGACGGTGCGGTCGGCGGCGTCGAGCGAGAGGTCGCCCGCGAAGCCCCGCGCCCGCAGCTCGGCGCAGAAGGCCGCGTGGAGCGAGAGCCTTACGGGTTCGGGCGCGAGGCGCGGGATCATGGCGTCAGGCCGGGACCGGGGCCGGCACGTCGTGGCGCCGGACGAGGCGGCCGAAGACGAGCATCAGCGTCGCGCCGACGAGGAGGAAGCAGCCGACCGCGACGAGGGGCGCCGTGAACCCGCCCGAGAGGTCGCGCACGAAGCCGATCATGTAGGGCCCGGCAAAGCCCCCCAGGTTGCCGATGGAGACGATCATCGCGATGCCGCCCGCCGCCGCGCGGCCGGTGAGGAAGCCCGACGGCACGGCCCAGAAGGTCGCCACGAAGGAGTTGATGCCCGCCACCGCGACGCAGAGGGCGGCGATCGTGAGGAGCGGCGAGGGGGTGAAGGCGCTCCCCATCAAGGCGGCCGCGCCGAGGAGCAGCGAGAGGGCCGGATAGATCGTGCGGTCGCTGCCCCGGTCCGACATCCGGCCCCACACCACCATGGCGACCGCGCCGCAGACGTAGGGGATCGCGGTTACGACCCCGACGAGGGAGGTGGCGAGGCCGAGTTGCTTGATGATCTGGGGCAGCCAGAGGCCGATGCCCAGCGAGCCGATAATGGCGCAGAAATTGACGACCGCGAGCGTCAGCACCCGCCAGTTGGACAGGGCCTGCGCCAGCGTGAAGCTGTGCTTGCGCTCGATGGCGGCCCGCTCCGCCGCGAGCCGGGCCACCAGGACGTCGCGCTCGCCGGCCGACAGCCAGGCGGCCTTCTCGGGCCGGTCGGTCAGGACGAACAGGCAGGCGACGCCGAGGACGATCGCCGGGACTGCCTCGAGGACGAGCAGCCACTGCCAGCCCTTGAGGCCGAAGCCCTCCAGCTGGATCAGCGCCCCCGAGATCGGCGACCCGACGATGTTGGCGACCGGGATCCCGAGCAGGAACAGCGCCGTCGCCCGGGCCCGGACGGCGGACGGGAACCACAGGCCCAGGTACAGGAACACCCCGGGCACGAAACCCGCCTCGCCGAGGCCGAGCAGGAAGCGCGCGATGCCGAACTGCACCGGACCCGTCACGAACGCGGTCGCCGCCGAGACGAGGCCCCAGGTGATCATGATCCGGGCGATCCAGAGGCGGGCCCCGACCCGCATCATGATCAGGTTGCTGGGGATCTCGGCGATGAAGTAGCCGAAGAAGAACAGGCCCGCGCCGACCCCGAAGGCCGTCGGGCTGAGGCCGATGTCCTGGTTCATCGTGAGCGCCGCGAAGCCGACGTTCACGCGATCGAGGTAGCTGACCACGTAGCAGAGGAAGAGGAATGGAAGGATGCGCCGCAGCATCTTGCGGTGGAGCGCGGGCTCGTCGACCGCTGCCATACGCGCCGATGCCGGCTCCACGGGCCGCCCCGATGTCATGACGCTCACTCCCTGGCCGATTTCGCAACGGCGTTTCATTTTGAGTACAGGGAGCGCGCCCGCGGGTCAAGTCCCCGCAGGGCCGGCCGGGCGGTTTGCTGGCCGGTGGCGGGGCCGCTATGGGGTGCCTCGTCGAACGTCCGACGGGTGAGCGAGTGCGCGAGGCATGCCGAGAGAGGCTCGACGGAGGCCCAAGCTCGAGGGAGTCGCCTCGGCCGAGAGGGTGTTGACGGTGCTGACGGCGTTCCGGCGCGGCGACGACGCGCTCGAACTGTCGGAGATCGCCCGCCGCACGTCGCTCGTGAAGAGCACCATCATGCGGCTGTGCATCTCGCTCGAGAAGTTCGACCTGATCGAACGCCTGGACGACGGACGCTACCGCCTGGGCGTCGAGGCCGCCCGGATCGGCTCCGTCTACCAGCAATCCTTCGCCCTGGAGGAGCGGGTCGTCCCGGTGCTCGAGCGCCTCGCCGCCGAGTCGCTCGAGACGGCGTCGTTCTACATCCGCCGGGGCAATCAGAGGCTCTGCCTGTTCCGGGCGGACTCGCCGCACCCGCTGCGCATGAACGTCCGGCCGGGCGACATGCGGCCGATGGACAACTCGGCCATCGCCCAGGTCCTGGCCACCTTCGGCGATCGCGCGCCCTCCGGGCCGCGGGACGTCAGGCTGCCGATCTACACGTCGGGCATCACCGATCCGCACGTCGCGTCCCTGGCGATGCCGATCTTCGGCACCGAGCGGCGGCTGATCGGGGCCCTCGCGCTGTCGGGCCCGTCGTCGCGCCTCACGGCGGAGCAGGCCGGGCACCTGGAGACGCGCCTGCGGGAGGCGGCCGAGCGTCTCTCCTCCGAGCTCGGCGCGCAGCTCTGAGGGCACCCGCCACCCGCCACCCCGGTCACCCGGGTCGGGGGCCCGCGTCCCGCCGGGCACGCCCGCTCGGGCGCCATCGCGCGGCGGGCAGAGCCGTGAACGTCGAGGCGGGCGGACCGCCGCCGGGGCGCAGAGCGGCCGCGGATCTGCTAGGATGGCCCGCGAACGCGACCCGCCGATGGCGGCCGAGGACGGCCGTCGAGGAGGATGGCATGAAGCGTTGCGCAACCCTCGCGCTCGCGCTCGCGCTGGCGCTCCGTCCGGCGGCGGCCGACCCGGTGGAGCTCTCGGCCTTCCGCGACCTGCCGCGGCCCGAGCCGACCCTCCAGGTCGCCTACGGCCCGGCCCCCTCGCAGGCCATCGACGTCTTCCTGCCCGCCGGCCCCGGCCCGCACCCGGTCGCGGTGCTGATCCACGGCGGCTGCTGGAGCGCCGCCACCGCCGGGCGCGAGCAGATGCGGCATCTCGGGCCGGAGCTGACCCGGCGCGGGCTCGCCGTGTGGAGCATCGGCTACCGCCGCGCGAACGAGGCCGGCGGCGGCTATCCCGGTACCTACCAGGATGCCGGCGCCGCGCTCGACAGGCTGGCCGCGGAGGCGGCCCTCCACCGGCTCGACCTCGCGCGCGTGGTGCTGGTCGGCCACTCCGCGGGCGGCCATCTCGCCCTGTGGGTGGCCTCCCGCGCCTCCCTCCCGGCCGGGAGCCCGCTGCACGCGCCGCCGCTCGTCGTGCCGCGGGCGGTGATCAGTCTGGGCGGCGTCGGCGACCTCGCGGCGTTCGCCCGCTTCGTGCCCCTCCTGTGCGGACCCGGCATCCTCGAGAGGCTCGCCCCGCCGGACACGCTCGCCGAGGTCTCGCCCGCGGCCCTCCGGCCGCCGGCAGGCGCGGTGGTCATGGTGAGCGGCGTGCTCGACCGGCTCGTGCCGCCCTGGGTCGCGCACGACTATGCCCGCGCCGCGCGGGGCGGGTCCGGGAGTGCGCCGCGGCTCGTCGAGATCCCGGAGGCCGGGCATTTCGACCTGGTCACGCCCTCGGCCCCCGCCTGGGCGACGGTGCGCGGCCTCATCGAGGCGGCCCTGGAGACACGCTAGCGCTTGAACGTGCCGCGGCCGTGGACGGCCCCGCGTCCGGCGCGCGACGGCAGCGAACGCCGCCCGACGGGATCGCGCACGCGCTGCCGCCGTACGCCGCGTCGGGGATCGCCGCCAGGCGGCGCCGGCCGGGTCCCCGGCCGGAGGCTCCCGGGGGGAGAACCGGTTGCCGAAACGCCCACCCGATGTCACCTTCCGGCCGGGGAATGGGGACGAACGGGCGCCCCGATCACCGCTCCGCCCGGACTGCGCCGCCGCCCGGTGTCCTGCTCGGGCCCTCCGTCGCCTCGCGCCCGCGCCGGGCTCTGAGGATCACGCGCGCAGGGATCGGGAACCGTCGTCCCGTGAGCCCCCGGGGGAGGGACGCGCCGATGCCAGCCACCGATGTCGGCCCGGGACGCCAGCGCACCCGCGGGGCGCGCGTCGGCCCCACCGAGGGAGCGGATCCGCCGGCCCGGGTCCCCCGTCGTGACCGGGGCCGCTAGGGTGCGGTCCGGCTCCCGGCTGTCCGAGCGCTGGTTCGGGCTCGCCCTGTGGCTCGTGGCCTTCACCTTCGCGGGCTTCCTGATCGGTCTCGGCTCCCTCGTCGTCGGCGACCTGCCGCAGGTCGAGCAGCGCTACCGGCTCGAGCAGTTCCTCGACGCGGACCGGGCCCGGGCCACGACCGACGCCCTCAGGCAGATCCGCCGCGAGCAGGACGACGTCCGGCGGCAGGGCGAGCAGGCGCAGCTCGCGCTCGCGGCGGCGCGCTCGGCGTCCGAGGCGGCGCGCGAGACCTTCGCCAACTGGCTGAAGACCCGCGACGCGACGCAGCGCGTCGACCAGGATCCCGGCCTGATCGCCCGCACGCAGCAGCTCGATGCCCTCAAGGCCGGCGAGCGCGCGATCGAGGAGCGGCTGGAGGTCCTGGCCCGCAGCGAGCTCGACCTGTCCGAGCGGGAGACCGCGCAGGCGAGCCTCGACGCGGACCTGCGCGCGGCGGCCCGGGAGAAGCTCGACGCGGCCGAGCGCGGGCAGGAACTGCGCGTGTTCGGCTACCGGCTCGCGCTGACGCTGCCGCTCCTGGTCCTGGCCGGCTGGCTGCTGCTGACGCGGCGGCACACGCGCAACTGGCCCTTCGTCTGGGGCTTCGCCCTGGCGGCGGCGTTCGCGTTCTTCGTCGAGCTCGTGCCCTACCTGCCGAGCTACGGCGGCTACGTGCGCTACGGCGTCGGGGTCGTCGCGACGCTCGTCGCCGGGCGGGCGGCGATCAACGCGCTCCAGGCCTACCGCGAGCGGCAGGCGGCGGTCGAGACGCGCCCCGACGCCGAGCGCCGCACCGACATCGCGACCGACCAGGCCCTGGCGCGGCTCGCCCGGCAGATCTGCCCCGGCTGCGAGCGCCCCGTCGCGCTCGGCGATCCGACCACGAACTTCTGCCCGCATTGCGGGCTCGGCGTGTTCGAGCGCTGCCCGGCCTGCGGGCAGCGCAAGAGCACCTTCGAGCGGTTCTGCCACGCCTGCGGCACGCGGCGGGCCGACGCCGCCGCCTGAGCCGCCGGCGGGGTACCCACGACGGCCCACCGCGTCCGCGGGCGAATCAGCATTAGCAGTCCCGGACATTGAGTGCTAAGACCGCCGCACAGAGTCGCAGCGCCCGGTCCGGGTGTCGGCTCCTCCAGGTCGGCCGCGTCGTCACGCCGCTTCCCGGCCGTGGCAAGAAGAAGGAAGACCCGCATGCCGTTCCGCCCGCTTCACGACCGCGTTGCCGTCCGTCGCATCGAGAGCGAGGAGAAGACCAAGGGCGGCATCATCATCCCGGACACCGCCAAGGAGAAGCCGCAGGAGGGCGAGATCGTCGCCGTCGGCCCCGGCGCCCGCGACGAGTCCGGCAATGTCGCGCCCCTCGACGTCAAAGCCGGCGACCGCATCCTGTTCGGCAAGTGGTCGGGCACGGAGGTCAAGATCGACGGCCAGGATCTCCTCATCATGAAGGAGTCCGACATCATGGGCGTGCTCGCCTGATCATGTTCGACGGAAAACGCGGTTTTCCGTCGTCTGAACCACGTCTTTCCCAGGGCCGCATCGATCGGTCGGGCGCCCGACGGCGCCGCCGGGATCGCGATATCGACCCGAACCTCGGGCGCGGCCGACCCGGCCGGCCCGGAGGCTGAACTCCACGCGGAGAGGATCTGCACATGGCTGCCAAGGACGTACGTTTCTCGACGGATGCCCGCGAGAAGATGCTGCACGGCGTCGAGCTCCTGGCCAATGCCGTCAAGGTCACGCTCGGCCCGAAGGGCCGCAACGTCGTGATCGAGAAGAGCTTCGGCGCGCCCCGGATCACCAAGGACGGCGTCACCGTCGCCAAGGAGATCGAGCTCGCCGACAAGTTCGAGAACATGGGCGCCCAGATGGTGCGCGAGGTGGCCTCGAAGTCGAGCGACATGGCGGGCGACGGCACCACCACCGCGACCGTGCTGGCCGCCTCGATCGTGCGCGAGGGCGTCAAGTACGTCGCCGCCGGCATGAACCCGATGGACCTCAAGCGCGGCATCGACCTCGCGGTCGCGGCTATCGTCAAGGACATCGAGGGGCGCGCCCGCAAGGTGGCCTCGTCCGAGGAGATCGCCCAGGTCGGCACGATCTCGGCCAATGGCGACAAGGACATCGGCGAGATGATCGCCA
>NZ_QOWC01000002.1 GCF_003574465.1 Methylobacterium crusticola
GGGGCGCGGGCGCGCCGGCCCGGGCCGCGCCGGCCTCGCGGGCGGCGATCTCGGCCGCGAGCGCGCGCCGGTCGCGCTTGCCGCTCGCGGTCAGGGGCAGGTGCCCGACCGACACCACGGCGGAGGGCAGCATGTGGTCGGGCAGCCGCCCGCGCAGGCGCTCGCGCAGCAGGGCCGCGCCCTCGAAGGCCCCGCCGTCCCGGTCCTCCAGCACCACCGCGGCGACGAGGCGCCGGGTCTCCCAGGCCTCGCCGAGCGCCACCACGGCGGCCTCCCGCACGGCGGGCTCCTCGCGCAGGGCCGCCTCGATCTCGCCGGGCTCGATCCGGAAGCCCCGGATCTTCACCTGGTCGTCGCGCCGGCCGAGGCAGTCGACGCGGCCGTCGGGCCGGAAGCAGGCGAGGTCGCCGGTGCGGTAGAGGCGGGCGCCGGGCTCGCCCGAGAAGGGATCGGGCACGAAGGCGGCGGCCGTGAGGTCGGGCCGGCCGACGTAGCCCCGGGCGAGGCCGGGCCCGCCGACGTGGAGGTGCCCGACGGTCCCGGGCGGCACGGGGTTCATGTCGCCGTCGAGGACGTAGAGCCGGGCCTCGCCGAAGGGCCGGCCGATGGCGGGCCGGGCCTCGCCCGCCGACACCGGCGCGAGGCTCGCGCACACCGTGGCCTCGGTCGGCCCGTAGGCGTTGATGAAGGTGCGCCCCGGCGCCCAGAGGGCGGCGAGCGCGGCCGGGCAGGGCTCGCCGGCGCTGACCAGGGTGCGCAGGTCCGGCAGCGGGCCGGCCGGCAGGCGCGCCAGGATCGAGGGCGGCAGGGTCAGGGTGTCGATCCGCCAGCGCGCGAGGCGCTCGCGCAGCTCGGGCGAGGGCAGCAGGGCGTCGCGGGGGGCCCCGTAGAGCCGGCCCCCGGAGAGGAGCACCGGGACGATCTCCCAGACCGAGGCGTCGAACCCGAACGCGGCGGCCTGGAGCACGCGGCTGTGCGGGCCGATGCCGAGGGCGCCGCGCTGCGCCTCGGCCATCCGCCGCAGGGCGTCGTGGGTGACGAGCACGCCCTTGCGCCGGCCCGTCGAGCCCGAGGTGTAGATCACGTAGGCGGCGTCCCCGGGCTCGGGGCCGTCCGGCAGGGCCTCGTCCGGCGGCCCGTCCCGCGGCCCCGCGCCCTCGAAGCCCGTGCCCTTGGATCCCGTGCCCTCGAATCCCGCGCCCTCGCGGCGCACCACCGGGATCCCGGCGAACAGGTCGGCCCGGGCGGCCTCGCACAGGACGGCGCCGGCGCCGCAATCGCGCGCGAGGTCCCGCAGGCTGGCGGCCGGCGCGCCGGGGTCGAGCGGCACGTAGGCGCCCCCGGCCTTGAGCACGGCGAGCAGGCCGACGATGCGGTCGGGAGACGGCTCCAGGCACAGGGCCACCCGGGATTCCCGGCCCACGCCGAGCCCGCGCAGGCGGCGGGCGAGCCCGTCGGCGGCGGCATCGAGGGCGGCGTAGCTCAGGCTCACGTCGCCGTCCGGGGCCGCGAACGTGACGGCGGGCGCCTCCGGGGTGCGGCGGGCCTGCTCCTCGAACAGGCGGGACACGGCCCGGGCGGGCAGGCGCGCCGCGGCCGGCACCGGGGCGGGCGCCCGGCTCCAGCCCTCCACGATCAGGCGGCGCTCGGCGCGATCGAGGAGGTCGAGGTCGGCGAGCCGCCCCGCGAGCCCCCGCGCGAGGGCGACGAGGAGGCGGCGCAGCCGCGCCAGGAGGGCCTCCATGGCGGCCCCGGAGAAGCGGGCGCGGTCGTAGCCGACGCCGAGCGCGCAGCTGTCGCGCACCACCAGGGTCACGGTCAGCGGCGCGTCGGCCCGCTCGAACACGGCCCGGTCGTGGAGGACGAGCCCGCCCCCGCCCGGCGCCGCGCGGTGCGCCGCGAACTCCTCGTAGACGAGGAGGCTCTCGAACAGGGGCAGGCCGCGGGCGAGCCCGCTCCAGGCCTGGATCTCGGCGAGCGGCGCGTGGGCGTGGCGGCCGGCCTGCGCCTGCGCGCTCTGGAGCGCCCGCAGCCAGTCGCCGGCGCGGTCCTCGGGGGCGACGCGCACGCGCACCGGCAGCGTGTTGATGAACAGCCCGACCCGGGTCTCGACGTCGGGGAGCTCCGGGGGGCGGACCGCCGCGGCGGCGCCGAACACCACCTCCCGCTGCCCGGCGGCGCGGGCGAGCAGCAGCGCCCAGGCCCCCTGCACCAGGGTGTTGGGCGTCACGCCCGCCGCCCGGGCCGCCGCCCGCCACTCCGCGACCTCGGCCTCGGGCAGGTCCGCGAAGCGCAGGCCGTAGCCGGCCGGCCCGGGGCCGGCCTCGCCGGGGCCGGGCGGGCCGCGATCGGCCGGGGGCCCGCCGGGCTCGAACGCGAGGGGCGTCGGGGCGGCGACGCCGGCGAGGGTGCGGCGCCAGTAGGCCTCGTCGGCGGCCCGGTCCCGGCCCGCGAGCCAGGCGACGAAGTCCCCGAAGGGATGGGCCGGCGCGAGTTCCGGCGGCCCGGAACGGTCCGGCGGCCCCGAGAAGTCCGGCGCCGGGCCGGCGCAGAGCGCCGCGTAGGTGGCGAAGACCTCGTCCAGCACGACGCCCACCGACCAGGCGTCCAGGATCGCGTGGTGCCAGGTCCAGAGGAGGTGGTGGGTGCGCGCGCCGAGCCGCACCAGGACGAGGCGCATCAGCGGCGCGCGGGCGGGGTCGAGGCCCCGGCGGGGCTCCTCGGCCCTAAGGGCGTCGAGGCGGGGCGCGTGCGCGCCGGCCGGCTGCCCGCTCCAGTCGAGACAGGCGAGGGGCAGGCGCGCCCGCGGGCCGACCACCTGGAGCGGCTCGGGCAGCCCCGCCACCGCGAAGGCGGTGCGCAGGACGTCGTGGCGCGCGACGGCCCGCTCCCAGGCGGCGCGGAACGCCCCCTCGTGCAGCCGGCCCCGGAGGGTGCCGGCGAGCTGCTGCACGTAGACGTCGGAGGCGGGGTCGGAGAGGCTGTGGAACAGCATCCCGGCCTGCATCGGCGTGAGCGGGGACGCGGCGAGGGCGGCGGGCGCGGTCATCGTGTGTCCTCTCAGCCCTCGTCGAAGCGGACCAGGGCGGCGGCCCGCGCCAGCAGGTCGGGGTCGACCCGGTCGGGGGCGACCCGCGCGGGCGCGGCCGGGGGAGCGCCCGCCGGGCACGCGGCCGGCACGAGCGCCAGCCGCCCGGCGAGCGCCGCGATCGTGCGGTGCAGAAAGAGGTCGAGCGGCTCGACCGCGAGGCCGGCGCGCCGGCAGCGGGCCGCGACCTGGATGCTGCGGATCGAGTCGCCGCCGGCGGCGAAGAAGTCCTCGGTCACGCCGACGCGCTCGCGGCGCAGAACCTCGGCCCAGATCGCCGCCAGGGCGGCCTCGACGGGGGTGCGCGGGGCGGTCGCGCCGGCCTGCGCCGCCGCGGGCCAGTCCGGCTCGGGCAGCCGGCGCGGATCGAGCTTGCCGTTCGGCGTCAGGGGCAGGGCCGGGACGGCGACGCAGCGCGCCGGGACCATGGCGGCGGGCAGCTGCCCGGCGAGGAAGCGCCGCAAGGCGGCCTCGTCGGGGGCGGGCCCGGCGGGGACGAGGTAGGCCACGAGCCGTCGCTCGCCCGACGGGTCGGGGCGGGCCAGCACGGCGGCGGCCGCGACCCCCTCGTGGCGCAGGAGCGCGCCCTCGATCTCGCCCGGCTCGATGCGCAGGCCGCGCAGCTTGATCATGTGGTCGACCCGGCCGAGGAACTCGATCGCGCCGTCGGCCCGCCGGCGGGCGAGGTCGCGGGTGCGGTAGAGCCGCGCGCCCGGCCGCGGGCCGAACGGGTCGGGCACGAAGGCGGCGGCGGTGCGGTCCGGGTCGCCGAGGTAGCCGCGCCCGACCCCGACGCCGCCGACGTAGAGCTCGCCCACCACGCCCGCCGGCACCGGCGCGAGGGTGCGGTCGAGGACGTGGGCGCTGGTGTTGGCCATGGGCCGGCCGATCGCCGCGACGGGCCGGGCCGCGTCGCCGGGTCCGAGCCGGTCGATCCGGTAGTGGCACTGGTCGTCGGAGCACTCCGTCGAGCCGTAGGTGTTGAGGATCGGGATGCCCGGGTAGAGGGCGAGCCAGCGCCGGCACAGGTCGGTCGGCAGCGCCTCGCCGGTCGGCACCATCCAGCGCAAGGGCCCGGGATCCGCCGGCGCCGCCTCGGCCTCCTCGAGGAGCGCGCGCAGCATCGCGGGCACCACCTGGAGGACCGTGACGCCGCGCTCCGCCACCGCGGCCAGCAGGGCGGCGGGATCCTCGGCCACCGCCTCGGGCAGGACCACGACCCGCCCGCCGGCCGCGAGGGGCGCGAGGCACTGCCAGGCCACCACGTCGAAGGAGGCGGGGGCGTTCTGGGCGAGGGCGTCGCGCGGCCCGAAGCCGAGGTCGGCGAGCTTGGCGAGGGCGTGGTTGACCATGCCGCGGTGCTCGACCGCCACGCCCTTCGGGGCGCCGGTCGAGCCCGAGGTGTAGAGCACGTAGGCGAGGTCGCCGCCCCGGGGGGGCGGCGGCAGCGGACGGGGGGCGGCCGCCATCGCGGCCGCAATCGTGGCGACGCGCGGGCGCCGGCCCGCCGGCAGGGCGGCGAGGGCGGCCGCGAGGGCGTCCGCCGCCGCCGCGTCGGTCAGCACCAGGGCCGCACCGCTGGCCTCCAGCACCGCCCGCGTCCGCGGCATCGGGTTGCGGGGATCGAGGGGCAGGAAGGCGCCGCCGGCGCGGTGGACCGCCAGGAGTGCCGTCACGAGGTCGAGGCCCCGCGGCAGGAGCACCGCCACGAGGGCGCCCGGCGCGATGCCGAGGCCTCCGGCGAGGCGGTCGGCCCGCTCCCGGAGCGCGCCGTAGCTCAGCGCCTCGCTCCCGCAGGTCGCCGCCACGGCGTCCGGGTGCGCGGCGGCCCGGGCCGAGAACAGGGCGCCGAGGCTCTCGGCGGCGGGCAGCGGCACGTCGGGGCCCCGGCCCGCCGCCACCGCGGCGGCGGCGGCCTCGGGCGAGAGCAGCGAGACCGTGGCGACCGGCCGGTCCGGCTCGGCGCAGAGCCCGGCCACCAGGACCTCGAAGCTCTCGGCCATGCGGGCGACGGTGGCGGCGTCGAACAGGTCGGCGGCGTACTTCCAGGCGCCCATCAGGCCGCCGGCCTCGTCCCGGCGCATTTCCAGGTTGAGGTCGAACTGCCCCTCCTGCTGGTCGAGCGGCCAGGGCTCCAGCGCGAGGTCGCCGAAGGGCACGTCGGCGTCGCCGGGCGCCGGCAGGAGCGTGCGCTGCAGCGCCTCGTAGCGGTGGAAGCGCTGGAGCACGAAGGTGGTCTGGAACAGCGGGGCGCGGCTGAGGTCGCGCGGGGGTCCGAGCCGGTCGACGAGGAGCGAGAACGGCAGGTCCTGGTGGCGCAGCGCGCCCAGGACCGCGTCCCGCGCCCGGGCCAGGCAGTGCCGGAAGCTCGCCCCGGCGAGGTCGGCGCGCAGCGGCACCACGTTGACGAAGTCGCCGACGAGGTCGGCGAGCCCGGGATGGTGCCGCCCGGCGGTGGGCGTGCCGACCATGACCGAATCCTGGCCGCTGAAGCGGTGCAGGAGCACCTGGTAGGCCGCCAGCAGCGCCACGTAGAGCGTCGTGCCCTCCGCGGCCGCGAGGCGCTCCAGGGCCGCCGTCGCGGCCCCGCCGAGGCGGCGCGTCACCGTCCCGCCGCGGAACGACTGCACGGGCGGCCGCGGCCGATCGGTCGGCAGGTCGAGCACGGGCACCTCGCCGGCGAGCGCCCCGCGCCAGTAGGCGAAGGACCCGGCGTGGTCCGCCTCGCCCGCGAGGGTCCGGCGCTGCCAGCGCACGTAATCCTCGTGGCCGAGGGCGAGGTCCGGCAGGGCGGCGGCCGGCCCGCCGGTCTCGGCGGCGTAGAGCAGGCGCAGTTCGTCCATCAGCACGATCAGCGACCAGAGGTCGCCCACGATGTGGTGCAGGCACAGGAGCAGGACGTGCCGGTCCGGCGCCCGCCGCAGGAGGGTGGCCCGGAGGGTCGCGTCGGCGGCGAGGTCGAAGGGGCGCCGCGCCCGCTCGGCCACCGCCTCGCGCAGGGCGGCCTCGCTCCAGCCGGCGGCCTCGACCACCTCGAGGGCGACCGCGTGCCCCGCGATGGCGCGCTGGCTCGGCTGCCCCGCCTCCTCCCGGAAGGCCGTGCGCAGGCCCGGGTGGCGCCCGGTCGCGGCCTGGAGCGCCCGCCGCAGGGCGCCCGCGTCGAGGGCGCCGCGGACGCCCACGGGCAGCGCCATCGTGTAGGCCGCGCTCCCGGGCGCGAGCCGCCACAGGAACCACAGCGCCTCCTGGGCGTGGGAGAGCGGGTACCAGCCGCCGGCCACCCCCATGCGGGTGCGCAGGAGCGCCTTCAACTGCTGCTTGAGGGCGTCGCGGCCCTCCGCGCCGGCCGGCGGGGACGTGCCCATCGCTCACCCGCCCTCGGCGTAGCGGGCGACGAGGCGCGCCAGCTCGGAATCCGAGAGCCGGTCGAGCCCGGCGAGCAGGGCGAGGTCGCCCGGCGGCGCGGCATCCGGGCCGCCCGCCGCCGCCGGCAGCCCGGCGACGTGGTCCGCCAGCCCCCCGAGCGTCGGGTGGTCCCAGACCAGCGTCGGGGGCAGCGCGAGGCCGTACTGCTCCTCCAGGGCGGCGACCAGCAACAGGGCCGTCACCGAATCCATCCCGAACTCGCTGAACCGGTCCCCGGCCGCGATCGCGGCCGGGTCCTGGCGGTACTGCCCGGCGAGCCAGCCGGCGAGCCAGCCCAGGATCTCCCGGCTCCGGCCGGACGGGGCCGGCCGCGGGGCGTCGTCGGGCGCCCGGGGCGCCGGCGCGGCCTCGCGGGCCACGAGCGCGTCCCGGCGCTGGTCCTCGCCCGGGAGGGCCTGGTCGACGTCGCCGATGGCCTCGGCGAAGCGGGACGCCGCCGCCTCGGCGCCGGCGGCGTCGAGCAGCACGGCCTCGGCGGGCGAGGGCGCGAGCGCCCGCGCCAGGCGGCGCTCGAACGAGAGGCGGGCCCAGATCTCAGCCCTGGACAAGGTCTCGGCCCTGGACAAGGTCTCGGCCGAGGGCCCGAGCGAGGCCTCGGCCCGCGGCCGCCGCGGGTCGGCGCACGACCGGGCGCGGTGGCGCAGGCAGGCCAGGAGGATCCCGTAGGTCGCGACCTCGCCGATCCGCAGGGAGGCGTGGGCGCGGCCCGCCGCGTCGGCGGGATGGCGCGCCAGCACCCGGCCGGCGGCCTCCCGGAGCGCCTCCGCCAGGGCGGGCTCGCCCAGGACCTCCGCCACGAAGCCGCACAGGGGCCCGGGCGCGTGCACCAGCCGGGCGCCGACATGCATGTTCATCGGCTCGGTCGGGCCCTCGAAGATGCGCAGCACCCGGGCGTCGCGCAGGATCTGCGGCGCCAGGTTGGTCTCGATGAAGCCGCGCCCCGCCATCTGCTGCATCAGGTGGTCGGCGGCGCGCCAGGCGTATTCGGGACCGGCGGTCTTGCAGGCGCAGAACAGCTCGGCCGGCACCGGCGCGCCGGCGTCGAGGCGCTCGGCCACGGTGTCGACCAGGGCCTCGACGGCGGTCGCGGCGGCCGCGAGGTCGCTGATGCGCGCGAGCGCGGCGCGGCTGTCGAGGAGGCGGCCGACCGCGACGGTGCGCCGCCCGCCGTGGCGGACCATGAGCTGCACGCAGCGCTTGATGATGCCGAGGCTCAGGGCCGCGATGGTGAAGCGGCCGAACTCCATGGCGTCCATGGCGGGCGTCATGCCGTCGCCGAGGGTGCCGAGCCGGTCGGCGGCCGTGACGCGCACGCCCTCGAGCCGGACCTCGTTCTGCACCATGGCGCGCAGGCCCATGGTCAGGGCCTCGGGCCCGATGACGAGCCCCGGCCGCCCCTGGCGCAGCACGAAGCCGCCGACCCCGCCGGGCTCGCCCTCGAGCCGCACGAAGGTGTTGATCACCCCGGCCCAGCCCGCCGAGCCGCTCCACAGCTTCGTGCCCCACAGGGCGTAGCCTCCCCGCCCGTCCGGCCGGCCCACGGCCTGGAGGTTGCGGATGTTCGAGCCGGCCTCGGCCTCGGTCATCGCGAAGGCCGCGAGCTCCCGGCCGGTCGCCAGGGCCGGCAGCACCGCGTCCCGGGTCTCCGGGGTGGCGTGGCGCAGGATCGGGCGCAGGCCGAGGGCGTTGTTCACCGCCACGAACGACGCCAGCGTGGTGTCGAGGGCGGCGAGCTGCTGGACCACGGCGGCGAAGCCGCGATTGTCGATGCCGAGCCCGCCGTAGGCCCGCGGCGCCTGGAGGCCGAGCACCCCGCGGTTGCCGAGGTCGAGCACGACGTGGGGCGGGATCGAGCGGCGCTCGTCCATGAGGCGGGAGTTCAGCCGCTCGGCCGCGTAGCCGCGCAGCCAGCCCGTGAGTTCGGCCACGCCGGCGCCGGGCGCCGGCGCCCCGGCCGGGGCCCCCTCCGGCAGCGCCCGCGCGGCCGCCCCGGCGAGGGCGGGCGCGCGCCACGTGTGCAGGCCGTCGAGGCGGCCCGCCGCGAAGTCCCGCCGGCAGGCGTGGCGCTGCTTCTTGCCGCTGTGCGTCCGGGGCAGGCCCCGGGGCCCGAGCAGCACCACGCCGGCGACCTCGAGGTCGTGCGCCTCGGAGATCGCGCGCCGGATCGCCCGGACCAGGCGCTCGGCGCGCGCCGGGTCGGCGAGGGACCGCAGCGCGCCGCGCCGCACCTCCTGGGCGACGACGAGGCGCGGGGTCCCGGCGGCCTCGAGCGCGAAGGCGGCCCCGCCCCCGGGCTGAGGGCCGGGTCGCACCCCTCGACGGTCGCCTCCAGGTCCTCCGCCGCGTGGTTGACGCCCCGCA
The DNA here is from genome assembly GCF_003574465.1 of Methylobacterium crusticola. Lineage (GTDB taxonomy): Bacteria > Pseudomonadota > Alphaproteobacteria > Rhizobiales > Beijerinckiaceae > Methylobacterium > Methylobacterium crusticola. The sequence goes on from NZ_QOWC01000002.1 coordinate 8,876, forward strand.
CGATGATCAGGCCGTCGAGGCGCCCGAGCACGAAGAGGTCGGACCCGAGGACGCCGCCGAGGTCGCCGGTGCGCAGGAACGGCCCCTCCCCGCTCGCGAGCCGCGCCCCGAACCGCGCCGCCGTCGCGTCCGGCCGCCGCCAGTAGCCGGCGGCGATCGAGGGGCCGGAGAGCCAGATCTCGCCGATGCGCCCCGGCGGCAGCGCCTCGCCGGTCTCCGGGGCCACCACCACGACCCGCGTCTCGACCGCGAGGTCGCCGGAGGCCACGAGGGCGCGCCCGGCGCCGCCGTCGGCCGGCACCAGGGCGTCCTCCTGCATCCGGTCGGGCCGGACCCGGGCGACGACGGGCGGGCGGCCGGGGCCGCAGGCGGTCGCCACCAGGGTGGCCTCCGCGAGGCCGTAGGCGGGGCACATCGCCTCGGCCCGGAAGCCGTGCGGCGCGAAGGCTCGGGCGAAGGCCGCGACCGTCTCGGCCCGCACCGGCTCCGCCCCGTTGAGGGCGACCCGGAGGCGGGAGAGGTCGAGCCCCCGGCGCCGCCCCGGGTCGCCGTCGAGGCAGGCCTGGTAGGCGAAGTTCGGCGCGGCCGTGTGGGTGATGCGGTGGCGCGAGAGCGCCTCCAGCCAGGCGAGCGGCCGCTGCGCGAAGGCGGCCGGGGCCATCAGCACGGCCGGGCAGCCGGCATGGACCGGCTGGAGGCAGCCGAACATCAGCCCGAGGTCGTGGTAGTGCGGCAGCCAGGACAGGATCCGGCTCTCCGGCCCGATGGCGCACTGGCGCGCGAGGTCGCGGGCGTTGGCCAGGACGTTGGCGTGGCTCACGACGACGCCCTTGGGGGCGGCCGTGGAGCCGGAGGTGTACTGGAGGTGCGCAACCGCGTCGGGGCCGAGGCCCGGATCCGCCCACAGCTCCGCATCCGCGCCCGCCGCATCCTCCGCGGCAAGCCAGCGCACCTCCCCGAGGCGCGCCGCGAGGAGGGGCGCCAGGGCCGCGCCGGCGATGCCGATCCGGGCTCCCGAATCCCGCGCCACCGCCTCGAGGTGGCCGAGCGGCCGGCTGGGATTGGGCTGGCGCACCGGCACCGCGACGGCCCCGGCGTAGTAGCAGCCGAACAGGGCCGCCACCACGTCGAGACCGGCGGGCAGGACGAGGAGGACCGGCGCGCCCGCCTCGGCTCCGGCCTGCCGCAGGGCGACGGCGACGGCGCGGGCGCGCCGGTCGAGCGCCGCCAGGGTCAGGGCGGCCGTCCGCTCCCGCCCGTCGAGGAGCGTGAAGGCGACGCGCTCCGGGTCCGCGGCCGCCCCGGCCCGCAGCCGCGCCACCATCGAGCCGGGCGCTGCGGTGCCGGGCGGGGGGATCGGGTCCGAGAGATCGGGCCGGTACGCGTGCATGGTCGCCGGGGACTTCATCAGGGGGTGCGGGGAGGCCGGGTCCGGGGGAGCGCGGCGCCGGTCGGGGCCCGGGTCGGTGCCCAAGGCCGCGCTCAGCCGTCGCGGGCCGGCGCCGTCGGGTCGGGCCAGACCTCCGCCACGTAGGCGAGGCAGGCATCCTTCGGCCCGGACCGGCCGACCTCGCGCCAGCCCGCCGGCGGGGGCCGGTGCGCGGGCCAGAGCGCGTAGCGGCCCTCGTGGTTGACCACGACCGTCACGGTCTCGTCCTGCCAGTCCGCCTGCGCCTCGTCCATGCCGTCTCCTGATCGTCGTCGCGCGCCCGCGGCCGGCTCGTGGCGGCCGGCTCGCGGCGGCCGGCTCGCCGCGACGGCCTCGCGGCGCCCGTCGCGCCCCGGTTGTCGTCGGCCGGCGCCGCACTCGCGGCCGCTGTTCCGTGGCGGAACCTCTTCCGCCACTATCGCGGAAGATATTCTGTGTTCTTCCAGGAAGAATAAGGCCGAAACTCTTCGCCGTCACCGCTATCCGGAAGTTCTACTGGAGGGATATGAGCCTTGATCCCTACAGTAAACAAGGATTTTTGATAATGTTATTTTCAGTTTTGGGGTTTGATCGGCCGCCGCGGGGGTGACATGGTCTGGCGCCGCGCCGGTCAGGCCCGTGCAGATCCAGCCATGCGGAGAGTGTGATGTCGGTCGAGCAGATGAAGGCCAAGCACAAGGCCGAGAAGGAATCCCTCAAGGCGGCCGCGAAGGCGGAGCACAAGGCCGCCGCCAAGGCCGCGCACAAGGACCAGGAGAAGCAGAAGGCGCTGGCCAAGGCCGCCGGCTGACCGCCGCACCGCGCGCCGGGACCGCCTGTCCGGGGTTCCGCGCGCCCCGACGCCGTCCCGCGCCCCCCGTCGAGACCGGCCCCGCGCGGCCGGGACGCCCCCCGAGGACGATGCCCGCATGGCGATCGTGACCACTCCGCTCGACCTGCTGTTCCCGGCGCTGTTCGTCGATCTGCCCGAGGTGGCGGGACGCGGGCGGCTGCTGCTCAAGCTCGAGGGCTACAACGTCACCGGGTCCGTCAAGATCAAGCCGGCCCTGTTCATGCTCGCCGACCTGGAGCGCCGGGGCCTGCTCGCCCCCGGCGCCACCGTGGTCGAGTCCTCCTCGGGCAACCTCGGCGTCGCGCTCGCCCTGGTCTGCGCCCTGCACGGCTACCGCTTCATCTGCGTCACCGACCCCAACATCGCGCCGGCCAACCGCCGGGGCATCGAGGCCTACGGCGGCGAGGTGGTGGTGGTCGACCGCCGGGACGCGCAGGGCGGCTACCTCGGGAGCCGCATCGCCTACATCGAGGACCTGCTCGCCCGGAATCCCGGCCACGTCTGGCTCAACCAGTACGCCAACCCGGCCAATCCCCAGGCCCACGCCGAGTGGACCGCCCTCGAGATCCTCGGCGAGGTGCCGCACGTGACGCACCTCTACGTCGGGGCCGGCACCACCGGCACCCTGACGGGCCTGACGCGGCGCTTCGCGGAGCTCTCGCCCGCGACCCGGGTCGTGGCGGTGGAGCCGGAGGGCTCGGTCACCTTCGATCCGGACCGGCGCGGCCGGCGCCTGATCCCGGGGATCGGCGCCAGCCGGCGGCCCGAGATCGCCGACCCGGCCGGGCTCGACAAGGTCGTGTACGTGGCGGAGGCGGACGCGATCCGGATGTGCCACGCCCTGTCGCGGCGCCACGGCCTGCTGCTCGGCGGCTCGTCGGGCTCGGTCCTGGCAGCGGTGGCGGCGGACGCCGCCGGCTTCGCGGCGGACGCGACGGTCGTCGCCCTCTCCCCCGACCTCGGCGACAAGTACCTCGACACCGTCTACGCCCCGGACTGGGTGCGGGCGCAGTACGGCTTCGACCCGACCCTGCCGGGGGCGCAGGCCGGTCCGCCGCCCCGGCGCGAGCCGCTCCAGGCCGTGATCGCCCGCCACGCCCCCCGCCCCGTCGGGGTCGCGCCCGCCCTGCGCCGGGCGGGCGCGTGATGGCCCGGCCCGGCCCGGCCTTCGCGGTGGTCGGCGCCCGCGCGGTCGCGGACGTCCTGGCGCGCCACCGCGGCGCCGTCGCGGACATCGTCCGGGGCGCCTACCTGGCCCACCGGGACGGCCGCACCGTCAACCCGGACAGCGGCTTCCTGCGCTTCCCCGACCGGCCGAGCGCCCGGATCATCGCGCTGCCGGCCCGCCTGCGCGACGGGGGCGCCGACACCGCCGGCATCAAGTGGATCGCGAGCTTCCCCGGGAACCACGCCCTCGGGGTGGCGCGCGCCTCGGCGGTGATCGTGCTCAACGACATGGAGACGGGGTTCCCGACCGCGTGCCTGGAGGGCTCGCTCATCAGCGCGGCCCGCACCGCCGCCTCCGCGGCGCTGGCGGCCGGCCTCCTGCACGGCGAGACCCGGGCCGGGACCCTCGCGGTGGTGGGGGCGGGGCCGATCGCGGCGACCACCCTCGACCACCTCGCCTGCGCGGGCTGGCGCATCGGGCGCCTGCGCGTCCACGACCTCGCGGGCGGGCGCGCCGAGGCCCTGTGCGCGCGCCTGCGCGAGGCCGGGCAGCCGGCCGAGGCCGCCGCGACCGCGGAGGCGGCGGTGCGGGGCGCCGACCTCGTGCTCCTCGCCACCACGGCGGCGGCACCCCACCTCGTCGATCCGGGCCTGTTCACCCCGGCCCAGACGGTGCTGCACCTCTCGCTGCGCGACCTCGGCGTCCCGGTGATCCTGGCCGCCCAGAACGTCGTCGACGACGTCGAGCACTGCCTCAAGGCGCAGACCTCCGTCCACCTCGCCGAGCAGGCGACGGGCGGGCGGGACTTCGTGGCCGGCACCATCGCGGACCTGCTGACGGGCACCTTGCGGCCCGACCGGGACCGGGTGCGCGTCCTCTCGCCCTTCGGCCTCGGCGTGCTCGACCTCGCGGTCGCGCGCTTCGTCCTCGCGGCCGCCGCCGCGGAGGGCCGGGCCCCCGCCGTCGAGGGCTTCTTCCCGTGAGGCCGCTCTCCGCCCCGGGGCCGGGCGGCCTCGCCACCGCGCAGGCCGCCTGCACGGCCTGCGGCCGGCCCCACCCGCTCACCGCCCGCACCGGCGCCTGCGGCTGCGGCCGGGCCCAGCCCCTCGCGGTCCGGGCGCCCGGCGACGCCGCCGCCCTGCGGGCCGGACTCGCCGGGAACGTCCCGTCGCTGTGGCGCTACGAGGCCCTGCTGCCGGTGTCGCGGCGCTTCGCCAGCCCGCTCCAGGTCGGCTGGACGCCCCTCGTCGCGTGCGGCCGCGTCGGCGGGGTCGAGCTCCTCGTCAAGGACGAGACCCGCAACCCGAGCGGCTCGCTGAAGGACCGGGCGAGCGAGGTCGTGGTCGCGGTCGCGCGCGCCCACGGCATCGGGGAGGCGATCGTGGCCTCGACCGGGAACGCCGCGGCCTCCCTGGCCTGCATCGGGGCCGCCACGGGCCTGCGGGTCACCGTGCTGGTGCCCGAGGCGACGCCCGTGGCGAAGCTCGCCCAGGCCCTCGCGTACGGCGCCACGGTGCACCGGGTCGCCGGGAGCTACGACGACGCCGTCGCGATGGCGGGGCGGATCGCGGCCGCGCGCGGCCTCCTCGACCGCACCACGGGCCTCAACCCCTTCACCCGGGAGGGCAAGAAGACCTGCGCGTTCGAGATCTGCGAGCAGATGGGCTGGCGGGCGCCCGACTGGGTGATCGTGCCGACGGGCGACGGCAACATCCTGAGCGCCCTCTGGAAGGGGTTCGGCGAGCTCGCCCGGCACGGCGTCGTCACGGCCTGCCCGCGCCTCGTCGCCGCCCAGGCCCTCGGCTCCTGCGCCATCGCGCGGGCGCACGACCCGGGCGCCGTGCCGGCGGACGCGCCGCGCGGCACCATCGCGGACAGCATCGCGGTCGATGCGCCGCGGGACGAGGCGGCGGCCCTCGCCGCGCTCGCCCGCACGCGCGGCGTCGCCGTGACGGTGGACGACGGCGCCATCGCGGGGGCGGTGCGGGCGCTCGCGTCCCGGTTCGGCCTCTTCGTCGAGCCGTCGAGCGCCGCCGCCTACGCGGCCTTCGAGGCTCTGCGCGGGGCGGGGCGGTTCGGGCCGGGCGAGCGGGTGGTGTGCCTGGCCACCGGCAGCGGGCTGAAGGATGTCGGCCCGCTCCTCGCCGCCCTGCCGGCGGCCGCCGCCCCGGTCCGCCCGGAGGAGTGGCGCGCCCTCGCGGCGCCGCCCCCGGCGGCCCGGCGCGCCGTCTGACGCGCGGGGTGGCGGCGGCCGTGTGCGGGATCTGCGGAATCTTCAGCCTGACCGACGGGCCGCCGGTGTCGCGGGCGGTCGTCGCCGCGATGAGCCGGACGCTCGCCCATCGCGGCCCGGACGCCGCCGGCCTCCACGTCGCGGGCGGCGTCGGCCTCGGCTTCCGGCGCCTGAGCATCGTCGACCTCGCGGGCGGCCACCAGCCGCTCGCCAACGAGGACGGCACGCTGCGCCTCGTCTGCAACGGCGAGATCTTCAACCACCGGGAGCTGCGGGCCGAGCTGACGGGGCGGGGCCACCGCTTCCGGACGGGCAGCGACGTCGAGGTCATCCTCCACCTCTACGAGGAGGTCGGCGACGCCCTGCTCGACCGCATCGACGGCCAGTTCGCCTTCGCGCTCGTCGACGGCGCCCGCCGGCGCCTGCTGCTGGCGCGCGATCCCTTCGGAGTGGCGCCCCTGTTCCACGCCCGGGTCGGCGACGCCCTGGTGTTCGGCTCCGAGATCAAGGCGATCCTCGCCCATCCGGGCGTCCCGCGCCGGGTCGACCTCACGGGGCTCGACCAGGTGCTGTCGCTGCCGGGGCTCGTGAGCCCCCGCACGATGTTCCAGGGCATCCACGGCCTGCCCCCGGGCCACCGGCTCGTGGCGCAGGACGGCCGGGTCGCGAGCGCGCCCTACTGGGACATGGTCTACCCGCCCGAGGCCGAGCCCCCGCCGGCGCGGTCGGACGAGGCGTACCGCGAGGAGACCGCCCACGTGCTGGCCGGGGCGGTGCGGCGGCGCCTCCAGGCGGACGTGCCGGTGGGCGCCTACCTCAGCGGCGGGCTCGATTCCTCCCTGGTCACCGCCCTGATGACGGCCGAGACCGGCCCGGTCCGGACGTTCTCGATCACCTTCGGCGAGCGCCTGTTCGACGAGCGCGGCCACCAGGAGCGCGTCGCCGCGCATCTCGGCTGCCGGTCCCGGGCGGTCGAGCTCGGGCTCGCGGCGATCGAGGACCGCCTCGACGCCGTGGTGCGGCACGCCGAGTGCCCCGTGAAGGAGACCTACAACGCGGCCTCCCTGGCCCTCTCGGCGGCGGCCCGCGCGGCGAGCGTCCCGGTGGTGCTGAGCGGCGAGGGCGCCGACGAGCTCTTCGCCGGCTACGTCGGCTACCGCTACGACGCCTTCCGGCGCCGCAGCGGCCGGCACGCCCCCCCGCCGCCCCGGGAAGCGGAGCTGCGCCGCCGGCTCTGGGGCGACGCCTCGGTGTTCTACGAGCGCGCGCTGGCCCCGCACGAGGCGGAGCGCGCCGCCCTCTACGCCCCGGCCCTGCGGGCCCGGCTCGGGGACTTCGCCTTCACGGGCTTTCCCCTCGTCGACCCGGCCCGGCTGCGGGGCCTCCATCCCCTGCACCAGCGCTCCTACCTCGACCTCAAGCTCAGGCTCGGCGACCACCTCGTCGGCGACCACGGCGACCGCATGCTCCTCGCCAACGCGGTCGAGGGCCGCTTCCCGTTCCTCGACCGCGCGGTGGCCGACCTGGCGCGGCGGATGCCGCCGGACCTGAAGCTGCGCGGCTTCACCGAGAAGCACGTCCTCAAGGAGGTCGCCCGCGCCCACCTGCCGGCCGAGGTCGTCGAGCGCGAGAAGTTTCCGTTCCAGGCGCCCGGCAGCGCCTACCTGCTGCGCCGGGGCTCGGCGCGGATCGCCCATCTCCTCGCCCCGGAGACGATCCGGCGCCAGGGCTACTTCGACCCCGCGACCGTGGCGGCGCTGGTGCGCCGGGCCCGGTCCGGCGAGGCCGCCCCGGGCGGGGACAACCAGGACGACGTGCTCCTGACGGTCCTGACCTTCGGGATGTTCCTCGAGGCCTTCGACCTGCCGGAGCTCGGCCCGTGAGGCCCGCGCCCCCCTTCCCCGTCCTCGTCGTCGCGGTGAGCGGCGTCTCGGGGGCCGGCAAGAGCACCCTCGTCGGCGCGCTCGCCGACCGCCTCGGCGCGGCGCGCCTGCACTTCGACGCCTACCTGACGCTCGGCAACGACCCGGCCGCCATCGCGGCGTGGCTGGCGGGCGGGGTCGACCCGGACCGGATCGAGACGCCCGGGCTCGTCGCCGACCTCGCGCGCCTGCGCGCCGCCCGGGATGCCGGCCCGGCCGGGGTCGGCCAGGATGCCGGCCCGCCCGGCGGAGCCGGGCCGGGCGGCGTCGTCCTCCTGGAGGAGCCGTTCGGGCGGGCCCGCCGGGCGCTCGCCCCGATGATCGACCTCTCGGTGCACCTCGACCTGCCGCCCGAGGTCGCCCTCGCCCGCCGGCTGCTGCGGGCGATCGAGGCCGGCGCGGGCGCGCCCGGGCTGGTGCGCGACCTCGAGGCCCAGCTGCGCGCCTTCCTGGGCGGGGGGCGCGACGTCTACGCGGCGGCCGACCGCGCCGCCCGGGCCGGCGCCGACCTCGTCCTCGACGCCCTCGCCCCCCCGCCGGCCCTCGTCGCGCGGGTCGTGGCGGCGGTCCGGCGGCGGCGCGGCGACGATCCGACCCCACGGGAGACCGCGCGCACATGAACCCAGGATCCTTGCGGCGCATCGGGGTGGTGGGGGCCGGCGTCATCGGCACCGGCGTCGCCCACCTGCTCGCCCAGTCCGGGCACGACGTGGTCCTGGTCGACACGGCCCCGGAGGCGCTCGCCGCCGCGCGCCGGGCCATCGGCCGGAACGCCCGGCTCTACGGGTTCCTCCAGCCCCGCACGCCGCCCGACGCGGTGCTCGCGCGCATCACCGATGCCGGGGCCGTGGAGGCGCTCGCGGGGGTCGATTTCGTGATCGAGAACGTGACGGAGGACTGGGAGGTGAAGCGCCGCGTCCACGCCGCCATCGACCGGGCGGTGCCGGAGGCCGCGCCCGTCGCCGCCAACACCTCGGCGATCCCGATCACCCGGATCGCCGGCGCCGGCCGCCACCCCGAGCGGGTGATCGGCATGCACTTCATGAACCCGGTCCCGGTGATGCCGATGGTTGAGATCATCCGGGGCGCCCGCAGCGGCGCGGCGGCCCTCGCGGCCGCCCGGGCCCTGGTGGCGCAGGCCGGCCGGCACTCCATCACGGTCGACGACTCGCCGGGCTTCGTCACCAACCGGGTAATGATGCTGATGGTCAACGAGGCGATGTTCCTCGTCCACGAGGGTGTCGCCCCGGCCCGGGACGTCGACCGGCTGTTCAAGACCTGCTTCGGCCACAAGATGGGTCCCCTCGAGACCGCCGACCTCATCGGCCTCGACACGGTTCTGGCCTCGATCGAGACCCTCCAGGGCGAGTTCGCCGACAGCAAGTACCGGCCCTGCCCGCTCCTGAAGCGGATGGTCTACGCCGGCGCGCTCGGCCGCAAGAGCGGCCGCGGCTTCTACGAGTACGGCGACGCCTGACGTTGCGGCGCCCGGCGCCCGATCCCTCCCCACGACCCCCGACACGCAGCGGAGCACAGACGGATGAGTGCAGAGGCCGAGAGACACGACGCCGCCCCGGACCGGCACCCGGCCATCGCCGGGCCGCTCCTCGCCTTCCTGTCGCGCAGCTTCGAGGGGCGGGCGATCGGCGCGGACGACGACATCTTCGAGGCCGGGTTCGGCAACTCGCTGTTCGCCATGCAGCTCGTCGCCTTCGTCGAGCGCACCTTCGGGATCGAGATCGACGGCGAGGACCTCGACATCGACAACTTCCGCAGCGTGACCCGGGTCGCCGCCCTGGTCGCGCGCAAGCGCGCCCTCGCGCCCGCCTGACCGGCGATGAGCGAGCCCGACGAGGCCCGGGCGCGCTGGCGCGCCTTCGCCGACGCGCAGGTGGCGCCGCAGGCGCGGCGGATCGACCGCGAGGAGTGCGTGCCCGGGGAGGTGGTGGCGGCGCTGCGGGCCGCCGGCGCCTTCGCGAGCGGCTTCCCGGAGGCCTGGGGCGGACCGGCCGGCAGCGCCCGCGACCCGGTGGCGGCCGCCCTCGCGCACGGGGCGATGCACGAGGCCCTGGGGGCCGCGAGCGCCTCGGTGCAGGGCATGGTCAACGTCCACCACATGGCCGGGAGCGCGCTCGCCCGCTGGGGCACCCGCGCGCAGAAGGCGGCGCTGGTGCCGCGCCTCGCCGCCGGCGACCTCGTGGCGGCGCTCGCCATCACCGAGCCCAACGTCGGCAGCGACGCGCGGGCGGTGGAGACCCGGGCGGTGCCGAGCGGGGCCGGCTGGCGGCTCGAGGGCCGCAAGAGCTGGATCACCTGCGGGCAGAGCGCCGACCTGTTCGTGCTCCTGGCCGGCACCCCGGAGGGCCCCGCCGCCTTCCTGGTGCCCCGGGAGGCGGCCGGCCTCGCGGTCGCGCCGACCCGCGGCATGCTCGGCTGCCGCGGCTACGCGCTGGCGCGCCTCCAGCTCGAGGATTGCGTCCTGCCGGGCGACCACCTGCTCGGCCGGCCCGGATTCGGCCTCTCCCACGTCGCGGCGACCGGGCTCGACGCCGGCCGCCACAACCTCGCCTGGGCCTGCGTCGGGCTCGGGCAGGCCTGCCTCGACGCCTCGCTCGCCCACGCGCGCACCCGCCGGCAGTTCGACGCGCCGCTCGCGGAGTTCCAGCTCGTGCAGCGCATGCTCGCCCGGATGCTCACCGACCTCAGCGCCGCCCGCCTCCTGTGCCGGAAGGCGGCCTGCTCGCGCGGGGCCGGCGATCCCGGCGCCATCCAGGAGGGGGCGATGGCGAAGTACTTCGCCTCCCGGATGGCCAACCGGGTCGCGGGCGACGCGCTCCAGATCCACGGCGCCAGCGGCTGCGGGCCGGACCTGCCGGTGGAGCGCTGGTTCCGCGACGCGCGCATCATGGAGATCATCGAGGGCACCTCGCAGGTCCTGGAGATCGCCATCGCGCGCTACGGGCTCCAGGCCCACGCGGCCGGGGGGCGCGCGGCGTGAGCGGGGGCGCGGACCCGGATTCAGGCCCGCCCGGCGGGCCCGGGCAGGATTCCGGCCCGCCCGGCGGGCCCGGGCAGGATTCCGGCCCGCCCGGCGGGGCCCGGCGGGATGCCGGCCCGGTCAGCCGCACCTTCGGGCTCGACGCGGACGCCGCGCGGGCGGTCCTCGACGGGCTCGCGATCGTGCGCGGCGAGGTGCTGGCGGTGCGCCACGACCCGCGGGCCGGGACGCTGACCGTCGAGGCGCCCGACGCCGCGGCGGCCGAGCGGGTCGCGGGCCTCGTCGCGGGCCTGCGCCGGACGCACCGGCTGATCGGCCGCAAGGTGCTGCGCCGGCACGAGGCCGCCCGCCGGCTCGACGGCCCGATCGACGCGGCGCTCGCCGCCTCGCCGGACGTGCAGGTCCTCGGCGAGGGCCTCACCGGCCTGAGCGGCCGGCTGCTGGCCCTGTTCCGGTTCTTCGAGCGCCGCTTCCGCGAGCTCGCGGCGGCGTTCGAGGCGGAGGACCAGCACTACCCCGTGATGGTGCCGAGCGCGCTCCTCGCCGAGACGGGCTACCTCGGGCACTTCCCCCAGCACGTCACCTTCTGCTGCCACCTGCCCGACAGCCTGCCGGTGCTGGAGGCGGTGGCGGCGGAGGCCGCCGCCGGCGTGCCCGACGTCGCCGGCCGCCTCGCGGCCCCGGGCCACGTCCTGACGCCCGGGGTCTGCCTGCCCTGCTACGGGCGCCAGCGCGACCTCGTGCTGGCGCCCGGGACCGTCCGCACGCTGACGATGCAGAACCACGTCTTCCGCTACGAGGCCGGCCGGTTCCGGCCCCTCGCCCGGGCCTGGGATTTCAGCGTGCGCGACATCGTGTTCTTCGGCCCCGGCCCCGAGCTGGTGCGCCGGCGCGCCGCCGTGATGGAGCGGGCCTTCGCGCTCGCCCGGGAGCTCGACCTCGACGCCTCGCTCGAGCTCGCCAACGACCCGTTCTTCCTCGACGCCAACCGGGACAAGGCGGTCTACCAGCGCATGGGCGCGGTCAAGGTCGAGCTGCTGCTCGGCCTGCCCGGGCGCGACGCGCCCCTGGCGGTCTCCTCGTTCAACCTGCACCGCGAGTTCTACACCGGCCTCTACAACACCCGCCTCGCCGAAGGGGGGCTGGCCGAGAGCGCCTGCATGGGGTTCGGGCTCGAGCGCTGGCTCTACGGCTTCCTGTGCCAGAAGGGCCTGGACCCGGCCGGCTGGCCGGCACCGGCGCGGGAGGGCTGAGCGGGCGCCGCCCGACCGCTCAGCGCCCGCGGTGTTGCCGGGATCACGGCCGCCGTCAGGGCTTTCTTCGCCGCGAACGCCCCGAGGGCCTTCGGGGCGGAGCCCCGGCGCGGCTGCCCCCTGCGGCGGCGCAGGTTCGCGGCGACGATGAAGGAGGGAATGCGCAGGCAGGCCAACCACCCGCTGCGCGACCCCGATGCCCGCGCCGCCGCCCGTCACCACGACGGTCTTGCCCGCGAGGTCCGGAGAGATCGCCGCCACGGTGTGCGCCCGGCCGGGCCTGGCCGGGCCTGGCCAGGCCTCGCCCGGCGAGCCAGGATCCCGGCCGGCCCGTCAGGCTCCCCCGCCGCCGAGGAGGCTGTCGAGGATGCGGCCCTCCAGGGCGGCGAGCGTCGGGTCGCCGCGCCGGCGCGGGCGCGGCACGTCCACCATGAGGTCGAGGGCGACCCGGCCCTGCTCGAGCACCAGGATGCGGTCGGCGAGGGCCACCGCCTCGGCCACGTCGTGCGTCACGAGGAGGCCGGTGAATGCCTGCGCCTGCCAGACCCGCTCCACCAGGGCCTGCATCTCGATCCGCGTCAGGGCGTCGAGGGCGCCGAGGGGCTCGTCGAGGGCGAGGAGCTGCGGCCGGCTCACGAGCGCGCGGGCGAGGGCCACGCGCTGCTTCTGGCCGCCCGAGAGGACGGCGGGCCACTCGCCGGCGCGGTCGGCGAGGCCGACCTCGCGCAGGGCCTCGAGGGCGAGGCCCGTCCGGGCGGCGGCGGGCGTCGCCGGGTCGAGGCCGACCTCGACGTTGGCGCCGACCCGCGCCCAGGGCAGGAGCCGCGGCTCCTGGAACATCAGCCGCGTCACCGGGGCGCCCTCCCCGACCCGGACCTCGCCCGCGCTCGGGCGGTCGAGGCCGACGAGGAGGCGCAGCAGGGTCGACTTCCCGCACCCGCTCTTGCCCACGATGGCGACGAACTGCCCGGCCGGAACGTGCAGGTCGAGGCCCGACAGGACGGTCTTCTCCCCGAAAGCCTTGGAGAGGCCCCGGACCGTGATGGCGGCCGCGACCGGCCGTGCCCGGGTCTCGCGCGCGAGGGCGGCGTCGGTGCGGCGCAGGGGCTGAGCACGCAGGGCTTGAGCGAACATGGCGGTCGTGGTTCCCCGAAGGCGGGCCGCGGGGCCCGGGATGGGCGGGCCTTGCGAGCCCGAGACTGGCGGGCCCCGCGGGGCCCGGGCTCACCGGCCCTGGAAGCTCGGGTGCCACTGGAGCGTGAGGCGCTCCAGGAGGCGCGCGGTCGTGTCGGCGAGCTTGCCGAGGAGCGCGTAGATCACGATCGACAGGACCACGACGTCGACGAGCAGGAACTCGCGGGCCTGCATCGCCATGTAGCCGATGCCCGAGGAGGCCGAGATCGTCTCCGCCACGATCAGGGTCAGCCACATGATGCCGAGGGCGTAGCGCAGGCCCACGAAGATCGACGGCAGGGCGCCCGGCAGGATCACCCGGCGGAACAGCCGCGCCGGCGACATGCCGTAGATGCGGCCCATCTCGACGAGCTGCGGGTCGACGCCCCGGATCCCGTGCAGGGTGTTGATGTAGATGGGGAAGAACACCCCGAGGGCGACCAGGAACAGCTTGGCCTCCTCGTCGATGCCGAACCACAGGATGACGAGGGGGATCATGGCGAGGTGGGGCACGTTCCGGATCATCTGGAGCGTGGTGTCGGTCAGCCGCTCGGAGAGCGACGAGACGCCGTTGGCGAGGCCGAGCGCCAGCCCGATCCCGCCGCCGACCACGAAGCCGGACAGGGCCCGCAGGGTCGAGACCCCGATGTTGCGGGCGAGCTCCCCGGAGCGCGCGAGGCGGATCGCCGCCGCGGCGACGCCGGAGGGGGCCGGCAGGACGGTCTCCGGGATGGCGCCGAGGCGCGAGGCGGCCTCCCAGGCGAGCACGAGGACGACCGGCACGATCCAGCCGGTGGCGTCGGGCAGGGCGCGGCGGGCGCGCGTCGTGGCGGCCGCCATCACGAGGCCGCCTGCGCGGGGCCGGCGCCGTGCCGCCCGACCGTGAACTCGTTGGCGACCGCGGCGTGGAGGCGGCTGCGCCGCCCCTCGACCCCGAGCACCGGGAAGAGCAGCTCGGCGACCCGGTAGGCCTCCTCGAGGTGCGGGTAGCCCGAGCCGATCACCGTGTCGATGCCCACCGCCTGGTACTCCCGCAGCCGCGCGGCCACCTGCTCGGGCGTGCCGACGAGGGCGGTGCCGGCACCGGTGCGCACCAGCCCGACGCCCGCCCACAGGTTCGGGCCGACGACCAGCCGGTCGCGGCGCCCCCCGTGCAGCGCGACCATGCGGGCCTGGCCGACGGAATCCATCTGCTGGCTGAAGCGCGCCTGCGCGGCCTCGATCTGCGCGTCGCTGACCCGGCTGATGAGCCGGTCGGCGGCGGCCCAGGCCTCGTCCTCGGTCTCGCGGACGATGAAGTGCAGGCGGATGCCGAAGCGGAGCCGGCGCCCCCGGGCCGCCGCCTTGGCGCGGGCCCGCTCGATCTTCTCGGCGACGCCCGCGACCGGCTCGCCCCAGGTCAGGTAGGTGTCGGTGTGCTCGGCCGCGATCTCCTGCCCGGCGTCGGACGAGCCGCCGAACCACAGCGGCGGGTGCGGCGCCTGGACGGGCGGGAAGTCGATCCGCCCGCCCTCGACCCGGTAGTAGCGCCCGTCGAAGTCGAGGGTCTCGCCCGAGAGCAGCCGGCGCCAGATCGTCAGGAACTCGTGGGCCTGCGCGTAGCGCTCGTCGTGGGGCAGGAACACGCCGTCGCCGGCGAGCTCGACCGGGTTGCCGCCCACCACCACGTTGAGGAGGAGCCGGCCGTTCGAGAGCCGGTCGAGGGCCGCGGTCTGGCGGGCCGCGAAGGCCGGCGAGACGACCCCGGGGCGCAGCGCCACGAGGTACTTCAGCCGCTCGGTCACGGTGGCGAGGCCCGTCGCGGTGATCCAGCTGTCCTCGCAGGATTGCCCGGTCGGCAGCAGCACGCCCTCGTAGCCGAGCTGGTCGACCGCCTGGGCGATCTGCTTGAAGTACGGGAACTCGGCCGGCCGCTGCTGCCGCTCGGAGCCGAGGTACGAGCCGTCGCCGTGCGTCGGGATGAACCAGAAGACGCTGATCGGGTCCGGCTCGCGGCGCAGCGGGGTCACGCTCGTCGCGCTCATGGGGATCTCCTGTTGCGAGGGGCTCAGCTCTGGCGCGGGGTCCAGACCGCCTCGCGCACCGCGATGGCCCGGGGGATCAGGCCGAGCCTGTGGAACCGGTCGGCGGTCGCCTGCTGGCCGGCGACGATCGCCTCGGTGATCGGCTCGATGCCGAACTCCGTCCGGTTGGCGGCGAGCGTCTGGGCCGCGAGGTCGACGCCCGTCACCTCGGCCAGGGTGGCGGCCACCTCGCCCCGGTGGCCGTTCGCCCAGGCGGCCGCCTCGGCGAGGCCCGCGAGCACGGCGCGCAGCGTGTCGGGGTTGGCGGCCGCAAAGCCCTTGTTGGCGAGGAAGTAGGTCTTGACGTCGAGGACGTCCCGGGAGGTGGCGAGGAGGCGCGGCTGGTGGCGCTGCTGCGCGATGGCGAGGAAGGGGTCCCAGATCGTCCAGGCGTCGATCGCGTCGCGCGCGAAGGCCGCCGCGGCGTCCGCCGGGCTCAGGTAGACCGGGGTGATGTCCTGGTAGGGGACGCCCGCGCGCTCGAGCGCCGCGACCGTGAGGTTGTGCGAGCTCGAGCCCTTGGTGAAGCCGACCTTGCGGCCCCTGAGGTCGGCGAGGGCCGCGACCGGCGAGCCCGGCTTGACGATGACCGCCTCGCCGGCGCCGTTCGAGGGCAGCGCCGCGACGTAGACGATCGCCGCCCCCGCCGCCTGCGCGAAGATCGGCGGCGCGTCGCCGGTCCAGCCGACGTCGACGGCGCCGACGTTCATGGCCTCGAGGAGCGGCGGGCCGGCGGTGAACTCGACCCAGCGCACGCTCCGGCCCTGCCCGGCGAGGCGCGCCTCGATCGGGCCCTGCCGGCGGGCGACGACCGGCAGGCCGGCCTTCTGGAAGCCGATCCTCAGCTCCTTCGGCGAGCCCTCGGCGCGGGCCGGCCGCAGGCCGAGGGCGAGGGCGGCGGCGCCGAGGCGGGCGAACCCGCGGCGGGTGAGTGCGGTCATGGGACGGTCCCGGTTCAGCTCTGCGGCGCGGCCCAGACCGCGTCCCGCACCGTGATGGCGCGGGGCACGAGCCCGAGCGCGTGGAAGGTGTCGGCGATGGCCTGCTGGCTCGCGACGATGCGGTCCGTCACCGGCGTGACCTCGATCGTCAGGCGCTCCACGGTCCGCTGCTGGGCCGCGCGCTCCACGCCGGTGACCTCGGACATCGTCTGCGCGAGCGTGTCGCGGTGGCCCGCCGCCCACTCGGTCGAGGCCCGGATGCCCTCGATGGCGGCCTTCAGCACGGCGGGGGCGCGGGCCGCGAAGTCGCGGTTGGCGAGGTAGAACGAGTTCGACGCCAGGATGCCCTGCGTCGTCGTCAGCACCTTCGCGCCGTGCCGCAGCTCGGCGATGGCGAAGTAGGGGTCCCACACCGCCCAGGCGTCGACGCTGCCGCGGGCGAAGGCCGCGACCGCGTCGGCGGGGTTGAGGTAGGCCGGCGTCACGTCGGCCGGGGTGAGGCCCGCCTTGGCGAGGGCCTGGACCACGAAGTTGTGCGAGCTCGAGCCCTTGGCGAAGGCGATCCGCTTCGCCCTGAGGCCGGCGAGGTCGGCGACCGCGGAGCCGGGCGGCAGCAGGATCGCGGATTGCTGCGCCGGCGTCGCGGCCGCGTAGACGATCTTGGCGCCGGCGGCCTGGGCGAAGACCGGCGGCGTGTCGCCGGCGGCCCCGAGGTCGATGGAGCCGATCCCGAGGGCCTCCATGATCGGGGGCCCGTACTGGAACTCGACCCAGCGCACGCTCTCGACGCCGAGGGCCTTGAGCCGCGCCTCGATCGTGCCCTGCTGGCGCGCGACGACGAGGATGCCGCTCTTCTGGTAGCCGATGCGGAACTCCCTGGGCACCTCGGCGGCGCGGGCCGCCCGGAGGGCCGGGGCGGCGGCGAGGGCCGGCCCGGCCAGGAGGCCGCCGAGGGCCGTGCGACGGGTGATCATGGCGGGTGTACTTCCGTGGGGCGGGTGCCCTCCGGCCGCGCGGGCGGGGCGATCCGGGGGCTCGGTCCTCGAGGTCGGTCCTCCGGGGAGGCGCGGGCGGCGGGCGGGCCCCGCCCGGCGCCGCTCAGGCGACGCGGTCGAGGCGCGCCGCCCGGGGGCGCGGCACCGCGTGGGCGGCGAGCTCCGCCGCCGCCTGGGCGATGCGGTCGCGGGTCAGCGGGTCGGTGACGGTGCCGCCCTGCAGGTCCTCGTCGCCGGCGTAGAGGGCGGTGGGCAGCGTCAGGGCGGAGAAGAAGCCGAAGAGCGGGCGGAGCTGGTGCTCGACCGCGAGGGCGTGGCGGCGTCCCCCGCCCGTCGCCGCGAGGACGACGGGGCGCCCGTGCAGCGCCTCGGGCTCGACGAAGTCGAACAGGTGCTTGAACAGCCCCGCGTAGGAGCCCTTGTAGATCGGGGACCCGACGATGAGCCCGTCCGCCTCCTCGATCGCCTCGAGGGCCGCGCGGCCCGCCTCCGGCAGGTCGGCGCGGCTGAACGCGCCGAGGCCCGGGCCGATCTCCGCGAGGTCGAACAGCGTGAAGCTGATCTCGCGCCGGCGCGCCACCTCCTGGGCCACGATCTCCACGAGGGCCGTCGTCCGGGACGGCCGCCGCGTGCTGCCGGACACGCCGACGATGCGCGGCCGGCTCACGCGCGGAACTCCGCCCGGCGCCGCAGCCCGGCCGCCGGACGAGGAGAATCGATGTCGCGTCCCGGCTCCCGGCCGAGATCGTCAGTGTGCGTCATGGCCGTCCCGCCAATCGATCGTGATCGAGCTGATCATCCTCCCTATAGGGTGTGCAGCGCGGGCCCCGACGTCAACGCGAAGAGAATTTCTTTGTTCTGTCCGTTCAGGGAAGAGGAATACACGTTCGCGCCGGAGAGGGGATCGATTTTTCCCGTCCGGCGCCGGCCGCGGGGGCAAACCGCTCCGGGACGGGGCGCGGGCGGGCCCCGCCCCGGAGCGGCGGCGCGGGAACCCCCGTCAGGGCGGCGCCGGCAGGCCCGCGGCGGCGAGAAGGGCGTCGGTGCCGATCGTCGTCGCGTCGAGGAGCGGCAGGCCCGCGACGACGGCCGGCAGGCGCCAGCCCGGCAGGTTGGTGCTCCAGACCAGCACCGCGTCGGCGCCCTCGCGGGCCAGCGCCCCCGCGGCCTCGGCGAGGCGGGCCGGGGGCACGAAGGCGGCGAGGCGGTTCTCGCTGACGCCGAGGCCGGCGGCGGGGCCGAGCGCGACGCCCGCGTCGGCGAAGCGGCCGCGGACGAGGTGCACCTCGTCGGCGCCGCCCTGGACCAGGAGCCCGACCCGGGCGTGGCCCGCGCGGCGGATGCGGTCGCGGGCCGCGAGCGCCGTCGTCACGACGGGCAGGCCGGTGCGGCGGCCGAGGCGCTCGCACAGCCGCTCGTCGGGCCGGAAGCCCAGGGCGGCGCCGCGGGTGGCGTTCCAGCCGATGGCCGCCACGCCCGCATCCGCCAGGAGGTGGGCCGCGTCGAGGAAGACCGCCTCGTCGTAGGCCGGCGAGCCGCGCCGCGTCATGGCGTGGTAGGGCACGCGGGCGTAGCAGGCCGCGGCGTCGGCGCGCCCCGAGAGCCGCGCCTCGGTGGCGCGCTCCACCACGCGGTTCGACGACGGCAGGATCACGCCGAGCGCCACGGCCGGGACGGCCGCCCCCTCCTCATCCTCCGGCATCGGTCCGGTCCTCCGACAGGCGGGCCACGAGCAGGGCCTGGGTGCGGGCGACGTGGTGGGCCATGAGGGAGCGGGCCCGCTCGGCCTCCCGCGCCCGCAGGGCCTCCAGGATGGCCCGGTGCTCGCGCAGCGATTCCTCGACCCGCCCGCCCGACGCGAGGGCGAAGTTGCGCGCGCGGGCGAGGCGGCCGAACACCCGCCCGTGCGCCTCCGCCACCGCCTCGCTGCGGGCGCCCGCGACGATCAGGCGGTGGGCCAAGCGGTTGAGGCGCGTGTAGGCGTCGCGGTCGCCGGCGGCGGCCTCCATGGCGGCCTGGAGGCGCGCGAGGCGGCCGATCTCGGCCGGCGTCATGCGGGAGGCCGCGAGGCCGGCCGCGAAGCTCTCGAGGGCCGCCTCGAGCTCGAACAGCGGCACCAGCCCCGCGGGGTCGAGGCGCGAGACCAGGGCCGCCCGGTTGCGCCGGAGCGTCACCAGCCCCTCGCCGGCGAGGAGCTTCAGGGCCTCGCGGACCGGCGTCCGGGAGACGCCGAGGCGCTGGACGAGGTCGGGCTCGTTCAGCGCCTCGCCGGGCGCGAGGGCGTCGAGGAGGATCAGCCGGCGCAGGGCCGCGGCCGCCCGCTCGGTGCGGGACGGCCCGGGCCGGCGGGTGCGCGGAGCGGCGGGGCCGCGCGCCGCCTCCTCCATCAGACCAGCCGCTTCGACAGGCCGGTCAGGCGCTCCATCAGGGCGATGACCGCGATGGTGGCGACGATGAGCACGCCCGACAGGGCCGCGATGGTGACGTCGAGCCGCCCCTCGAGGTCCTGCCACATCCGGATCGGCAGCATGTCGGTGGCCGCGTCGCGCAGGAAGAGGGAGACCGGGATGTTGTCGAAGGAGGCCATGAAGGCGAGGAAGCCCCCCGACAGGATGCCGGGCCGGATCAGCGGCAGGGTGATGCGCCGCAGGGTGTAGAGCCGCGAGGCCCCGAGGCTCGCCGAGCCCTCGAGCAGCACGGGCTGGAGCTGGGTCAGGGCCGCGACGGTGTTGCGCACGACGTAGGGCACGCACACGATGGTGTGCCCGATGACGAGCGTCGCGACCGAGACCGGCCAGCCGAGCAGCGAGAAGTACATCAGGCTCGACAGCCCGAAGGCCAGGGCCGGCAGGATCAGGGGCGACAGGAACAGGCTGTCGAGGAGGCGCGCCGCCAACCGCGGCGAGCGCGCCACCGCGAGGGCCGCCAGCACCCCGAGGACGACCGCGAGCAGCGTCGCGAAGAACGCCACCCTGAGGCTGTTGCCGAGGGCGAAGTGGAGCTGCCAGGCCTCCATCAGCTCCCCGTACCAGCGCAGCGAGTAGCCCGGCGGGGGAAACCGCAGGGACAGCCCGTCCGTGAACGAGACCACGAGCACGATCGCGGTCGGGGCGAGGAGCAGCACCAGGGCCGCGAGGGCGAGGAGGAGGACGAGCCCCTCGAAGCTGAGGCGGTCGAGGGCGCCGGGGGAGCGGGACATCGGGCGGGGCCTCAGGTCTGGGCGTAGCCGCGGGCGAGGCGGCCGAGGGCGTTGAAGGCCAGGATCACGGCCAGCACCGCGACGAGGAAGATCACCGACATCGCCGCCGCGAAGGGCCAGTTCTGCAGCGCGATGGCCTGCTGGTAGATGTAGCCCGGCATGAACAGCATCTGGCCGCCGCCGATCAGCGACTGGGTGATGAAGCCGGAGATCGCCGCCGCGAAGGTCAGGACCGAGCCGGCGATCAGCCCGGGCAGCGACAGGGGCAGCGTCACCCGCAGGAAGGTGCGCCAGCGCCCGGCGCCGAGGGCCTCGGAGGCGTCCCAGAGGCTCGGGTCGATGCGCGCGAGGGCGGTCATCAGGGGCAGCACCATCAGGGGCATCTGCACCTGGGCGAGGGCCGCCACGAGGCCGCCCTCGGCGTAGAGGAGGCGCACCGGCCCGTCCGTGAGCCCGAGGCTCGACAGCACGCCGTTGACCACCCCCTGCCGGCCCAGAATCACGATCCACGCGAAGGTGCGGATGACGACGCTCGTGAGGAGCGGCGTCAGCACGGCCAGGATGACGAGGCCGCGCACGAGGGACCCGGCCCGGGTCGCCACCAGCGCCAGCGGGTAGCCGAGGCCGAGGCAGACCGCCGTGACCTTGAGGCCGAGCCAGAGCGTGCCGCCGAGGACGCCGAGGCTGAAGCGGTCGCCCAGGAACGCGGCGTACTGCGACAGCCCGTACCGCCCGTCCGCCCCCCGGAGCGAGAGGGCGAGGAGCGCCGCCAGGGGCGCGGCGAAGAAGGCCGCGAAGAACAGGGCGAGGGGGCTCGCCAGCCGCAGGTCGTAGGCCGTGACGTCGGGCTGCGCGCGGGCCATGCTCGGGTCCTCTTACCGGGTGACGGGGTCCTGTTCCGGCTGACGGGGTCCTGTTACCGGCTGACGGGGTCCTGGCGCGGCCCGGGCCGGCGCGGCGGGCTTCCGGGCGCCGCGCCTTCGCGTCCCGACGCAAGGACCGCGGCGAGCCGGTTGCCGCCTCGCCGGAACCCGCCCTCAGCCGGGTCCGCAGGAGTGGCCGCCGGTTCTGCGACGGAGACCCGCGACCTCCCGGGAACCGAAGCGGGCGACGCGTCGGCCCGCCGACGCGAGCCTGCTCAGAGCCGGATCTCGCGGTTGAACCGCTCGATCCAGGCCGGGCGCTGCGCGTTGATGGTCTTCCAATCCTGGAACACGAACTTCCGGCGCAGGTCGTCGGTGTCCTTGGCCAGCACCTTGGCGATCTCGCCGCTCATCCTCACCTTGGCGTTCGTCGGCACGATCAGGTAGGGGGCCTGCATCAGCCTGGTCTGGACCGGCTCGGAGATCGCCGCCTCGATGAGCTTGAAGGCGAGCTCCCGGTTCGGCGAGTTCCGGACGATCTGGATCGCGGTCTTGAACGCGATGGCGCCCTCCTTGGGGGCCACGAACTCCACCGGGACGCCCTTGGCCTTGAGGATCTGGATGGCGTTGAAGTTGCCGGGCGAGATGTCGACCTGGCCCTGCTGGAAGAGCGTCGCCAGCGCCCCCGGGTTGGCCGCCACGGCGGAGAGGTTGGGCTTGAGGGCCTCCATGGCCTTGAAGGCCGGATCGATGTTCGCCTCCGAGCCGCCGTGCATCTTGGCGACCTCGACCATGAAGCCGGTGCCGAGGGTGGAGTTCATGGTGGTGATGCCGACCCGGCCCTTGTACTCGGGCCGCCACAGGTCGGCCCAGGAGGTCGGCGGCGTCCGCACCGTGTCGGGGTTGTAGGTCAGGCCGACGACCTGGAAGAAGGCGGCCGGCCCCGTGGCCTCCTGGGCGTCCGGGATCAGCTCCTTGAAGGCGGCGCTGCGCTCCACGGGGTAGGGCTCGACGAGGTCCTGCGCCGTGGCGGTGAGGGCCGGGCCGGGGTCGTGCAGCATCACGTCGATCGGGGGCGCCGCCCTGGCGGCCGAGACCTTGGCGATCTGGTCGACGGACAGCATCGGGTCGAGGACGATCGGCGCGTTGCCGGTCTCCCGGCGGAAGGCCGGCACCAGCACGGCCTTGTGCGCCTCCTCCCAGCTGCCCGTGAAGGTGGCGAAGACGAGCGGCCGGGCCTGCGCGAGGGACAGGCCCGGGAACAGCTCCACGGCGCCGAGCGACAGGGCGGTGGTGAGGAGGCGGCGGCGGTCGAGGCGCATCGCGGGGGACCTTCTCGTCGGGGGTTCAGGCGGCGGCCGGGAACGCGGAGGCGAGGCCCGGGGCGACCACGACCCGGACCGGCGTCCCGGGCGGGCGCAGCGTGCCGCCGCCGAGGCGCGGCTCGGCGATCTTGAGCGGGCTGCCGGCCCCGACCCGCACCTCGTGGATGACCGTGGGGCCGAGGGGCAGCGCCATCTCGACGATTCCGGCGATGCCCGCCGGCGCCTCGCCCCCCGCGGGGCCCGCCGGCGCGTCGGAGAGGCGCAGGTGCTCGGGCCGCAGGCAGGCCACCACCCGCCCGCCGGGGGCGACGCGCCGGCCGAGCGGCCGGGCCAGGATCTCGCCCCCGGCGTCGAGGGCGATCCGGCAGCCCGCCGGGTCGGCGCCGACGAGCCGGCCCGGCATGGTGTTGGCCGAGCCCACGAAGGTGTTGACGAACAGGCTCTCGGGCGCGTCGTAGACCGTGGTCGGGGGCGCGAACTGCTCGAGGCGCCCCTGCGACAGCACCGCCACCCGGTCGGACAGCGACAGGGCCTCCTCCTGGTCGTGGGTGACGAGGAGCGTGGTCACGCCCGCGACGCGCTGGAGGCGCTTCACCTCGATCTGCATGTCGAGGCGCAGGTTCTTGTCGAGGGCCGCGAAGGGCTCGTCGAGGAGGAGGACCGCCGGCCGGATGGCGAGGGCGCGGGCGAGGGCCACGCGCTGCTGCTGCCCGCCCGAGAGCTGGCGCGGGGTGCGCTCCGCCAGGGCGCCGAGCTGCACGAGGTCGAGCAGGCGGCGCGCCTCGCTCGCCTGCTCCGCCTTCGGGGCGCCGCGGGCCGCGAGCCCGTAGGCGACGTTCTCGGCGACGGTGAGGTGGGGGAACAGGGCGTAGTTCTGGAACACGATGCCGACGGCGCGGCGGCTCGGCGGCAGGTCGTCCATGATCCGGTCGCCGACGATCACCCGCCCCTCGGTCTGGCGCAGGAAGCCCGCGACGATGCGCAGGAGCGTGGTCTTGCCGCAGCCGGAGGGCCCGAGCAGCGAGACGAGCTCGCCGCCGCGGATGTCGAGGTTCACGCCCTCCACGGCGACCGAGCCGCCGTACCGGTGGGTGATGCCGTCGAGGACGACGGAGCGTCCCGCCGCCTCCCCGGCGCCCCCCGGCGCCCCCGCGCCGGCGGGGCGGGCCGGGCTCGTGCTGGCCGACATCGTCACGATGGATCTTCCCCGGCATCGATCTTGCCGGCAGGACTTGGCAAATCGTATGCCATCCCGTGGAAAGGCCAGGCCGCGCCGGGGGTTGGCGTGCGCGAGGCCGAGCCCCGATGCCCAATCGGGCAGCACGAGGAGCACCGCATGAGCACGGAGCTGTGGCGCCTCGGCGCGACCGAGATGGCGGCCCTGTTCGCCGCCGGCACCGCCTCGCCGGTCGACGCGCTCGAGGCCGGGCTCGCCCGGGCGGCGGCCTGGGAGCCCGTCCTCAACGCGCTGACGCGCACGAACCCGGGCGCGCGGGCCGAGGCGGAGGCGAGCGCGGCCCGCTGGCGGGCCGGCACCCCCCTGTCGCCCCTCGACGGGGTGCCGATGACCGTCAAGGAGTTCCTGGTCGCCCGGGGCCTGCCGGCGACCTACGGCGAGCCCGGCCCGGACGGCCCGGCTCCGGGCGAGGTGCCGGCGGACCGCGACGAGCTGCCGGTGGCCCGCATGCGCGCCGCCGGTCTCGTGACCCTGGCCAAGACCGCGATGCCGGAATTCGCCGTGCAGGGGTACACGGCGAGCGCCCGGTTCGGCGTCACGGGCAATCCCTGGAACCCGGCCCTGACCCCGGGCGGCTCGACCGGCGGCGGGGCCGCCGCCACCGCGGCCGGCTACGCCCCGGTCGGGCTCGGCACCGACGGGGGCGGCTCGCTGCGGCGGCCCGCCGCCCACACGGGGCTCGTCGGGCTCAAGAGCTCGCTCGGCCTCGTGCCGCGCCACGGCGGCCTGCCCTCCCCGCTCCTCGACTTCGAGGTCGCGGGTGCCCTCACCCGCAATGTGGCCGACAGCCGGGCGGTGCTGGCCATCATGGCGGGCGCCGACCCGCGGGTGCTGTGGTCGACCTTCCGCGCCGGGCCGAGCCGGCCGGAGCGGCCGCTGCGGGCGATCTACGTCGAGCGCCTCGGCGACGCTCCCGTCGATCCGGCGATCGCCGCGTCTTGCCGCCGGGCGCTCGACGACCTCCGGGCCCTCGGCGTCGGCGTCGAGGAGGGCCCCCTGCCGTTCGCGGTCGACGCGCTCAACGCCCTCTGGCCCGAGATCGGCCGCATCGGCCTCGCGCACCTGTTCGCGGCCGATCCCGCCCTCGCCGCGCGGGCGAGCGCGCCCTACCGCGCCATGGCGCAGGAGGGCGCCGGCGCGCCGGCGACGCTCCTGATGGGCATCCTCGAGCGGGTCCGGGCCCTGCGCGACGCGGCGAGCGCCGCCTTCGCGGAGATGGACCTGATCGTGACGCCGGCCACGGCCGCCCAGCCCTGGCCCGCCGACGCGGTCTTCCCCCCGACGATCGACGGGCAGGCGGTCGGGCCGCGCGGCCACGCGGTCTACTCGGGGTGGGTCAACGCCGCGGCCCTGCCGGCCTTGAGCCTGCCGATCGACCCGGCCCCGGACGGGATGCCGGTCGGCCTCCACCTCGTCGCCGGGTTCGGCCGCGACCGGCTCCTCCTCGACGTCGCGGAGGCG
Source organism: Methylobacterium crusticola (assembly GCF_003574465.1). GTDB lineage: Bacteria > Pseudomonadota > Alphaproteobacteria > Rhizobiales > Beijerinckiaceae > Methylobacterium > Methylobacterium crusticola. The sequence continues at coordinate 33,968 of NZ_QOWC01000002.1, forward strand.
ATGGAGCGCCGCCGCCCCTGGTCGCAGCGCTGGCCCGTCCCGCCCGGGCCCAGCGGCGGGGAGGCGGCGCCGTGAGCGCCGGCGGCATCTCGGTCCACGCCGTCGACGTCGCGGCCGGGCGCGCCGCCGCGGGCCTGCGGGTGGTGATCGAGGCCCTGGAGCCGGTCCGCCGCCGCCTGGCCGAGGGCGTGATCGGTCCCGACGGGCAGCTCGACCACCCGGTCGTGCGCGGCGCCGGCGTGACGGCGGGCGTCCACGAGGTGACGTTCGCGATCGGCGACTACCTGGCGGCGTCCGACCCCGACGGCGCGCGCTTCCTCGACGCGGTGCCGTTCCGGTTCACGATCGCGGACCCGGCGGAGCACTACCACCTGCCGCTGAAGTTCACCCGGTTCGGCTACGCGATCTTCCGCGGGGTCTAGGGCGCGCCCCGGGGGGGCGCGCGTTTGACAGCGCGCGCCTGCGGCGCTCAGGTCCCGGCGGGCGCGGGCGCGGGAGGACGGGATGATCAGGAGCGTCGGGGCCATGCCGGACGGCGAGCCGATCCGGGAGGCGCGCCTGTCGGGGGCGGGGCTCGACGTCGCGATCCTGAGCGTCGGCGCCGCGCTCCGCCGGCTCGCCTTCGCGGGGCGGCCGGTGACGCTCGCCTGCCCGGACCCGGCGGACTACGTCGCGCGCTCGCCCCAGATGGGCGCGGTCGTCGGGCGCGTCGCCAACCGCATCGCGGGCGGGCGCTTCACCCTGGACGGCACGGCCTACGCCCTGCCCCGCAACGAGGCCGGACGGACACACCTGCACGGGGGCGTGCGCGGCTTCTCGCGGCGCAACTGGACCTGCCGCGCCGACGCCGACGACGCCGTCACCCTGGCCTACCGCGCCGCCGACGGCGAGGAGGGCTATCCGGGCGCCCTCGCGGTGCGCTGCACCTACGCCATCGCCGGGCCCGGCACCCTGCGCTGCACCCTCACGGCGACCTGCGACCGGCCGACCCTCGTCAACCTCGCGGCCCATTCCTACTTCAACCTCGCCCTGCCGCCGGGGGGCGGTCCCGCTCCCGGCATCGCCGACCACGTGGTGGCGATCCCGGCCGAGGCCTACCTGCCGGTGGACGCCGACCAGATCCCCACCGGGATCGCCGCCCCCGTCGCCGGCACGCCCTTCGACCTGCGGGCGCCGCGGCGGATCGGCGACACCGCCTTCGACCACGCCTTCGTGCTGGCGCGGGAGCCGGTCGCGGCGCCCCGGCCCGTCGCCCGGGTCTCGGCGGCGGGCTCGCGGCTGCGGCTCGAGGTCGCCTCCACCGAGCCGGCGCTCCAGTTCTACGACGGGCGCCACCTCGGAGAGGCCGGCCTGGGCTTCGCGCCGCGCACCGGCCTCTGCCTGGAGCCGCAGCGCTTCCCCGACGCCCCCAACCATCCGGGCTTCCCGAGCATCGTGCTGCGGCCGGGCGAGACCTACCGCCAGGTCACGGAGTACCGCCTCGGCGAGGGGGAGCCGGGCTGACGGCTGCGCCCGCCGGGACGCCCGGCCGCGCCCGCCGGGAGAAGCTCGGCCGCGCCCCGGGCTCACCCCGCCATGTCGAGGGGCGGCGCCAGCCCGTCGGGCAGCGGGCTGACGAAGGGGGTCCGGGCGAGGCGCGCGGCGTGGTCGGCCTTGGCGCGGGCGAGCAGCCCGGGATCCTCCAGCACCTCCACGGCGGTCCCGGCCATCACCTTGGCGACGTGGACCATGCCCTTGTGGGCCGCCGGCGCCTTGCCCTGCGCGGTAAGCTGCCAGGAATGGCCCGGCGTGCCGATGGCGTAGGTGGCGCCGCGGGCCTGCACGGTCGGCACCGCCCAGCTGACGTCGCCCACGTCCGTCGAGGCCATCATGCGCTCGCCCCGGGCGTCCAGCGGCACGACGCGGTCGCAGAGCGGGGCGTCCGTCACCGGCATGCCGAAGCGGCGATGGGCCGAGACGACGTCGTCGGGGCGCAGGGTGCTCCGGATCGCCTCGGCGAAGGCCCGGTCGGCCGCGTCGAAGGCGGGCGGCCCGAGGCGCGCGAGGTTGGCGTGCATCGCCTCCTCCAGGGGCGCGTTGCCCAGCAGGTTGCTCATCGCGCTGACCACCCGGGCGGTGACGGCGGTCTCCGTCATCAGCGCGGCGCCCTCCGCCACGCGCCGGACCCGCCCGACGAGGTCGAGGAGGCCGGGCAGGTCGGCGGCGCGCACGAGGTAGCGCACCGTGGCGCCGGCCTGGACGACGTTCGGCGCGATGCCGCCGGCGTCGAGGTAGGCGTAGTGGATGCGCGCGTCGCTCGGCACGTGCTCGCGCAGGTAGTTCACGCCGACGTTCATGAGCTCGACGGCGTCGAGGGCGCTGCGCCCCAGGTGGGGGGCCGCCGCCGCGTGCGCGGCCCGGCCCGCGAAGGAGACGTCGAGGAGCTGGACCGCGAGGGATTCCGGCTCGCTCACGCTCGCGAACGGGGCGGGGTGCCAGGTGATGGCGACGTCGACGTCCGCGAAGATCCCGTCCCGCACCATGAAGGTCTTGGCCGCGCCCCCCTCCTCGGCCGGGCAGCCGTAGTAGCGCACGCGCCCGGGCCGGCCGGTCTCGGCGAGCCAGTCCCGCACGGCCGCCGCCGCCAGCATGGCGCCCGCCCCCAGGAGGTTGTGCCCGCAGCCGTGCCCGGCGGCCTCCCCGGGCCGGGGCCGATGCTCGGCCACGCCCGCCTCCTGGCTCAGGCCCGGGAGCGCGTCGTACTCGCCCAGGATCGCGATCACCGGCCCGCCCTCGCCGGCCTCGCCCACGAGGGCCGTCGGGATGCCGGCCAGCCCCTCCGTCACCCGGAAGCCCTGGTCGCGCAGCAGGGCGGCGTGGGCGGCCGCGGAGCGCGTCTCCCGGAAGTTCTCCTCGGGCATCTCCCAGACCCGGTCCGACAGGGCGATGAAGGGCTCCGCCCGGGCGTCCACGATGCGCCAGATCGCTTCGCTGTTCCGCATGGTCCTCTCGTGCCTCCCGCCCCGGCCCGCGCCGCCCGCCCCGGCGGGCCGGCTCGCCGGCGCCGGGAGCGCCGTGCAGGATAGGGGCCTTCCCCTATGCGCCGCGCGCGTCCCAGGCCCGGCGCGCGAGCGCGCGGTCCACGAAGTCGAGGCGATCCTGGCCCCAGAACAGCTCGCCGTCGAGCACCAGGGTGGGCGAGCCGAACACGCCGAGCGCCTCGGCCTCGGCGCCGTTGCGCCGGTACTCGGCCTGGACCGGGGCGCTGCCCTCGGCCGCGCGGAGCGCCTCCCCGGGCAGGCCGTTCTCGTCGGCGACGGCGCGCCGCACGGCCGGGTCGGCGATGTCGCGCTCCTCCGCCCAGAGCGCGCGCAGGATCGCGTGCGAGAGCCGGAAGGCGTCGAGGCCGGCCTGCTGGGCGGCGATCACCATGAAGCCCGCGGGCTTGTTCCAGCCGGGCGCCGGGTTCTCCGCGGGATAGTGGCGCGGCGCGACCGTGAGGGGCACGCCGAGGTAGTCGCGCCAGCGGGCGAGCTCGACGGCATGATACGCGCGTCGCGGCCGGGGCCGGGTCCGGATCGGCACGCCGCCGGTCCGCGGGACCACCTCCTGGAAGTCGAACGGCTTCAGCACGAGCCGGGCGCGGTGGCGGCGCACGATGTCCTGGAGCCGCGGGCCGCCCAGATAGGCCCAGGGCGACGACAGGCTGTAGAAGCAGGACAATTCGGGCATGAGGGGCGCCTCCGGCGGAACGGATCAGGCATGGATATCCACCACGACGACGCGGCCGTGAAGGGACTGGACGGCTTGGCCGCCGAGGTGCGCCGCGACCTCGCGCGGCTCAACCACCCGCCGGCGGCCTGGACGCTGCCGGCCGAGGGGCCGGACGGGCGCCCGGTCCTCGACGTGCTGGTGGTCGGGGCCGGGATGTGCGGGCAGACCGCCGCCTTCGCGCTCCTGCGCGAGGGCGTCGCGAACATCCGGGTGATCGACCGCGCCCCCCGGGGCGCGGAGGGGCCCTGGGGCACCTTCGCCCGCATGGAGACCCTGCGCTCCCCCAAGCACCTCACGGGGCCCGACCTCGGCGTCCCGTCCCTGACCTTCCGGGCCTGGTTCGAGGCGCAGCACGGCGCGGCGGGCTGGCGCGACCTCTACAAGGTCCCCCGCCTCGACTGGCTGCGCTACCTCCTGTTCGTGCGCGACGCCGCCGGCATCCCGGTCGAGAGCGACACCGCCCTCGCGCGGCTCTGGCCCGCCGGGGGGCTGATCGGGGCCGCCCTCGACGGGCCGGCCGGGCCGGAGACCGTCCACGCCCGCAAGGTGGTGCTGGCCTGCGGCCGCGACGGCTCCGGGGGCCGGCGGATGCCGGGCTTCGCGGCGGCCGGGACGGGGCGGCTGTTCCACGCCTCGGACCCGATCGACTTCGCGCGCTTCCGCGGCGGCCGCCTGGCGGTGCTGGGCGCCTCCGCGTCGGCCGTCGACAACGCCGCCGCGGCCCTCGAGGCCGGGGTGCCGGATGTGACCCTGTTCGTGCGGCGCCCCCACTTCCCGCAGGTGAACAAGTCGAAATGGGCCTCGTTCCCGGGCTTCCTGCGCGGCTACGCGGCCCTGGACGACCGGCAGCGCTGGGCCTTCACCACCTTCATGATGGAGGAAGGCACGCCCCCGCCCCACGAATCGGTCCTGCGCTGCACCCGCCACCCGGGCTTCCGGATCCGCTTCGGCGAGGGCTGGACGGGCGTGCGCGCGGCGCCGGACGGCCTCGTGGTCGAGACCGCGCGGGGCCGCTACCCGGTCGAGGCCGCCGTGGCGGCGGCGGGCTTCGAGGTCGACCTCGTGCGGCGCCCGGAGCTCGCGGCCTTCCGGGACGCCGTCCTGACCTGGGGCGAGCGGGTGCCGGCGGCGCAGGCCGAGGCCCACCCGGAGGCGGCCCGCTTCCCCTATCTCGGCGACGGCATGCAGATGCTGGAGCGCGTCCCCGGCGCGGCGCCGGACCTCGCGCGGCTCCACGTCTTCAACTGGGGCGTCACGATGAGCCACGGGGCGCTCGCCGGCGACATCCCGGGCCTCGGCATCGGGGCGACGCGGCTCGCGCAGGCCCTCGTGCGCGACCTGTTCGTGGCGGATGCCGACCGGCACTTCGCGCGGATGCAGGCGCACGAGGACGACGAGCTCGGCCCGACGGGGTTCTTCGTGCCGCGGGAGGCGCGGCGCCGGTGAGGAGGTGGCGTCGTTAGCCGAACACCGCGTTCTTCTCGCGCTCGCTCGCGGTCGTGCGGCCGGGCGTGCCGAGGCAGCCTTCGCTGTTCGTGAAGCCGGAGCGGCCCGGCTCGGCGACGACCCGCAGGCCGGCCCTTCGCGCCGTCGCCCGGCGGGCCCGCAACGATCCGGCCCCGCGGCAGCCTCGCTCGGCGGTCGGCAGCGACATTTGAGGAACACCCGCCCGCGCCGGGCGCCGCGGCCGCGATCCTGCCGGGGCCCCGCGGGGCGCGGACCGGATCGCCGGGGCGCAGCCGGGCGGCGGACCGCCCCTCAGGCCTCCGGGCCGGCGATCGACAGGTGCGCCCCGTGTGCCAGGACGGTGTCGAGGTCGCCCGCCGGGCGGTCGGACCGGAACACCACCGCGAAGGGCCCCTCCCCCCGGGCCGCGAGGGCGGCCGCGAGGGCGCCCGCCGGCCCGGAAGGGGCCGCCAGGGTGACGCGCGTCGCCTCGCCGAGGGGGAGCGTCACGGTCCGGGCCGGCGCGTCCGCCACCACGGCGTCGCGGATCGGGGCGTCGGGCGGCACGCCGAGGAGGGCGGCGTAGCGGGCCCGCGCGGCCTCGACGTCCCGGACCGCGACCGTGAGCGCGGCGACCCCGGTGACGCCGTTCGCGTGGCGGCGGACGTCGCCCTCCTGCACCCGCAGGGCGCGGGGCGTGACGTCGCCGCACAGGAACGGCACGTCGGAGCCCGGCGCGCGGGCGGTCTTCCAGTCGAGCCGCGCGCCGTCGGGCCGGTGGCGGCCGCCCGGGACGGGGTCGGCGATGTCGAGGCCGCGGCGCTGCGCCGCCGCCACGTCCGCCTCGATGGCGCCGGGCAGGAGCGCGTGGTCGAGGAATCCCTCGCCGGCCCGGTGATAGACCTCGGACCAGCGGTTGCCGGGCTCGGGGCGCCGGAAGGCGATGAGCTCCAGGTACGCGCCGTCCGCCAGCACCACCAGGACGTTGTGGGTGATGCCGTTCTGGTGCTCGCCGCCGCGGATCACCGTGAAGCCGAGGGCCGTGTAGTCCGCGAAGGCGGCGTCGAGGTCGGCGACCGCGATGACGATGTGGTCGAGGGTGAGCGGCATGGCGGGTTCCTGTCGGGGCGGTGGTTCGGACGGGGGCGGGGCGCCCCTCACCCGGCCGCCGCGGCGGCCTGCGGGCGGCCCGGGATCCAGGCCCGGCCCGGCACGGCCTCGAGCAGGGCGCGGGTGTAGGCGGCCTGCGGGTCGGCGAAGACCGCGGCGGTCGGGCCGGCCTCCACCACGACGCCGTCCTTCATCACGGCGATGCGGTCGCAGATCTGGCCGGCGACGCGCAGGTCGTGCGTGATGAACAGCATCGAGAGGCCGAGCCGGTCGCGCAGGGAATCGAGCAGCGCCAGCACCTGGGCCTGGACCGAGACGTCGAGGGCCGAGACCGGCTCGTCGGCGATCAGCACCTCGGGCTCGAGGGCGAGCGCCCGGGCGAGCCCGATGCGCTGGCGCTGCCCGCCCGAGAACTCGTGCGGGAAGCGGTCCATGGCCGCCGGATCGAGCCCCACGAGGGCGAACAGCTCGCGGGCCCGGTCGAGGGCGGCCCCCCGGGCCATGCCGTGCAGCCGCGGGCCCTGGGCCACGAGGTCGCCCGCCCGCCGGCGCGGGTTGAGGGAGGCGAAGGGGTCCTGGAACACCATCTGGACGCGCCGGACCTGACCCCGCATGGCGCGCCGCGACAGCGCGGCGAGGTCGGTGTCGCCGAGCCGGATCGTGCCGGCATCCGGATCGAGCAGGCGCACGATGCAGCGGGCGAGGGTCGACTTGCCCGACCCGCTCTCCCCGACGATGCCGAGGGTGGTGCCGCGGGCGAGCGTCAGGCTGACGTCCCGCACCGCGTGGGTCACCCGGGCCCGCCCCGGCAGGAGGCCGCCGCCGCGGTAGGTCTTCGCGACGCCGGCGAGGGCCAGGATCGGCGGGCCGCCCGGGGCCCGGGCGGCCCGGGGCGCCAGCGGGGGCACGGCGGCGATGAGCGCCCGCGTGTAGGGATCCTGCGGGCGGTTGAGCACCTGGTCGGCCGGTCCCGCCTCGACGAGGCGCCCGGCCCGCATCACGGCGACGCGGTCGGCGATCTCCGCCACCACGCCGAAATCGTGGGTGATGAACAGGACCCCCATGCCGCGCCGGTGCTGGATGTCGCGGATGAGCGCCAGGATCCGCCCCTGCGTCGTCACGTCGAGGGCGGTGGTCGGCTCGTCGGCGATGAGCAGGGCCGGCTCGAGCGCCAGCGCCATCGCGATCATCACGCGCTGGCGCTGGCCGCCCGAGAGCTCGTGCGGGTAGGCCCGGAGCGCGGCCTCGGGGTCGGGCATCCGCACCTCGGCGAGGAGCGCCAGCGTGCGGGCGCGGATCGCCCGCGCGTCGAGGCGGGTGTGGATGCGGAACATCTCGGCGATCTGGTCGCCGGCCCGGCGCAGGGGGTTCAGGGCCGTCATCGGCTCCTGGAAGATCATGCCGATCTCAGCCCCGCGGATGCGCCGCATCCCGGCCTCCGGGAGCGCCAGGAGGTCGCGGCCCCGGAAGGCGAGGCGGCCTCCGTCCGGCGCGACGCCCGGGGGCAGGAGCCGCATCACCGTGCTGGCGAGCATCGACTTGCCCGAGCCGCTCTCGCCCACCACGCACAGGATCTCGCGGGGCGCGAGGCTCAGGGAGACGCCCGCGAGGGCGTGGGCGCGGTCGGCGCCGGGCGGCAGGCGGACCGAGAGGTCCTCGACGGCCAGCAGGGGCTGCGTCATGGCACGGCCTTCACCGGCGCCGCCCCGCGCAGGCGCGGGTTCAGGGCGTCGTTGAGGCCCTGGCCGACGAGCGAGACGGCGAGCACCGTGAGCAGGATCGCGACGCCGGGGATCGCCGACACGTACCATTGCGTGCGCAGCACCCCCCGGCCCGCCCCGATCAGGTTGCCCCAGGAGGCGATGTTCGGGTCCGAGAGGTTGAGGAAGGCGAGCGCGCTCTCGAGCAGGATCGCCACCGCCATCACGACGCTGGCGTAGACGATCACCGGCGGCAGGGCGTTCGGCAGGATCTCCCGCACGATGATGCGGGCGTCGCCCATGCCGAGCACCCGGCAGGCCTGCACGAACTCGCGCTGGCGCAGGGAGAGGAACTCGGCCCGGGTGAGCCGGGCGGGGGCCGGCCAGGAGACGAGGCCGATCGCCACCGTGACGGTGGTGATGTCCGAGCCGAACACCGCCACGAGCACGAGGAGCAGCAGGAAGCTCGGCAGGGTCTGGAACGCCTCGGTGACCCGCATCAGGGCCTCGTCCACGAGGCCGCCGTAATAGCCGGCGAGCGCCCCGACCGCGATGCCGATCGCGACCGCGATCAGCGTCGCGACGAGGCCGATCAGCAGCGAGACCCGGGCGCCGTAGAAGATCTGGGCGGCGATGTCGCGCCCGCTCGGGTCCGTGCCGAGCCAGGCCCGCGGGTTGGCGAAGGGCCATTGCAGCGGCCGGCCGACGAGGCTCAGCGGGTCGTTCGGGAACAGCAGGGGGGCGACGAGGGCCGCCAGGATCACGGCCGCGAGGAGGAGCGCGCCGAGGAGCGCGGCGGGGTTGCCGAGGAGGCGCCGCAGGATCGCCATGGCGCCTAGCGCCCCGCCGCGATGCGCGGGTCGAGCCGCCCGTAGACGAGGTCGACCGCGAAGTTGACCGCGATCACGAGGAGCGCCGACACGAACACGATGCCCAGCAGGGTGTTGAGGTCGCGCTGCACCACCGACTCGTAGGCGAGGCGGCCGAGGCCCGGCAGCGCGAACACGCTCTCGACCACCACCGAGCCCCCCAGCATGGTGCCGGCCTGGAGCCCGACCAGCGTCACCATGGGCAGGAGCGCGTTGCGCAGGGCGTGGCGCACGATGATGCCGGTCTCGCCCAGCCCCTTGGCGCGGGCCGTGCGGACGAAGTCGAGGCCCATCACCTCGAGCATCGAGGCCCGCATGATCCGCAGGTAGGTGGCCAGGAACACGAGGGCCAGCGTCAGGGTCGGCAGCACGAGGTGGCGGGCGATGTCGAGGGCGCGGGCGAGCCCCGAGACGCCCGAGCCCACCTCCTCGAAGCCGCCGGCGGGCAGCCAGCCGAGGTGGATCGCGAACAGCACGATGCCCATCAGGCCGAACCAGAACGAGGGCGTGGCGTAGAAGACGAGGCCGAGGGTCGAGATCAGCGTGTCGGGCCAGCGGCCGACCCGCCGCGCCGCCACGATGCCGAGCAGCGTCCCGCCCGCGAAGGCGAGGCCGAGCGAGGCGCCCATGAGCAGCAGGGTCACGGGCAGCCGCTCGGCGATGACGGTCGCGACCGGCTTGCCGTAGATCGCCGAGGAGCCGAGGTCGAGCCGCACCAGCCGCCAGAGGTAGCCGCCGAGCTGGGCGGCGACCGAGAGGTCGAGCCCGTAGTAGCGCCGCATCTGCGCGGCGGTGGCCGGGTCGCCGCCGCCCATCTGGGCCATCAGGGCGTCGACCGTGTCGCCGGGCGCGAGCTGGAGCAGCAGGAACAGCCCCGCCAGGATGATGAGGAGGGTCGGCAGGCTGGCGGCGAGGCGCCGCAGGGCGAGGAGCAGGATGGTCATGGCGGGAGAGTGGTCACGGGAACGGGACGCCGGCCCGCCGGCTCCCCGGGACGCCGCGCGCGCCGGGGAGCAGGCCGCGGAGCGGGCCAGGGCGCGGGCCGCGCGGGGGCGGGCCCCCTCACGCCTCGATCCAGGCGTCGTGCCAGTCGCCCGAGCCCCAGCGCGGCATGTTGTGGTCCCCGCGCAGGCGCTTGCTCGTCGCCGACAGGAAGGTGCGCTCGATCATCATCCAGACCGGGATCTCGTCGTTCACGGCCTTGACCCAGCGGGCGTAGAGCGCCTTGCGCCGCTCCGGGTCGAGCTCGCTCGCGGCCTCGTCCACGAGCGTGTCGACCGCGTCCGACTGCCAGCCGTACTGGTTGGTCCAGGGCGCGCCCTTGGGCGAGCCGGAGCGGTACCAGACCGTGGTCGAGACCGCCGGGTCGCCGCGGTACTGGTGCCAGCCCGTGGCGAGGTCGAAGTTCCAGTCGCGGTAGACGGTCGAGAGTGCCCCCGCGTTGTCCATGTTGACGATGTCGACCCGGATGCCGACGGCCTGGAGCGACTGCTGGATGAAGGTCGCGAGGAGCGGCACGTCCTCGCCGTTCATGATCGGGACGAGCTTGAGGGCGAAGCGCGTCCCGCCGGCCCCGCGCCGGAAGCCGGCCTCGTCGAGGAGGGCCGCGGCCTTCCTGGGGTCGTAGGCGTAGGGCGGGGCGCCGTCGGGGTAGAAGGCCGCCGAGGTCGACGGGATCGGGCCCGTGGCGGGCTTGCCGAGGCCGTAGATGAAGTTCTCGATGAAGAACGGCACGTCGATGGCGTGCGCGATGGCGCGCCGCACCCGCACGTCGGAGAGCTCCTTGCGCCGGGTGTTGAACTCCAGGGTGTTGTTGAAGGCGTTCGCCTCGAGGCCCTTGCTCGAGACCGTGAAGCGCGGGTCCGACTTCAGCCGGTCGAGGTCGGCGAGGGCGAGGGCGTTGTAGGTCGAGAGCTGGACCTGCCCGGTCTCCAGCGCCGCGGTGGCGGCCGCCTTGTCGATGATGAAGCGCCAGACGATCCGGTCGAGGTAGGGGAAGCCCGCCCGCCAGTAGTCGGGGTTGCGCTCCGCGATGACGTACTGCCCGCGCTCGTACTGCACGAACCGGAACGGCCCGGTGCCGATCGGCGCCGTGTTGGCCGGGTTCTCGAGCACGTTGGTGTTCTCGAAGACGTGCCGGGGCGCGACGTAGCCGAGGTCGCACAGGGCCCGCAGCAGCAGGTTGAGGGGCATCGGCCGGGAGTACCGGAACACCGCCGTCGTGGCGTCGGGCGTGTCGACCGCCTCCAGGTAGAGCTGGAGCTGCGTGCCGTAGTTCAGGTACTTCTTCCACATCTCCATCGCGGTGTACTGCACGTCCGCCGAGGTGAAGGGCTTGCCGTCGTGCCACTTCACCCCCTCGCGCAGCCGGAACGTCACGGTCCGGCCGTCGGGCGTCGCCTCCCAGCCGGTGGCGAGCACCGGCGCGGGCCTGCCCTCCTGGTCGAGGTCGACGAGCGGCTCCATGATCTTCGAGGTGATGATGTAGACGCCCGTCGAGGCCCGGATCGCCGGGTTCAGCACGCGCTGCTCGCCGTTGAGCTGGACCGTCAGCACGCCCCCGCGCCGCGCCGCCTGGGCCAGGGCCGCGGGGCTCCAGGCGGCGGCGCCGAGCGCGAGCGCGCCGGCGGTCTTGAGGGCCTCGCGGCGGTTGATGATCATCGGTTCGCACCCACACTCCGACAGCGCTGCCATCCTTGCCGCCTTGCGGCGGGTTCGCAATGGATGACGGGTGCTATTTCGCAGGTGCGGGGAGAAGGATCGTCTCCGGAACAGCTACCCGTGAGGAGGATCTTCGCCGGACCGGGGCCGGGGCGCGGCCTCACATCGCACCGGCGCCCACGTCATGCCCGGCCCCGGCGCGGGAGGCGGCCCGGCGGGCCGGCCGGGCCCCGTCGCGCCCGCCCGCCGAGCGGGCGGGGTCGCCCACCGAGCGGGCGGGGTCGCCCACCGAGCGGGCGGGGCTGCCCGCCGCCGCGAAGGCCTGCTGCAGCACCCGCCGCCCCGACAGGTCGTGCACCGTGACGCGCCACTCCGACCAGTCCGCCCGGTCGTCGAGGCTGCGCATCACGTCGCGCGCCACCTCCCGGGCCCGGAGGGCGAGGCGCCCGGGGTTGCGGACCACCGCCCCCGTGGTGTCGAGGACGCATTCGGAGCCGTTCGTGCAGTGAAAGCGGTATCGCGCCATGCCGTGCCTCCTCGACCTCGCGCCGGCCCGGACGGGCTCGTGTTCTTCTTTTGTTCTAGCGCGCGGGGACGCGGTGGGAACGGGCGAGTTGACGCATCGCGCCCGCCGCGCGCCGACCGGCGCGGCGGGCGGAGGCACCCTCAGAGCGCGGCCGCGAAGGCCCGGATGTCGTCGGCCAGGAGGGCGGGCTGCTCGAGGGCGGCGAAATGCCCGCCCCGCGGCATCTCGGTCCAGCGCCGGACGTCGGCGAACATCGTGGCGGCCATCGAGCGCGGCGGCCGGACCATCTCGTGGGGAAAGGCCGCGTAGGCCATCGGCACGCGCACGCGCTCGCCGTCCGGGACCGGCCAGGGCCGGTGCATGCGGGCCCAGTAGGGGTGGAACGACGCGCCGATCGCGCCCGTGAACCAGTAGAGCGCGATGTTGGCCAGCATGCGGTCGCGGGAGATCGCCGTCTCGATCTCGCCGCCGCAATCGGACCAGGCGCGGAACTTCTCCACCAGCCAGGCCGCGAGGCCGGCGGGCGAGTCGGTGAGCGCGAAGGCCAGGGTCTGCGGGCGCGTGCCCTGGATCCACTGGTAGCCGGTCTCCTCCTTGAGCCAGGCGGCGACGCGCTCGTAATGCGCCGCCTCCTCGGGGGTCGGGTCGATGCCCGTGCGGTCGCGGCGCACGGGCAGCATGTTGAGGTGCAGGCCGGCGACCCGCTCGGGGTGGCGGTAGGCGAGCCGCGTCGTGATGAAGGCCCCCCAGTCGCCGCCCTGCGCGAGGAAGCGCCCGTAGCCGAGGCGCCCCATCAGCGCCGCGAACGTGTCGGCGATCTCCTCGACGCCGAGGCGGGGCTGCCCGGGCCGGAACGACAGGCCGTAGCCGGGCAGCGAGGGCGCCACCACCGTGAAGGCCTGGGCCGGGTCGCCGCCGAAGCGCGCCGGATCGGTCAGGCGCGGGATGATGTCGAGGAACTCGAAGACCGAGCCGGGCCAGCCGTGGCAGAGGAGCAGCGGCCGCGGCGCCGGCCCGACCCCCGGGACGTGCAGGCAGTGGATGGCGAGGCCGTCGACCTCCACCATGACCTGCGGGAAGGCGTTGAGGGCCGCCTCCTCGGCGCGCCAGTCGAAGCCGTCGCGCCAGTAGGCGAGCAGCCCGGCGAGGTAGCCGACGTCCGTCCCGTAGGTCCAGGGCGCCTCGGGCGCCTGGTCGGGCAGCCGCGTCCGCCCGAGCCGCTCGCGCAGGTCGGCGATGGCCGCGTCCGGGACGTGGTACGTGAAGGGTGTCGCGTCGCTCATCGCCTCTCTCACTCCCCGTGTCGGCAGGACCGGGCGCGGCGACCCCGCGGGGCCGCCCCGGCCCGGATCCGCTTGGGCCCCGGCCGTTCCCGGCCGGGCGCGGCCCCGCCTGCGCCGGGGAAGATGGGTCGGTGGGCCGGCGCGGCGAGGCCCCGCCCCGCGGAGCGGCCCGCCGCGCGGTCCCGACGCCCGGCCGAAAATATGCCTTTTCATGGATCTGCGGGCTGCTATCCTGGCCCGGACGCGCGGAGGCTCGTCGATGCCGCGAGGGATGGGGCGCGCAGGGCAGTTCGGCACGGAGCGGCCGTGCGGGTGGCGGCCGTGACGGTGACGTCCGGGCGCAGCGCCGGCATCGCCTACCGGGAGGCGGGCCCGCCGGACGCCCCCGCGCTCGTGTTCCTGCACGGGATCGGCGGGGCGGCGCGGCTCTGGGACCACCAGCTCGCCGCCTTCGCGGGCGAGTTCCGCGCCGTCGCCTGGGACATGCCGGGCTACGGCGGCTCGGCGCCCCTGGACGCCGTGACGATCGCGGGCCTGGCCGAGGCGCTCGCCGGCTTCCTCGACCGCCTCGCGCTGCGCGCCACCGTGCTGGTCGGCCACTCGATCGGCGGCATGATCGTCCAGCAGATCCTCGCCCGGCGCCCGGAAGGCCTGCGGGCGGCCGTGCTGGCCCAGACGAGCGCCGCCTTCGGGCGGCCGGACGGGGCCTGGCAGCAGGCGTTCATCGCCGCCCGATTAGGCCCGCTCGACGCGGGGGCGAGCCTGCCGGAGCTCGCCGACGGGATCGTGGCCGAGCTCGTCGGGCCGGCGGCGGACCCCGAGGGCGTGGCCCTCGCCCGAGCCTGCATGGCGGCGGTGCCGGAGGGGACCTACCGGGCGACCGTGCGGGCGCTCCTGGGCTTCGACCTGCGCGCGGCCCTGCCCGGCATCGCGGTGCCGACGCTCGTCCTGGCGGGCTCCCACGACACGAACGCCCCGGCCGCCGTGATGGAGCGGATGGCGCAGAGGATCCCGGGGGCGGCCTACGCCTGCCTGCCCGGGACGGGCCACCTCGCCAACGCCGAGCAGCCGGCGGCCTTCGATGCCGCGCTGCGCGGCTTCCTGTCCGATCTCGACCGCCCCGGGAGCGCCGCCGATGGCTGACCTCGACCCGCCGCTGTTCGACCCGGCCGCGTTCCGCCTGACGCCCCGCCAAGCGGCGATCGTCGAGAAGGCCCGGCACCTGGGCCAGTCCGTCTTCTCGCCCCGCGCCGCGGCCTACGACCGCGAGGCGCGCTTCCCGACCGAGAACTACCGCGACCTGCACGAGGCCGGCCTGCTCGGCATCTGCATCCCGGAGGCGCAAGGGGGCCTCGGGGCCGACTACCAGACCTACGCGATCGCGGCCGCCGAGATCGGCCGCTACTGCGGGGCCACGGCCCTGTCGTGGAACATGCACGTCTGCTCGACCCTGTGGTCGGGCCCCCTCGTGGACGACCTCGACCTCGATCCGCAGGAGCGCCGCGCCCACGCGGCGCGCCGGACCGCGCACTACGCCCGCATCGTGCGCGACGGCGCGATCTACTCGCAGCCCTTCTCGGAGGGGGGCCCGGCCGCCGCGGGCGCCGCCGCCTTCGAGACCCGGGCCGTGCCGGCCGCCGGCGGCTGGATCGTGTCGGGCAGGAAGATCTTCGCCTCGCTCTCGGGCCACGCCGACTATTACGGCATCCTCTGCACCGAGGCGGCGGAGGGCGAGCGGGCATCGCGCCGCAACACCCTCTACCTCGCGGTCCCGGCGCGGGCCGAGGGCGTCTCCGTGACGGGCGACTGGGACCCGCTCGGGATGCGCGGCACCGTCTCGCGCACGCTCCTGTTCGACGGCGTGTTCGTGCCCCAGGACGCGGCCCTGATGCCGCGGGGCGTCTACGTCCAGGCCGCCTCGCGCTGGCCGCACATGTTCCTGACCCTCTCGCCCACCTACGTGGGGCTGGCGCAGGCGGCCTACGACTTCACGATCCGCTACCTGCGCGGCGAGGTGCCCGGGACGCCGCCGGTCAGGCGCCGGCACTTCCCGACGAAGCAGATCGCCGTCGCCGAGATGCGGATCAAGCTCGAGCAGATGAAGGCGCTCTGGTTCCAGGCCGTGACCGAGGCGCGCCCGAACCCCTCGAAGGAGCAGGTGCTGCGGGCCTACGCGGCGCAGTACTCCACCATGGAGACCGCCCACGACATCGCGCGGCTCGCGATCCGCACCTGCGGCGGCCAGGCGATGCTGCGCACCCTGCCCCTCGAGCGCATCTTCCGCGACAGCCGCTGCGGCGCGCTCATGCTGCCCTGGACGGCGGAGCTCTGCCTCGACCGGATCGGACGCGAGGCCCTGTACGAGCCGGGGGAGACCGACGAGGCGGCGGGGTGAGCGGCGTGGGCTCGCACCCGCCGGGGGCTGCGGCCCCTGCCGCCCGCGCGGCCCTCGCCTCACGCGCGGGCGCAGCCGTCCGCGCGGTCTCCGCCGCCCGCGCGGCTCCGGCCGCGCCGGGACGCCGGAGGCGCCCGTGAACCTCTCCGACCTGATCGACCGCAACGCCGCCTTCGACCCCGGCAAGCCGGCCCTGCGCTTCGAGGGCCTCGCGCTGAGCTACGCGGAGTTCTCCGCCCGCATCGCCGCCGCGGCCGGGGCGCTCGCCCGCCTCGGCGTCGGGCGGGGCGACCGCGTCGCGGTCCTCGCCCTCAACGACCCCGAGCTCCTGGTGCTGCTCTACGCCTGCGCGCGCCGCGGCGCGATGCTGCTGCCCCTGAACTGGCGCCTGGCGGTGGCCGAGCAGGCCTACATCCTGGCCGATGCCGGCGCGCGGGCGCTGCTGGTCCAGGAGGCCTTCGGGGCCGTCCTCCCGGAGGTCCGGGCGCGCCTGCCGGGGACGGCCGTCCTCGGCCTCGACCACGCGCCGGAGGCGGGCGCCGCCTGGGCCGACCTCCGCGACGGGGCGGGCGCGGGCGGGGACGGCCTCCTCCGCGACCCGGTCCTCCTCGTCTACACCTCCGGCACCACCGGGCGGCCGAAGGGCGCCGTCCTGACCCAGGAGGCGCTGGTCTGGAACGGCCTGATGAGCCAGCACATGCACGGGCTCACCGCCGCCGACCACGTGCTCGCGGTGCTGCCGTTCTTCCACGTCGGCGGGCTCAACATCCAGGCGACGCCGGCGCTCCACCTCGGCGCCACGGTCACGGTCCACCCGCGCTTCGCGCCCGCCGCGACCCTCGCGGCCCTCGCGCAGGACCGCCCGAGCCTGACGCTCCTCGTGCCGGCGACCCTGCAGGCCCTGATCGCCGAGCCCGGCTTCGGGGCGGCCGACCTGTCGAGCCTGCGGGCCCTGTCGACGGGCTCGACCTACGTGCCGCAGGACCTCGTCGACGCCCTCGAGGCCCGCGGCGTGCCGGTGCTCCAGGTCTACGGCGCGACGGAGACCGGACCGGTCTCGGTCTACACCCGCCTCGGCGGCGACCGGTCCCGGCCGGGCTCCACCGGCCTGCCGGGCCTCGCCTGCGCGTGCCGCGTCGTCGACGAGGCCGGACGGGAGGCGGCGCCCGGCGCCTCGGGCGAGATCTGGCTGCGCGGGCCCCACCTGTTCTCGGGCTACTGGCGCAACGCGGCCGCCACCGCCGAGGCCCTGCGGGACGGCTGGTTCCTGACCGGCGACGTCGGGCGCCGCGACCCGGACGGCTACCTCACGGTCCACGACCGCAAGAAGAACCTCATCATCTCGGGGGGCGAGAACATCTCGGCGGCCGAGGTCGAGCGGGTGCTGCTCGGCCACCCGGCCGTCGCCGAGGCGGCGGTGATCGGGCGGCCCGACCCGCGCTGGGGGGAGGTGCCGGTGGCCCGCGTGGTGCTTCACCCGGGCGCGGCCTGCGCCCCCGACGAGCTCGTGGCCCACGTCCTCGGGCAGCTCGCCCGGTTCAAGGCCCCGCGCGAGGTCCGGTTCGTGGCGTCCCTGCCGCGCAACGCGCTCGGCAAGGTGCAGCACCACCTCGTGCGGGCGGCCGACGAGGCGGGGAGGGAGGCGTGATGCGGGTGGCGGTTCTGGGCGGCGGCAACGGGTCCTTCGCGGCGGCCGGCGACCTCTCCCTGGCGGGGCACGCGGTGCGCCTGTGGCGGCGCGACGCCGCGGCGGTCGCGGCCCACGCGGCGGCGGGCGGCCGCATCGCCGTGCGGGACGCCTCCGGCACGCGCGAGGCCCGGCTCGACCGCGTCACGGCCGAGATCGGGGAGGCGATCGAGGGCGCCGCGCTGATCCTGTGCCCGGCCCCGGCCTTCGCGCAGCCGAGCATCGCGGCGGCGCTGGCGCCGCACCTCGCCGACGGCCAGGTCGTGTTCCTGCCCCCCGGCACCCTCGGCACGCTGATCTTCGCCCGCGCCGCCCGGGAGGCCGGCAACCCGGCCCGGGTCGCCTACGCGGAGACCGGCACCCTGCCGTGGCTGGCGCGCAAGCGGGGGCCGTTCGCGGTGGCGGTCTCCGGGCGGGGCCGGCGCCTGCCCGTCGGCGTCTTCCCGCTGCGCGCGGCCGACCACGCCCTCTCGGTCATCGGGCGCGCCTTCCCGGGCGTCGTCGAGCCCTGCGGCGACGCGCTCTCGGGCGCCCTGATGAACGCCGGCGGCATCATCCACCCGCCCCTGATCGTGATGAATGCCGGCGCGATCGAGCACTTCCCGCGCTGGGACATCCACCGCGAGGGCACGCAGCCGGCGATCCGGCGCGTCACCGACGCCCTCGACGCCGAGCGCGTCGCGGTCCGCGAGGCCCTCGGCTACGGGCCGCCGCACTTCCCCCTCGCCCACCACTACGCGGCCGAGGGGGAGGAGTGGATGTACGGCCGGGGCGCCCACGAGCGCCTGACCGAGTCCGGCGACTGGCGCGAGCCCCTCGTCCTGACCGAGCACCGCTACATGCGCGAGGACCTGCGCCTCGGCCTGTCGCTCCTCGTCTCGGCGGCGGAGCTGGCCGGGGTCGCGGTTCCCCTCGCCCGCGCCTTCCTAGCGATCGGCGGCGCCATCTGCGGGGAGGCCGCGCCGGAATCCGGCCGGACGCTGGCGGATCTCGGCCTCGGCGGGCTCGACCGGGCCGGCCTCGGGGCGCTCCTGCGCGACGGCTTCCCGGAGGCACGCCGGTGACCCGCCCGCGCATCGCCTGCCTGGGCGCCGGCCGCATGGGCCGGGGCATCGCGGTCGCGTACGCATATGCGGGCCACCGCGTCACCCTGGTCGACCTCAAGGCCCGCCCCGGCGCCGGCTTTGCCGACCTCGCGGCGTCGGCGCGGGCCGAGATCAACGCGGCCCTCGACAGCCTCGCGGCCTTCGGGCTGATGCCGCGCGAGGCCGCCGCCGCGATCGCCGCGCGGGTGGACGTGGCGCCGTTCGAGGCCGCCCCCGAGGCGCTCCCGGGCGCCGCGATCGTGTTCGAGGGCGTGCCCGAGATCGTCGCGGTCAAGCGCGCGCTCCTGGCGGGCGCCTCGGCCCTGATGGCGCCGGAGGCGATCCTCGCCTCCACCACCTCGACCATCCTGGTGGACGCGCTCGCGGACGCGGTCGTCCGGCCCGAGCGCTTCCTCAACGCCCACTGGCTCAACCCGGCCTACCTCGTGCCGCTGGTGGAGCTCTCGCCCGGGGCCCGCACGGACCCGGCCGTCACCGCCGCCCTCACGGCCTCCCTCGAGGGCATCGGCAAGGTCCCGGTCGCCTGCGCGGCGCGGCCCGGCTACATCGTGCCGCGCATCCAGGCCCTCGCCATGAACGAGGCGGCCCGGATGGTCGAGGAGGGCGTCGCCTCGGCCGAGGACATCGACAAGGCGGTCCGCTACGGGTTCGGCTTCCGCTTCGCGGTGCTCGGGCTCACGGAGTTCATCGACTGGGGCGGCGGCGACATCCTGCACTACGCCAGCCGCTACCTCGCCGAGAGCCTGGGCGATCCGCGCTACGCGGCGCCCCCGATCATCGCCCGCAACATGGAGGCGGGCCGGATCGGGCTGCGCACCGGCAAGGGGTTCCTCGACTACGAGGGCCGCGACGTCGTCGCCTACCAGCGCGAGCGCCTCGCCGCCTTCGCGGGCCTGCTCGCGCATTTCGGCCTCGCGCGGCCGCCGGTGCTCGGGGAGGAACCCTAGGCATCCGCGACGCCATGCCCCCTCCCCGCCGCCGGTCAGCCGAACACGTCGAGCAGCGCCCCGTCCCGCACCACCGCCTCGCCGTCGAGCGCGATGGTGGTGCCCATGACCGGCAGGTCGAAGTGGCCGGCGGTGTGGCGGCCCGCGAACTCGTTGGCGCCCGTCGAGAACAGGAAGTTCCCGGCGGCCGCCCGCAGCTCGGTGCCGTTCGTGTCGCGCCGGTCGTACAGGGTCAGGGCCTCGTAGCGGGCCCGCCGGTTCATCCCGAAGCCGACATGCGAGACCGCGTAGGCCTCGCGGTCGCCCCAGGCCGCGAGGTAGCGGCGCATCAGCGCCGCGTCGGTGCCCTCGCCCTCGACCGCCGTGACGTAGTCGTCGCGCAGCGTCAGGCGGACCGGCCGCTCGAGGTAGCGCTTGAAGGTCAGGTTCGCGTCGCCGGGCGCGAGCACGAGCGTGCCGTTGACGCAGCCCGCCTTCGGAAAACTCACCACGAGGCCGCCCGGCCAGTGCGCGAGGGTGCCGGGCCTGTCGGTCCAGCCCCAGACGCCGACCGTCGCGGCGCCCGCGAGGTCGACCGCGAGGTCGGTGCCGGCCGCCGAGGTCACGGCCATCCGCGCCGTCCCCCGCAGGCGCCGGGCCGCCGCGCGCACGGCGTGCGCCAGGGCGTCGTCGGGCCCGAGGCGCTCGAGGGCGTCCGGGTGCTCGTTCGAGACCACGAGGATGCGGGCGCCGCTCCCCAGGATCGCGGGCGTCTCGGGGGCGTGCATCAGCCCTTCCAGCGTGCAGTCGACCACGAACCCGGCCGCCTTCAGGGCGCCGACCACCGGGGCGAGGCCCCGGATCGCCTCGCTCGCCCCCGTCGAGCGCACCGGCACCGGGTGGCGCTGCGCCGGCGTCGGCAGGACCAGGTGGAACGGCCGGGCGCCGAGGCGCAGGAGCGCCAGTTCGGCCAGGTGGACGTTGAGCGCCCGCGACTGCGTCTCAGACAGGATCGCGGCCGGATCGCCCGGCCGGACCGCGCAGCGGGAAAACACCGCGCAGAAGGCGTCGATCCACTTCGCCTCGATGCGATCCGCAAGCATGATGCGCTCCTGTCGCCGGGACGGGGCGGACGTTACGGGGCGGGCCGGAATGTGAAAAGGAATATTTTTAAGCTTGCAACAACCCGGGGGAACCGATGAGCGCGGCGGCGGACCGGCGCGATCCCGTCGACGCCGCGAGCCTCAGGCGGGCGCTCGGCGGCTTCCCGACCGGGGTGACCGTGGTGACGGCGCGGGAGGGCGAGCGGGTGGTCGCCATGACGGCGAACTCCTTCGCGTCGGTGTCCCTCGACCCGCCCCTGGTCTCGTGGTGCGCGGCGCTCGCCTCGGCGAGCCACGGGGCCTTCGCGGCGGCGGACGCCTACGCGGTGCACGTCCTCGGGGCCGAGCACAACGACCTCGCGCTGCGCTTCGCCGGCAAGTCCGGCGACAAGTTCGCCGGCATCGCGCACCATCCGGGCCGCACCGGCGCGCCGATCCTCGCCGGGATCGCCCCGGTCTTCGAGTGCCGGGTCTGGGCGCGCTACCCGGGCGGCGACCACACCATCCTGGTCGGCGAGGTGGTGGAGCTCGTCGAGCGGGTGCAGGACCCGCTGCTGTTCCATTCCGGGGTGCTGCGCCGGATGGACCGGGCGAAGCGCCGCCCCGACCTGCCCCACGACGGCTTTGCCCGCAGTTACCTCCCCTACCTGCTGGCGCGGGCGAGCCACGTCGTCTCGGGGGAGTTCCACGGCGAGCTGAAGCGCTTCGGCCTCGGCGTGCCCGAGTGGCGGGTGCTGGCGTGCCTGTCGGAGGCCGAGGGTCTCGGCGTGGTCGAGCTCGCCGGGATGGCGATCATGAAGCAGCCCCGGATCACCAAGATCCTCGACCGGCTCGCCCGCGACGGCCTGATCGACCGCCGCCCCGACCGCCTCGACCGCCGCCGCGCCCTCGTCCACCTCACCGAGGCGGGCCGCGCCAAGGTGGCCCCCGCCCTCGCGGCCGCCCGCGCCCACGAGGCGGCGCTGCTCGCCCCGCTCACCGGCGAGGAGCGGGGGGTGATCAAGCACGCGCTCGACCTCCTGATCGGCCGGGCGGGCGCGCCCGAGGCGGCGGACCCGTGATCCGGCCCGGGCCCGGCGGGGGGCGGGTCCCGCCCCCTCACCCCTCCTCCGGGAACCCCCGCAGGAGGCGCCCGCGCGCGAGCCCCAGGGCCCCGTTGAGCAGGAGCCCCAGCCCCGAGATCGCGATCAGCGGCACGAACATGTCGACGGTCTGGAAGCTGCGGGCGGCGCGGACCAGGAGGTAGCCGAGGCCGTCCGTCGAGGTGATCATCTCGGCGAGGAAGACCACGATGCACGACACGACGAGGCCGATGCGGGCGCCGGTCAGGATCGACGGCAGGGTCGCGGGCAGCACGACGCGCAGGAGCGCCGCCCGGGGCGAGGTGCCGGCCGCGCGGGCGGCCCAGACGAGCTTCGGCTCGACCATGGCGGCGCCCTGGAGCGTGGCGAGCAGGATCGGGAACACCGCGTCGGCGACCACGAGGGCGATCTTCGAGGCGTCGGCGAAGCCCAGCGTCAGGATGAAGGCCGGGTAGAGCGCGACCTTCGGCACCGGGGCGAGCACCCGCACGAGCGGGCGCACCACCGCCAGCACCCCGGGGCTCGCGGCGGCCAGGATCCCGATCCCGACCCCGAGCACCAGGGCGGCGAGGAAGCCGACGGCGAGCCGGGACAGCGTCGCGCCCGCGTGGCCCAGGAACTCGGGGTTGGCGAATTGCGCGAGGCAGCGCGCGAGCACCGTGCCGGGCGCCGGCAGCAGCGCCGGCGGGGCGAGGCCGAGGCTCACGACCGCCTGCCAGATCCCGACCAGCCCGAGGATCGGCAGGAGCCCGAGGGCGCCCTCGCGCAGCCGCGCGCTCACGCGGATGCGCTCACGCGGATCGCTCACGCGGATGCCGGGGCGAGGGCGGGGGGCGGGCCCGCCCAGCCGACGAGGCGGGCGCGGGCGCCCTCGAACAGCACGTCGAGCCCGACCCCGAGGGCACCGATCACCAGGATGATGGCGTAGACGGTCTCGTACTGCGCGAGGTCGAGCGCGTTGAACAGCACCGCGCCGATGCCGGATTGCCGGGCGATCATCTCGCTCGTCGCCATGGTGATGAGCGCCAGCACGATGCCGGTGCGGCAGCCGACCAGGATCTCCGGCAGGGCGGCCGGCAGCACGACGCGGGCGGCCCGGGCCGGGCCCGACAGGCCCATGGCGGCGGCCGACCACAGCATCTTCTCCTCGACCGCCCGGGCGCCCTGGTAGGCGTGGTAGAGCACCGGCAGGCTCACGCCGAGCACGATCACCAGGGTCTTGGCGAGGTCCCCGACCCCGAGCCACAGCATGATGAGCGGCATCAGGGCCGCCTTCGGGACGGGGTAGACCATCATGGTCAGGGGATTGAGGAGCGCCGCGACGGTGCGGCTGCGCCCCATGGCGAGGCCCGCCGGCAGGGCGAGGGCGAGGGCGAGGCAGAACCCCGTCGCCATGCGCCGGAGCGAGGCCAGGAGGTTGCGGGCGAAGTCCGGGTCGGCGACGAGGTCGGGCAGGGCCGCGAGGGTGGCCGGGACCGAGGGCAGGCCGTCGAGGGCGAGGAACCGGCTCGCCACCTCCCAGGCGGCGAGCAGGCCCGCGAGCGCGAGGAGCGGCGGCAGGCCCGCCGGCAGGCGCCTCACGGGCGCCCTCCCGGGCGCGGGCCGTCGCCGTCCTCCAGCATGCCCTCGAGGGCGATGACGTGACGCTGGTAGCGCGGGTTCAGGAGCAGCTCCGCCCGGTGGCGCGGGCGCGGCAGGTCGATGTCGACCACCGCCCGGATGCGGCCGGGCGAGCGGGTCATCACCACGACCCGGTCGGAGAGGAACACCGCCTCGTCGACGCCGTGGGTGACGAACAGCACCGTCTTGCGGTCGCGCTCCCAGAGCGCCAGGAGGTCGTTCTGGAGCCGCGTCCGGGTGTGGGCATCGAGGGCCCCGAAGGGCTCGTCCATCAGCAGGATGGCGGGGTCGTACGCGAGGGTGCGGGCGAGGGCCACCCGCTGCTTCATGCCGCCGGAGAGCTCCTTGGGGTAGAACGCCTCGAACCCCGAGAGGCCGACCTGCGCGACGAGGGCGCGGGCCCGCGCCTCGGCCTCCCGGCGCGGCACGCCCTGCGCGCGCAGGCCGTACGCGACGTTGCCGAGGACGGTCTTCCACGGGAAGAGGGCGAATTCCTGGAACACCGGGCCCCGGTCCGGCCCGGGGCCGGTCACGGGCGCCCCGCCGACCCGCACGGCGCCGGCGGAGGGGGCGACGAAGCCGCCGACGATGTAGAGCAGGGTGGACTTGCCGCAGCCGGACGGCCCCAGGATCGAGACGAACTCCCCCTCCGCCACATCGAGGGCGATCTCCGAGAGGGCGGCGTGGAGCGTGCCGTCGCGGCGGCGGAACGCCTTCGAGAGCCCCTCGATCGCGATCTGGGGCGCCGCCGCCGGGGCGCCGGCGGCCCGGGGGACGGCGAGGGCGCTCACTCGATCGGCGCCGTCACGGCGGGGTCGTGGAACTCCTCGGCGTCGAGCCGGCGCGGCAGGAGGCCGGTCTCCGCGTAGGTGTCGTACATGCGCTGGATCGCCGCGAAGTCCGGCCGGGCGCCGGGATCGCGCGCGAAGTCGTTGTCCTTGAGGAGGTAGGTGTCGAGGACCGCCACCGGGGCCTTCATCACCTCGGAGACCACCTTCAGGGTCTCGGGCCGGTCGGCGAGCGCCATCCTCATGCCGGCGGTGAGGGCCCGCACGTAGGTCCGCACGAGGTTCGGGTTGCGGGCGACGAAGTCCTTCCGACACGCCTCCAGGATGTGGACGATGTCGGGCTGCTGCTCGGACAGCGCGAACAGCCGGCGGATGTCGCCGCGGGCCTCGGCCCGGGCCGCGAAGGGCTGGTTCATCACCGCCGCGTCGACCCGGCCGGAGCGGATCGCGTCCTCGGAGAGCGGGAAGGCGATCTCGACGAGCTTGATGTCCCGGGACGCGTCGAGGCCGCTGCGGCGCAGGAGCAGCGCCATCGGGCCGTAGATGCCCGACCCCAGGGTGTTGATGCCGACCGTCTTGCCCTTGAGGTCGGCGGGGGTCCGGATCGGCGAATCCTTCCGCACCGCCCAGTAGACCGAGAAGCTCCCGGGCTTCTCCGAGACGTGCTGGGCCACGATGTCGGCCTTCAGCCCGCCCTCGACGGCGCCCTGCGCCAGGGCCAGGGGCGACTGGGTGGCGCAGTCGAGGGCGCCGGCGGCCAGCGCCTGGGTCATCGGCGCCGTGCCCTGGAACTGCACCCACTCGATCGTGTAGCGCGTGCCGAGGCCCGGGAAGGCGGCCGGCCGGCGCATCATCCAGTACTTCGCCTCCTCGGCCGGGATGGTCCAGCCGACCCGCAGGGTCGTGGCCTCCTCGGCCCGGGCCGTCGAGAGGCCGGGCACAGGCACCGCTCCGGTGATCAGCACCATTCCGGTGAGGGCCGCCAGGATCGGTCTCACGCGCGCATCCCCCTCGTCTCGACCGGGGCCCCGGCCCCGGGGCCGGACGCTAGCACAAGGGCGCCGCCCCGGGGCCGGACGCCAGCACAAGGGCCCCGCCCCGGGGCCGGACGCTAGCACAGGCGCGCGGGCGGCCAAGCAGGTATTTTATGCATGAAATGTCTGCCGCGTGGGCGGGGACCGCCTCACACCATCACGGGCAGCGCCCGCTGGGCGCCGACCCCGAACACGCGCTTGTAGCGCTCCACCTCCTCCTCCGGCCCGAGCGCCTTCGTGGGGTTGTCGGAGAGCTTCACGGTCGGCCGGCCGTTGGCCGAGATCACCTTGCAGACGATGGAGATCGGGTCGAGGCGGCCGTCCGGCACGAGGCCCCGGAAGTCGTTGGTGAGCAGCGTACCCCAGCCGTAGCCGATGCGCAGGCGGCCGTGGAAGTGGCCGTGAACCCGCTCGATCACGTCGACGTCGAGGCCGTCGGAGAAGATCGCGAGCTTCTCGCGCGGGTTGCAGCCGTTGGCGGTCCACCACGCGATCGCCTCCTCGCCCCCGGCGATCGGCTCCTTCGAGTCGATGCGGATGCCGGTCCAGCCGGCCATCCAGGCGGGTCCCCGCTTCAGGAACCCGGTGGTGCCGTAGGTGTCGGGCAGGATCACCAGGAGGTTGCCGGCGTAGTCCTGCTGCCAGTCGGCGAGCACCGCGTAGGGGGCGGCGGCGAGCTCCGCCTCGGTGTCGGCGAGCGCCGCGTAGACCATGGGCAGCTCGTGCGCGTTGGTGCCCACCGCCTCGATGTCGTGGCGCAGGGCGATGAGGCAGTTCGAGGTGCCGAGGAAGCCGGCGCCCATGCCCTCGATCATCGCCTCGACGCACCAGTCCTGCCACAGGAAGCCGTGCCGGCGCCGGGTGCCGAAATCCGCGATGGAGAGCCCCGGCAGCCTCTTCAGGCGCTCGATCTTCTCCCAGACCCGCGTCATGGCGCGGGCGTAGAGCACCTGCAGCTCGAACTTGCCCATGCCCTTGAGGACGCCGCGGGAGCGCAGCTCGTTGAGGATCGCGAGCGCCGGCACCTCCCACATCGTGGTCTCGATCCAGGGACCGTGGAAGGTGAGGACGTACTGCCCGTCCTGCTTCTCCAGGAGGTAGTCGGGGAAGCGGAAGTTCTCGAGCCAGTCCATGAAGTCCGGCGAGAACATCTGCCGCTGGCCGTAGAAGGTGTTGCCGCGCAGCCAGGTCGACTCGCCGCGCGTGAGCGAGAGCGAGCGGCAATGGTCGAGCTGCTCGCGCAGCTCGCCCGGGTCGATCAGCTCGGCGAGGCGGACGCGCCGCGTGCGGTTCTGGATCCCGAAGGTGACCGAGACGTCCCGGTGGCGGCGAAAGATCGTCTGCGCCATCAGGAGCTTGTAGAAGTCCGTGTCGAGCACGGAGCGGATGATCGGGTCGATCTTCCAGGTGTGGTTGTAGACCCTGGTCGCGAGATCGAGCATCGCCCCTGCCTGACGCGCCGCCGCCCGTCCCGGGCGGCTCACCGGGGCGAGACCCGCACGGTTCCCGGCCCGAAGTCAAGCACGCGGTCGGGGGAGCGGAGGAGCGCCCGGACGGCCGGGCGACGGCGCGCCGGCCGGGGCCGGCCGGGCCCCCCGCGTCCCCGGCCGGGCCGCGAGCGCGGCGCGCCCGCCCGGCGCCGCCCGCCTACCGGGCCCCGAGGTCGACGGCCTTCTTCTCGGTCTTCGGCGACTCGCCCGTCACGGCGGCCTTCACGTAGCCGTAGAGGTGCAGCATGGTCGAGTTCGGGCTGTCCCAGTACTCGCCCTTCTCCGGGTGCACCCGGATCAGCGCCACCTGCGGGTCGTCCTTGCCGCCCGGGAACCAGGTCTTGAGGCTCTCGCTCCACTTGGCGTCGATCTGCGCCTTGTCGCGCACGATCTCGGCGCGGCCGGAGACCGAGACGTAGTTCTGGCTCGACGGATCGGAGTAGGCGAGGTTGACCTGGTTGTCGCGGCTGATCTCGCTCGTCACCGGCGCGTCGGTCTTGACGAAGAACCAGAGGTCGCCGCTCTCGTCCGCCTCCTGGTTCCACATCGGGCGGCTGCGGAGCTGGCCGTCGGAATCGGCCGTGGTCATCATGGCGATCTTCACGTCCTTGATCATCGCGAAGAGCTTCTGCGCGCCCTCGTGGTCGCGGTGGCTGCCCTGGTGCATCGTCGTCGATCTCCCTTGCGGTCCCCCGGACCCTCTCGGTCCTGCGGAAGGCCGGGCGGGCGCCGGGATCGCCCTTCGCGCCGCGGAAAGCTCCGCTCCGCCCGAAACTGCACGACAACGGACGATGCCCGCATTGGTTTCGAGGTCCGGGTTTCGAGGCTCGACGGCTCGCCGGGGCGGCGCCGGCGGCCTATGTGCTGCTGGCGGCGGACCCCGAGCCGCCCCGGGCGGCCCGGGGGCCGCGCCCTGGACGAGGATCCCGGCATGAAGATCAGCGCGCGCAACCAGCTCGACGGCCGGGTCGTGGAGGTCGTGAAGGGCGCCACGACGGCCCATGTCCGCGTCGAGCTCGCGGGCGGGCAGGTCGTGACCGCGTCCATCACGAACGAGGCGGCGGACGAGCTCCAGCTCGCCCCCGGCCGGGCCGTGAAGGCCGTGATCAAGTCGAGCGACGTGATGATCGCGACGGAGTGATCGTCCGGTGCGACCCGACCGGCGCGCCCTGCTCCTCGGCCTCGCGGCCTCCCTCGGCGGGCGCGCCGCCGGCGCCGCGGAGGCGCTGAGCGACGATGCCGGGCGCGCCCTCGGGCCCCTGCCCGGCCGGGTCGCCCGGGTCTTCCCGGCCGGCCCCCCGGCCGCGATCCTGCTCTACACCCTGGCCCCCGACCTGCTGCTCGGCTGGCCGCGGGCGATCCGCCCGGCGGAGCGGCCCTACCTGCTGCCCGGCGCGGCCGACCTCCCGGAGGTCGGGCGCCTGACCGGGCGCGGCAACACCGCCAACCTCGAGGCGGTGCTGGCGCTCAAGCCCGACCTGATCCTCGACGTCGGCGGCACGGGCGAGACCTACCGGTCCCTCGCCGACCGGGTGCAGGCCCAGACCGGCATCCCGTACGCCCTCCTCGACGGGCGCCTCGCGGCGGCGCCCGCGGCCTACCGCAGCCTCGGGCGCATCCTCGGCCGCCCCGACGCCGGCGCGGCCCTCGCGGCCTTCAGCGAGGCGACCCTGGCGACCATCCGCGAGCGCGTGGCGGCGCCCCCGGCGGGCGGGCGCCCCCGGGTCTACCTCGCCCGCGGCCCGCGCGGCCTCGAGACCGCCCGGGAGGGCGCGATCAACGTCGAGACCCTGGCGCTCCTCGGCGCCGTCGACGTGGCGGGGCCGGGCGGGAGCCTGGCGCAGGTCTCGCCCGAGGACGTGGTCGCCTGGGCGCCGGAGGTGATCGTCGCCCTCGATCCGGCCTTCGTGCGGGCGGCCCGGGCGGACCCGCTCTGGCAGGCGGTGCCGGCCGTGCGCGACGGGCGCCTGCACCTGAGCCCCGCCCTGCCCTTCGGCTGGGTCGACGCCCCGCCCTCGGTCAACCGGCTCGCGGGCCTGTGGTGGCTCGGCAAGATCCTGTACCCGGCGCGCTTCCCCGAGGACGTGCGGGCGCTCGCCCGGGACCTGTACGCCCGCCTCTACCACGTGACCCCGGACGAGGCCGGCCTCGACCGCGTGCTCGCGGGGGGCCCGTGAGCGAGGCCGCCGCCGCGGCACCGGCCCGGGCGCGCCGCGGCGGAGCCCTCGGGCCCTGGCTCGCCCTCGCGGCCCTCGGCCTCGCGGTCGCGGTGGCGTTCGGGGTCGGGCGCTACCCGGTCTCGCTCGCGGACGTGGTGCGGGTGCTCGCGGCGCGCCTCACCGCCTCCACGGCGGACGTGGCGCCCGCCGTGGAGGCGGTGGTGCTGCAGGTCCGGGGCCCCCGCATCGCCGCCGCGATCCTGATCGGGGCCGCCCTCTCGGTCGCCGGCACCGCCTTCCAGGGCCTGTTCCGCAACCCCCTGGTCTCGCCCGACATCCTGGGCGCCTCGTCGGGCGCGGCCCTCGGCGCCGTCCTGGGAATCTGGCTCGCCCTCGGGGTGCTGGCCATCGAGGCTCTCGCCTTCGCGGGCGGGCTCGCGGCGGTGGCCTGCGTCTACGCGCTGGGCGCCGCCCTCGCCGGGCGCGACCCGGTGCTGGTGCTGGTGCTCGCCGGCGTGGTGATCGGCTCCCTCCTGGGGGCCGGGGTCGGCCTGATCAAGTACCTGGCCGACCCCTACAACCAGCTCCCCGCCATGACGTTCTGGCTCCTCGGCAGCCTCTCGGCGACGCATCCGGCCGACCTCCTGCCCCTGCTCGGGCCGGTGCTCGCCGGGACCGTCCTGCTCCTCCTGCTGCGCTGGCGCCTCGACGCCCTGTCGCTGCCGGACGAGGAGGCCCGCTCGCTCGGCCTCGCCACGGGCCGGCTCCGCATCGCCGTCGTCGCCGCCGCGACCCTCGTCACCGCGGCGAGCGTGGCGGCGGCCGGCATCGTCGGCTGGGTCGGGCTGGTGGTGCCCCACCTCGCCCGCTTCCTCGTCGGGCCGGGCTTCGGCCGGCTGATCCCGACGGCCGCGCTCCTCGGGGCCGGCACGCTCCTCGTCATCGACACCCTGGCCCGCACCATCGCCCCCGTGGAGGTGCCGCTCGGCATCCTCACCGCCGTCTTCGGCACGCCGGTCTTCCTCTGGCTCCTCGCCCGGGCCGAGCGGGACTGGCAATGACCCTGCTCTCGGCCCGCGGCCTCGCCTTCGGGTATCCGGGCCGGGAGATCGGCCGCGGGGTCGACCTCGACCTCGCGGCCGGCGAGGCCCTGGCCCTGCTCGGACCGAACGGCGGCGGCAAGACCACGCTCCTCAAGACCCTGCTCGGCCTGCTGCCGGCCCGCGCCGGGACGATCCGGGTCGAGGGCCGGCCCCTCGCGGCGCTCTCCGCCCGGGCCCGGGCCCGGGCCATGGCCTACGTGCCCCAGGCCGCCGCCAGCGCCTTCGCGTTCAGCGCCCGGGCCGTGGTGCTGATGGGGCGCACCAGCCGGGCGGGCCTGTTCGCGCCGCCCGGGCGCGCCGACCACGCGGCCGCCGAGGCGGCCCTCGCCCGGATGGGCATCGGGCACCTCGCCGAGCGGCCGGTGACCCGCCTGTCGGGCGGCGAGCGGCAGCTCGTGCTGGTGGCCCGCGCCCTCGCGCAGGAGCCCCGGGTCGTGGTGCTCGACGAGCCGACCGCGAGCCTCGACTTCGGGAACCAGGGCCGGGTGATGCGGGAGATCCTGCGCCTGCGCGCCGACGGGCTCGGCCTCCTGTTCACCACCCACGACCCGAACCAGGCCGCCCGCTACGCCGACCGGGCCCTGCTGCTGCGCGGGGGCACACCCCTGGCCGAGGGGCCGGTGGCCCGCACCCTCGACGCCGCCGCCCTCAGCCGCCTCTACGGCGTGCCGGTCGAGGAGGTGCGCGATCCCGCGAGCGGGGCCCGGGCCTTCCTGCCGGGGTGAGCGCTCCCGCCCCGGCCCGGCCCGCGGCGCGCCCGGGGCGCGCCGTGTGCCTCAGCGCGGATCGGGCGCGAGGGACGAGGCGGTCTTTGCCGCCCGCACGAGCTGGACGAACTCGCCGCGATAGCCGAACGGGTCCTCGCCGCGCGCCGCCGCGGCGATCCGCGCCACGTCGTCGAGGCCGAAGCGCCCGGTGTGGACGCCCCCGCGCAGGATCTCCCCGAAGGCCGCGACCGCGGTCGCGAACCGGGCCTCCTGCGGCGCGTCGGCGAAGCGGGGCACCTCGCGGGAGGCGTCGATCACGGTGTCCATCAGCGTGCTGGCCTCGGCATCCGGCCGCTTGTACCGGAGGGCGACGTGGGCGTAGTCGCGCGAGGTCTCGGCCGGCCCGGCGGATGCGGCCGGCCCGGCGGAGGCCGGCGGCGCCGCGCCGTAGCGCAGGTCGGGGAGCATCCGGGGTCCTCCCGCCGGCACCACCTCGTAGAGCGCCGTCACGGTCTGGCCCGAACCGACCTCGCCCGCGTCGACCTTGTCGTTGACGAAGTCGTCGGGCCGCAGGGCCCGGGTCTCGTAGCCGATCAGCCGGTACTCGGCGACCGTCGCGGGGTTGAACTCGACCTGGATCTTCACGTCCTTGGCGATCGGGATCAGGGTCGAGGTCGCCTCCTCGACCAGCACCTTGCGGGCCTCGCCCAGGGTGTCGATGTAGGCCGCCGCCCCGTTGCCGTTCTGCGCCAGCGCCTGCATCAGCGCGTCGTTGTAGTTGCCCATCCCGAAGCCGAGCACCGACAGGAACACGCCCTTCTCGCGCTCGCGGGCGACGAAGCCCTGGAGCGCGTCGCGGCCCGTGACGCCGAGGTTGAAGTCCCCGTCGGTGGCGAGCACCACGCGGTTGACGGCGTCCCGGTCGAAGCCCTGCTGGGCGAGCGCGTAGGCCTGCCGCAGGCCCTCGCCGCCGGCGGTGCCGCCCCCGGCCGCGAGCCCCTCGATGGCCCCGAGGATCTTCCCGCGCTCGCTGCCCGGCGTCGGCTCGAGCACGGTGCCGGCCCGGCCCGCGTAGGCCACGATGGCGACGCGGTCGCGGGCGTCGAGCTGCGTGAGCAGCATCGCCAGGGACTGCTTGACGAGGGGCAGACGGTTCGGGGCGTCCATGGAGCCCGACGTGTCGACCAGGAAGACGAGGTTCGCCTTCGGCCGCGTCGCGGGCGCGAGGGCGAAGCCCCTGATGCCGATCTGGACGATCTTGCGCCCCTCCGCCCAGGGGCTCGGGAACACCGCGGCGGTGACCCGGAACGGCTCGGCCGCGCTCGCCGGCCCCGGGTAGGCGTACGGGAAGTAGTTGATCAGCTCCTCGGTGCGCACCGCGCCCCGGGGCGGCAGCACGTTGCGGTTGAGGGCGGCGCGCACGACCGCGTAGGAGGCGGTGTCGGCGTCGATCGAGAAGGTCGAGACCGGGGCCTCCCGCACGGCCCGGAAGCCCTGCGGCGCGGCCTCCGGGAAGCGGTCGCGGCCCGTGGGCTCGGGCCGGGCGGGCTCGGCCAGGAGCAGGGGCCGCATGGGCAGGGGCTCGGGCCCCCGCGCCCGCCGGGACGGCGCCACCTCGGCGGCGGAGCGGGCGGCGCTGGGCGCCCGCGCGCCCGAGGACGGCACCGGGACGGGGAGCGGCGCGGGCGCGACGGCGGACGCCCCCTCCGGCGCGGCCGGGGCCGCAGGCTCTGGCGAGGGCGGGGCCTCGGCCGTCGGGCCCGGGGGCGCGCGCTTCGGCGCGGGCTCCGGCGCGGGTGACGTCGGCTCCGGCGTGGGCAGGGTCGGGGCCGGGCGGGCGGCCTCCCGCTCCTGGGTGATCCTCCAGGCGACGGGGGCGACGACGACCGCGAGGGCGGCCGCCGCGAGGGCGAGGCGGGTGCGAGCCATGCTGGGCGTTCTCCGGGACGCGTCGCGGGGAGCGACGCTGCCTGTCCTGGGACGCGGGGCGGGCGCGAAACCTTGGGCGCCGGCCTGCGCGGCGTCGAACCGGGCGAGGGCGGCCGCGAGCGCGCGGGCGCGGGCCTCCTCGGACGGCTCCGGGCCGGCGGGCAGGGGCGGGTGCGGGTCAGGCGCCATGGCGCTCCTCCGGATCGGTCGCGAGGCGGCGGCGCGCCTCGTGCAGGCGCCACGACACCGTGGTCTCGGCCACGCCGAGGGCCTGGCCGGCCTCCGCGTGGGTCAGGCCCTCCCCGACGACGAGCACGACCGTCTCGCGCAGGGCCGGGTCGAGGCGCGCGAGCGCGCTCGCGAGCCAGGTGCGGCGGAACAGGTCGCGCCCGTCCGGCGCCGGCCCGAGCCGGGCCAGAACGGCGAGGCCCTCCTTCAGCCGGGCCAGGGTGGTGCGCCGGCGGTGCAGGTCGCGGCAGGCGTTGAGCACGATGCCGACGAGCCAGGTCGAGACCCTGGCCTCGCCCTTGAAGCTGCCGATCCGCCCGACGAGGGCGCAGCAGACCTCCTGCACCACGTCCTCGGCGTCGTGGCGCGAGCCGGTCATGCGCCAGGCGACGCGGTGCATCCGGTCGTAGTGCCGGCGCAGGAGTGCCTCGAAGGCCGCGCGCTCGCCTGACGCGGCGCGCCGCGCGAGGTCGCCGTCGGGGTCGGGGTCGGTCGCGCGCGCGACCGCACGCGCGGCCGCGGCGGCGGGCGCGGGACCGGCCGGCGGGGGCGGGATCGACCCGGGCGGGTCGCGTGGCGAGGCGCGTGGCGGCATTCCTGTCCCGCATCCGGATCGTCACGGAGCGGCCGTCCGGCCGCCCCTGACCTGAGACGCCGGCGGCGTCGCGATCCTTGGTGGAGGAATCTGGCGGAATCCGCGCCGCCCGCCTGTGCGGAATGATCCGCCGGGCGCGGGGCCGGCGCGCAATCCGGCGCCGCGGGGCC
The DNA here is from genome assembly GCF_003574465.1 of Methylobacterium crusticola. Classification (GTDB taxonomy): domain Bacteria; phylum Pseudomonadota; class Alphaproteobacteria; order Rhizobiales; family Beijerinckiaceae; genus Methylobacterium; species Methylobacterium crusticola. The sequence goes on from NZ_QOWC01000002.1 coordinate 67,438, forward strand.
GGCGCGACGCCGCGGGCCGGCGCAACCCTGTGCCGCGTTCCCGGCGGCGGGCGCGGCCCGCCCTGGCGTTTCCCCCGGCGCCGGCTACATGTGGGACAGGCCGGCGGCGCCCGGCTGCGAGGAGTGTAGGGACGTGGCGATCACCCGGGACGACGTGCTGAGGGCGCTGGCGGGCGTCACGGTCGGTGCCGAGGGCACGGCCCTGCCGGCCTCCGGGCGCCTGTCGGAGATCGTGGTCGACCCCTCGGGCCGGGTGATGTTCTCGATCGGCATCGATCCGGCCGAGGCCGCGGCGTTCGAGGCCGTGCGGCAGGCGGCCGAGATCGCGGTCCTGAAGCTGCCCGGCGTCAAGGCCGCCCTCGCCAGCCTCACGGCGGAGCGCGGGCCCGGGCCCGCCCCGGTCCGCCCCCCCGGGCCGGCGGCCGGGGCCCGCCCGGCCGGCCCGCCCGGGGGCGCCCCCCGGCCCGGCCCTGCCCTGCCGGGCGTGCGCCACATCGTGGCGGTGGCGTCCGGCAAGGGCGGCGTCGGCAAGTCGACCACGGCCTGCAACCTCGCCCTCGCCCTGCGCGCGCAGGGCCTGAAGGTCGGCCTCCTCGACGCGGACATCTACGGTCCCTCGGTGCCCAAGCTGTTCGGCCTCGACCAGAAGCCCGAGACCGTCAGCACGCCGCAGGGCCAGCGCATCGTGCCCCTGAACGGCTACGGCCTCGCGGTGATGTCGATCGGCTTCCTGATCGCCGCCGACACCGCCATGATCTGGCGCGGCCCGATGGTGCAGTCGGCCCTGACCCAGCTCCTGCGCGAGGTGGTGTGGGGCGAGCTCGACGTGCTGGTCGTCGACATGCCCCCCGGCACCGGCGACGCGCAGCTCACCCTGGCCCAGGCGACGCCCCTCGCCGGGGCGGTCATCGTCTCGACGCCCCAGGACCTCGCCCTGATCGACGCGCGGCGCGCCGTCACGATGTTCCGGCGGGTCGAGGTGCCGATCCTCGGCGTGGTCGAGAACATGGCGACCTTCGTGTGCCCGCATTGCGGCGGCGCCTCGCACATCTTCGGCCACGGCGGCGCCCGGGCCGAGGCGCAGGCCCTCGGGGTGCCGTTCCTCGGCGAGGTGCCCCTCACCATGGCGATCCGCGAATCCTCCGACGCCGGGCGCCCGGTGGTGGCGACCGACCCGGACGGCCCGCAGGCCGCCGCCTACCGGGCCATCGCGGCCGGGCTCTGGGCGAACCTGACCGGCGCGCCGGCGGGCCGGCAGCCGCCCCGGATCGTGATCGAGTGAGCGCGCCGCCGACCCTCGGGGTGATCCTGGCCGGCGGGCTCTCGCGGCGGATGGGCGGGGGCGACAAGCCGCTCCTGCGCCTGGGCGGCCGCACGCTGCTGGAGCGGGTGGTGGACCGGCTGGGCCCGCAATGCAGCGCCGGCCTGATCCTCAACGCCAACGGCGATCCCGGGCGCTTCAGGGCCTTCACGGGCTTCGTGGTGCCGGACCCGGTGGCGGGCGCGCCGGGGCCCCTCGCGGGGGTGCTGGCGGCCCTCGACTTCTGCGCCGCGCACCACCCGGACGTGCCCTACGTGGCGAGCGCGGCCGGCGACACGCCGTTCCTGCCCGAGGATTTCGTCGCGCGCCTCCACGCGGCGCGCCTGCGCGACGGCGTCGACCTCGCGGTGGCGGCCTCCGGGGGGCAGCTGCACTTCGTCAACGGCCTCTGGTCGGTCGCCCTGCGACACGATTTGCGCGAGGCCCTGGTGGAGCGGGGCCTGCGCCGGGTCGGCATGTGGATCGCCCGCCACCAGGCCGCGGAGGCGGCGTGGGAGACGGTGCCGGTCGACCCGTTCCTGAACCTCAACACGCCCGACGAGTTCTTCGCCGCCGAGCGGCTCGTGGCGGAGGGCGGGCCGGGCCGGCCCATGGCGTGAGCGCCAGGGCCGGGCCCCGCGGGCCGTGCTTCGGCCCGCGGGGGAGATTCAGGCCAAGTTGCAGTTCAGGCCAGATGGCGGCGGCTCGGGCCGCGTGGCGGCGGTTCGGGCCGCGCGGCGGCGGTTCAGGCCGCGGCCACCCGCATGGACACGATGGTGTCGGGATCGCGCACGGGCTCGCCGCGCTTGATCGTGTCGATCACATCCATGCCCTCGGTGACCTTGCCCCAGACGGTGTACTGCTTGTCGAGGAAGCGGGCGTCGCCGAAGCAGATGAAGAACTGCGAGTTCGCCGAGTGCGGGAAGTTGGTGCGGGCCATCGAGCAGGTGCCGCGCACGTGCGGCTCGGCGTTGAACTCGGCCTTCAGGTCCGGCAGGTCGGAGCCGCCGGTGCCGGTGCCGGTCGGGTCGCCGGTCTGGGCCATGAAGCCGTCGATCACGCGGTGGAACGGCACGCCGTCGTAGAAGCCGCGCTCGGAGAGGGTCTTGATGCGCTCGACGTGGCCGGGCGCGAGGTCGGGCCTGAGCGCGATGACCACGCGGCCCTTGCTCGTCTCCATCACGAGGGTGTTGCTGTCGCTCATGGTCGGACTCCTTGGGTCTGTCCGGTGAAGAGGAATCGCAGGGCGATGGGCCGCCCCGCAAGGGCGCCGCCGAGGCCCCCCGTCAGCCGCGCCGGCGTGCAGCGGGCGACGGCGTCGAGGGTCGCGGCGACGAGGCCGGCGCGCTGCCCGGCCGGCACCCGCACGAAGGTGATGCGCGGCGTGCCCTCGAGGCTCCCGTCCCGGCGCAGGCCGAAGCGGGCCGTGATCGCGGCGCCGCGGGCGAGCCCCGCCGGCGGGCGCCAGCAGGCAGCGAGGGCGGGATAGAGCGCCGCCAGGGTGTCGGCCGGCCCGGCCGGCACGTCCCGCACCGGCACCCGCACGGTCGCCCTCAGGGTCGTCGGCAGCGAGAGCACCGAGGGGTTGTCGAAGACGTCGAACTGCGCGGCGGCCGGCGACGCCGCGAGGGCGGCAGGAAGGGCGGCCGCGAGGACCGCCCCGCGGGCGGCCGTGAGGACCGCCGCCCCGCGGGCGGCGGCGCGGGGCCTACTGGCCATCCTGGGCGAGCGTCATCCTGACGACCTTGTCGGGGGCCTGGACCTGGCCGTTCTGGGCGCTCGACCCCTTCTTGATCTTGTCGACCACGTCCATGCCGGAGGTCACCTCGCCCACCACCGTGTACTGGTTGTTGAGGAACGAGGCGTCGCCGAAGCAGATGAAGAACTGCGAGTTCGCCGAGTTCGGGTCCGACGAGCGGGCCATGCCGACGGTGCCGCGCCGGAACGGCGCCTTGGAGAACTCCGCCGGGATGTTCGGCAGGTCGGACTTTCCGGTGCCGGTGCCGGTCGGGTCGCCGGTCTGGGCCATGAAGCCGTCGATCACCCGGTGGAAGACCACCCCGTTGTAGAAGCCGCGCTTCGTCAGCGCCTTGATCTGCTGGACGTGCTTGGGGGCGAGGTCGGGGCGAAGCTGGATGGTGACCCGGCCGTCCTTGGTGTCGAGGTAGACGGTGTTCTGGTCGGGCGCGGCGCCCGCCGGGGCGGCGAAGCCGAACGCCGCGACGGACAGCGCCAGGGCTGCGAGCCAACGGATCATGGATGTCTCCCGAACGAGGACGTGAGGATACGAGGCCGCGTCAGGCGGACGCGGCGGCGAAGCGGGCCGCGAGGCGGTCGGCCACCGCCTCGGGCACGAAGGGCCGCACGTCGCCGCCCATGGCGGCGATCTGCCGGACCAGGGTGGCGGTGATCGGGCGCACGCCCGTGGAGGCCGGCAGGAAGACCGTCTGCACCTCGGGCGCCATGGCGCCGTTCATGCCGGCGAGCTGCATCTCGTAGTCGAGGTCGGTGCCGTCGCGCAGGCCCCGGATGAACAGGCTGGCGCCGTGGCGGCGGGCGGCCGAGACCGCGAGGTCGGCGAAGGTCGCGACCTCGAGGGCGGTGCCGGCCGCGGCCGCGAGCGGGCCGCAGGTGGCGAGGATCAGCTCGGCCCGCTCCTCGGCGGAGAAGAGCGGCGTCTTGCCCGGGTGGACCCCGATGGCGACGACGAGCCGGCCGACGAGGCGACAGGCCTGGCGCACCACGTCGAGGTGGCCGTTGGTCACCGGGTCGAAGGACCCGGCATAGAGCGCGGTGCGGTTCATCGCGGCCCCCCGTAGAGCATTTCGGGCCGGAACGGAACCGGGGCGTCAGCGCGGCACGGCGCCGACCAGGGGCCCGAGGGGGCGGCTGAGGTCCTGGCGGCCGAGGGCCGGCGCGTAGAGGCTCGACACGCTGCCGTCGAGGAACAGGGCGTTCGGGCACGCGAGGCCGTCGCGGAACAGCCGCGCGAAGGCCCCGAAGCTCACCGGCGCCTCAGAGATCGCGAACACCGCCACGTGGCCGTCCGGCCGCACGCCGACGCCGTTGCGGATCTTCTGCGAGGGGCCGTCCTCGGAGATCTTGGGGTGGATGCGGCCGCCGATCACCAGCATCGGGCCCGACTGGGTCGCGAAGTCGGGCCGCGGATGGACCTTGAGGTAGCGGCCCGTGTCCATGACCCCGGCCCGCTCGCCCGCGACGTAGAACACGCCGTTCGGCTTCAGGTGGAAGTTGCCCGGCCCGTTGGCGGTGTTGGCGGATTTCAGCTCGCGGCCGTCCTCGACGTAGAGCCCCACCGGCGCCAGGCCGGCATCGTACATGCCGGCGTTCATCGCGAAGGTCAGGCCGGTGCCCTGCTGGCTCGCGAGGCGCGACAGCGAGCCGTAGGGCAGGCCGTCGGGGCCGCGCCAGAACAGCTTGATCCGGGCGCGCCGCAGGTCGACCGTGCAGGCGACGTAGCGCTCCCCCTCGTGGACGACCGGCCGGCACGGGCCGTTGGCCGCCGGCGCCGCCGCTCCGGCACGACCCCCGGCGAGCAGGAGGGCCGCGCCCAGGACGCCGCCGCGCAGGAACGCCCGGCGCAGGAACGCCCGGCGCAGGAGGCCGCGGCGCAAGAGACCCGCCTGCAAGAGACCCGCCTGCAAGAGACCCCCGCGCAGGAGGCTCCCCCGCAGGAAGCTCCCCCGCAGGAGAGCCGCACCCGGGCCCCGTCCCATCCCCATCATGGTCGATCCCCCGTCCGCCGCCGCCTCGTACTGGTCCGGGGACGCGGTATAATCCGATCGTGACGTTTTGCAGCACGAACCGAACGGAAGGTTCGGGCGTTCTCGTCGCCTGGGGGATCTCTAGTCTCTGCCAGGGAGATCGAACATGAAACGGGTGGTGTTCGCGTCCGCGGCGCTCGCCGGGGCGCTGATGGTGCTGCCGGCGACGGCCGAGGCGCGGGGCGGGTTCGGCGGCGGTGGGTTCCGGGGCGGCGGCTTCGGCGGCTTCCACGGCGGCGGCTTCCGCGGCGGCTTCGGCGGCGGCGGCTTTGGCGGCGGCTTCCGTGGCGGCGCACTCGGCTACCGGGGCGGCTTCGGCGGCTTCCGCTCGGCCGGCTTCGGCGGCTGGCGCGGCGGCTACGGCGGCTGGCGCGGGGGATACGGCTACGGCCGCGGTTTCGGCTACGGCGCGGCCGGGCTGGGGCTCGGCCTCGGGCTCGGCCTCGCGGCGGCCTCGACCTACCCCTATTACGGCGGCTACGGCGGCTATTACGGCGGCTACGCCCCGGTCGGCTACTACGGCGGCGGCTACGGTTACGGCGGCGGCTACGGCTACGGCGACGGCGGCTGCTACGAGGTCCCGCGGGTGCGCTGGACGCCCTACGGCTACCGCCGCGTCCTCGTGACCCGCTGCTACTGAGGATTGGGCCGCGAGGCCAGGCAAGGGGCCGCCGGCGACGGCGGCCCTTTTTTCGTGCCCGGGCCCTCGCGGCCGGCGCGCCGCGGGCGGGGTGGCGTCAGGGCCGGCGGCGCCCGGCCTCCTCCCGCCGCATCGGCATCGCGTCGATGGTGGAGAGGAGCCGCCCGGCGGTGAGCGGCTCGGCGGAGACGAGCTTCGCGCCCCCGTCCTTGCCCACCAGCACGGCCCGGAAGCCCGCGGGCGGCAGGCCGAGCCGGCGGCGCAGGGCGGCGGCCTCCGCCCCCGCCCCGACCGCCTCCAGCACCACGAGGTCGCGCTCCCGGGCCTCGGCCCGCGCGGCCGCGAGGATGCGGCGCTGCGCGGCGAGGTGCGGGTCGTCGGGCGCCGCCGCCACCACCAGCACCCGCGCGCTCCAGCGGTAGCGGTCGAGGCGCGATTCCGCGCCGGCCGGCAGCGCCGGCCCGGCGGCGGCGAGCAGGGCGGCGGCCATCAGCGTCGGCAGGGGCATGGCTGCGTGTCTCCGTGGGCGCGGGGTGTCGGGGCGCGGGGTATCGGGGCCCGGGGTGTCGTGCCTGGGGCGCGGGCCGCCTCGTCCGGCTCCGGGACGGCAGGCATCTGGGGCGGGCCGCGGCGAGATCCACCGCGGCGTTGACGGATGCAGCGTCGCGGCCCAAGTCGGTGGGGCCGGAGCCGGTCGCGGGCTCCGCCCGGCCGGCGCGCGTCCAGGCGGGCATGAAGCCCGTCAGGCGGGCACGGGCCCGTCCCGGCCGGCACCGCCCGCCACCGTCTCACAGGGAGATCCCCGCATGTCCGACGTGAACCGCCGCATCGTCCTGGCGTCCCGCCCGCATGGGGAGCCCACGCCGGGACATTTCCGGGTCGAGCGCGGGGCGGTGCCGGTGCCGCGCGACGGCGAGGTGCTGCTGCGCAACCGCTACCTCTCCCTCGATCCCTACATGCGCGGGCGCATGAGCGCGGCGAAGTCCTACGCCAAGCCCGTCGAGATCAACGACGTCATGGTCGGCGCCACGGTCGCCGAGGTGGCGGCGTCCCGCAACCCGGACTTCGCCGTCGGCGACACGGTCCTGGCCTACGGCGGCTGGCAGGACTTCTCGGTCTCGAACGGCCAGGGCCTGCGCAGGCTCGATCCCGCCGCCGCGCCCGTCACGACGTCGCTCGGCGTGCTCGGCATGCCCGGCATGACGGCGTATACGGGCCTCCTGACCATCGGGGCGCCCAAGCCCGGCGAGACCGTGGTGGTGGCCGCCGCCACGGGGCCGGTGGGCTCCCTCGTCGGCCAGATCGCGAAGCTCAAGGGCGCCCGCGCGGTCGGCATCGCGGGCGGGGCCGACAAGTGCCGCTTCCTCACCGAGGAGCTCGGCTTCGACGCGGCGGTCGACCACCGGAGCGCCGACCTGCCGGCGGCGCTCGCCGCCGCCTGCCCGGACGGCATCGACGTCTATTTCGAGAACGTCGGCGGCGCGGTGTTCGACGCGGTGCTGCCCCTCCTCAACGACTTCGCCCGCGTGCCCGTCTGCGGCCTCGTCGCTCACTACAACATGACGGAGCTGCCCCCCGGCCCCGACCGCATCCCGGCCCTGATGCGCGCCACCCTGAGCCGGCGCCTGACCCTGCGGGGCTTCATCGTCTGGGACTTCGCCGAGCAGGAGCCCGCCTTCCTGCGCGACGTCTCGGGCTGGCTGCGCGAGGGCCGCATCCGCTACCGCGAGGACGTGGTCGAGGGCCTGGAGAGCGCGCCCGAGGCCTTCATCGGCCTGCTCAAGGGCCGCAACTTCGGCAAGCTCGTGGTGAAGCTCTGAGAGCCGCGGGCCGCCCGTCGGCGCCGCGCCCCTACCGGCGCCGCGCCCGCGCGGCCCGGGCGCCGGCCGTGAGCCCCGGGACGCCGGAGCGCCGCCGCCGCCGCCTTGCGCCCGGCTACGAACAAATGTAGAACATCATCGGACCCGCTCCGGCTTGTGTTTAGCGGGCACAGGCGGCCCCGAAGCCTTGCCGGTGCGGGTCGGTTCGGCCCATCTCGTCCGTGACCCAGCGTCGGTCCGTGGCGTGGGCCGGGCGAGCGCCCGAGTGAGATGGCATCGAGAGGAGAGCGTGATGGCGGGCAGCGTGAACAAGGTGATCCTGGTGGGCAATCTCGGGCGCGACCCCGAGACCCGCCGGCTGGCCTCCGGCGACCCCGTGGTGAACCTGAGGCTCGCGACCTCCGAGTCCTGGAAGGACAAGGCGTCCGGCGAGCGCAAGGAGAAGACCGAGTGGCACTCGGTCGTGATCTACAACGAGAACCTGGCGCGGGTGGCCGAGCAGTATCTGCGCAAGGGCTCGAAGGTCTACATCGAGGGCCAGCTCCAGACCCGCAAGTGGCAGGACCAGTCGGGCCAGGACAAGTACACGACCGAGATCGTGCTCCAGCGCTTCCGCGGCGAATTGACCATCCTGGACGGGCGGGGCGGCGGCGAGGGTGGAACGCCCGAGATGGGCGGCGACGAGATGGGCGGCGGCCAGATCAGCCGCGGCGGCGATGTCGCCCGCGGCGGCGGCCGCTCCTCCGAGGGCCGCTCCTCCGAGGGGCGGTCCTCGGGCGGCGAGCGCCGCCCGGCCCCGGCGGGCGGCGGCCAGAAGCGCTACGACGACCTCGACGACGACATCCCGTTCTAGGGACCGCCCCCGACGACGGGGGAGAACGGGTGCGGCGCCGGGGCCCGGCGACGCCGCCCTCCGGCGCCCGCGCCCGTCTCGAGCGGCGCGGGCGCCGCGGGGTCCGCGCCCGGCTCCCGGACGGGGCGCCGGGATGCGGGGGCAGAGTCGTTTCCGCGGGGCATGAGGATCGTCCAGCCTTGCCGGCGATGCGCGGCGGCCCGCCCCCGGCGCGAGGCCCGCCCCGATGCCGCCGTCCGGCGTCACGGTCCCGACCCGGTTCTTATCCGGCGTCTCGCCTGCTCGCCGTCGCCCCGGCGGTGCGCGGCGTGGCGCTGGCCCCGATGCAGGCCCTCGCCGTGCCGGTCGACCAGAGGCGGGCGCAGGTCCGCGCGATCGCCGGGAGGCATCGGGGTCGGTCGTGAGGCCGGTGGTCGCCCGGGCCACGGACGCGATCACGGGCCGGATCGCCTGGAGCATTGTCCGGCGAAGTGGACACCGGTTCGCCGCAGAACATGCGGCAGAATCAAAAACCTGGAGCAGCGGCAGATGGCAGCGTGATCGGATGCGGCTCTAGGTCCAGGCCGCGCCGAGGTGACGCCGCGGCGGTGTTGCACGGCATCGGAGACACCCTCGAGCAGGTGCACGAGACCGCCACCTCGATCGCGGCAGCCGTGGAGGAGCAGCGGGGCGCCATGCAGGAGATCGCCCGCAACGTGGTGGAGGCGGCCTGCGGCACCGACGCGGTGACCCGCAGCATCCGCGAGGTGCAGGCGGGCGCGAGCCGCACCGGCGGCGCCTCGGCCGAGGTCCCCGATCAGGCCTCCGCCCTGGCGCGAGGCGCCGACGCGCCGAGGCGCGAGGTCGCGGCCCTCCTCGCCGGCATCCGGGCGGCCTGACCGGCCGCCCGGGGCCCCGCCGCGGGCGGTCCGCCCCCGGGAGCGGCCGTCCGGGCCTTCTCGACTCGGTAACCACCCGGGCGGCACAATCGCCGCGCCCGCAACCGGACCGGCGCGCGCCCGCCGGGCCGCGCCGGCCGGTTGCGGGAGGGGCCTCGCGACCCCATCTAAGATCCTGATTTGCCTCGCGCTTCCGAGCCCCTCGCGGGCGGTGGCGGCAGGCCCGCAAATCGGCTATTCGGACCGCTTGCGTTCCGTGCGGCCGCGACGAGAGACAGACCTTGGCAGAGAACGACACGACCGGCGCGCCGCCGCCCGCAACCGACATCAAGCCCGTCTCGATCACCGACGAGATGCGCCGCTCCTACCTCGACTACGCCATGAGCGTGATCGTCGCCAGGGCGCTGCCGGACGCGCGCGACGGCCTCAAGCCGGTGCACCGCCGCATCATGTACTCCATGTACGAGAACGGCTACCTGCCGGACCGCAAGTACGTGAAGTCGGCCCGCATCGTGGGCGACGTGATGGGCCAGTACCATCCCCACGGCGACCAGTCGATCTACGACGCCCTGGTGCGCATGGCCCAGGACTTCGCCATGCGGCTCATGCTGGTGGACGGCCAGGGCAATTTCGGCTCGGTCGACGGCGACCCGCCGGCGGCCATGCGCTACACCGAGTCGCGCCTCGCCAAGCCCGCCATGGCGCTGCTCGAGGACATCGACAAGAACACCGTCGACTTCAACCCGAACTACGACGAGTCGAAGGACGAGCCGGCGGTCCTGCCCGCCCGCTTCCCGAACCTCCTCGTCAACGGCGCCGGCGGCATCGCGGTCGGCATGGCGACGAACATCCCGCCCCACAACCTCGGCGAGGTGATCGACGGCTGCATCGCGCTCATCGACGATCCGGGGCTCACGGTCGAGGCCTTGAACGAGATCATCCCGGGCCCCGACTTCCCGACCGGGGGCGCCATCCTGGGCCGGGCCGGCACCCGCGCGGCCTACGCCACGGGCCGCGGCTCGGTGATCATGCGGGCGAAGTCCCACATCGAGGAGCTGCGCAAGGAGCGCGAGGCGCTGATCTTCACCCAGATCCCCTACCAGGTGAACAAGGCCTCCCTGGTGGAGAAGATCGCCGAACTCGTGCGCGACAAGCGCATCGAGGGCATCGCGGACCTGCGCGACGAATCCGACCGCGACGGCATGCGGGTCGTGGTCGAGCTGAAGCGCGACGCGGTCTCGGACGTGGTCTTGAACCAGCTCTACCGCTACACGCCCCTGCAGACGAGCTTCGGCTGCAACATGGTGGCGCTCAACGGCGGCCGGCCGGAGCTCCTCAACCTCAAGGACCTGATCCAGGCCTTCATCGACTTCCGCGAGGAGGTCGTCTCCCGGCGCACCAAGTTCCTGCTCAACAAGGCCCGGGAGCGCGCCCACGTCCTGTGCGGCCTCGCTATCGCGGTCGCCAACATCGACGAGGTGATCCGGCTGATCCGGACCTCGCCGGATCCCAACACCGCCCGCGAGGCCCTGATGGCCCGCGACTGGCCGGCCGAGGACATTGCCCCCCTGATCGCCCTCGTGGACGATCCCCGCCACCGGATGCGGGAGGACGGCACCTACCGCCTCTCCGAGGTGCAGGCCCGCGCCATCCTCGACCTGCGGCTCCAGCGCCTGACCGCCCTCGGGCGCGACGAGATCGGCGACGAGCTGAAGCGCCTCGCCGACGAGATCGCCGACTACCTCGACATCCTGCGCTCCCGCGCCCGCATCATGGGCATCGTCAAGCACGAGCTCGCGGAGGTGAGGGCCGAGTACGCCACGCCGCGGCGGACCGAGATCCTGGACTGGGATTCGAGCGTCGAGGACGAGGACCTGATCCAGCGCGAGGACATGGTCGTGACCGTGTCCCACGCCGGCTACATCAAGCGGGTGCCGCTCTCGACCTACCGGGCCCAGCGCCGCGGCGGCAAGGGCCGCTCCGGCATGTCGACCCGCGACGAGGACTTCGTCACGCGGCTGTTCGTGGCCAACACCCACACGCCGGTGCTGTTCTTCTCCTCCCAGGGCCAGGCCTACAAGGAGAAGGTCTGGCGGCTGCCCCTCGCGGCCCCGAACGCCCGCGGCAAGGCGCTCGTCAACATCCTGCCCCTCGACCAGGGGGGCGAGCGCATCACCACGATCATGCCGCTGCCGGAGGACGAGGCCTCCTGGGACACGCTCGACGTGATGTTCGCGACCGCCAGCGGCAACGTGCGGCGCAACAAGCTCTCCGACTTCGTGCAGGTGAACCGCAACGGCAAGATCGCCATGAAGCTCGACGAGGGCGACCACATCGTCCACGTCGAGATCTGCACGGAAGCCGACGACGTCCTGCTCACCACGGCGGCGGGCCAGTGCATCCGCTTCTCCACCACCGACGTGCGGGTGTTCAAGGGGCGCGATTCCACGGGCGTGCGCGGGATCAACCTCGGCAAGGGCGACCACGTCATCTCGATGACGATCCTGCGCCACTTCGAGGCCTCGCCCGAGGAGCGGCAGGCCTACATCCGGCGCGCCAACGCCGACCGGCGCGCCACCGGCGAGGCCATCGAGCTGCCGGCGGCGCCGGAGGCCGACGGCGAGGAGGCCGCGGCCGCGATCGACCTGGACCAGGACCGCTACATCGCCATGGGGGCGGCCGAGCAGTTCGTGCTCACGCTCTCCGAGCGCGGCTTCGGCAAGCGGACCTCGTCGTTCGAGTACCGGATCTCGGGCCGCGGCGGGAAGGGCATCAAGGCCATGGAGGTGAACGCCCGCAACGGCAGCCTCATCGCCTCCTTCCCGGTGGAGCCGAGCGACCAGATCATGCTGGTGACGAACGGCGGCCAGCTCATCCGGGTGCCGGTCGACGACATCCGCATCGTCGGCCGCGCCTCGCAGGGCGTGACGGTGTTCAACACCGACAAGACCGAGCGCGTCGTCTCGGTGGAGCACATCGAGGGCGAGGGCGACGGCGACGAGGAGGCCGAGGGGAACTGACCGGCCCCCGGCGCGGCGCGCAGGCCCCGCCCCCCGCGGGGCCGGCCCCGGACGGCGCCGGGAGCGGCACCGCGCGGGACGCGAGTGCGTTGCGCCTCAGCGCTGGCCGAACGCGGTGTCCCGGAACAGGTCCTTGTACTCGCGGGGCTGGGAGCGCCAGTACTGCTTGGGCGCGCGCACCCGGGCGCCCAGCTCGGCGGCGGCGTGCCAGGGCCAGCGGGGGTCGTACAGCATGGCCCGCGCGAGGGAGATCGCGTCGGCCTTGCCGGCCTCGAGGATCTCCTCCGCCTGGCGCGGCTCGGTGATGAGGCCGACCGCGATGGTGACGAGGTCGGTCGCGGCCCGGACGCGCTCGGCGAAGGGCACCTGGTAGCCCGGCTCGAGGGCGATCTTCTGCTTGGGCGAGACGCCGCCGGTCGAGACGTGGATCGCGGCCGCGCCCCGGGCCTTGAGGGCCTGCGCGAAGGCCACGGTCTGCTCGACCTCCCAGCCCTCCTCGACCCAGTCGGTGGCCGACACCCGGGCCCAGACCGGCTGCCCGCTCGGGAACACCTCGCGCACCGCGTCGAAGACCTCGAGGGGGAAGCGCATCCGGTTCTCCAGGCTGCCGCCGTAGGCGTCGGTGCGCCGGTTCGCGAGCGGCGAGAGGAACTGGTGCAGCAGGTAGCCGTGGGCGGCGTGGATCTCGGCCGCCTCGATGCCGAGGCGCACGGCCCGCCGCGCCGTGGCGGCGAAGTCGTCGCGGATGCGCTTCAGGTCGGCCCGGTCGAGGGCGCGGGGCGCCACCTCGCCCTCCTGGTGCGCGAGGGCCGAGGGCGCCTCCGTGAGCCAGCCCCGGGCCGCGTCCGGCGGGACCTGCTGCCCGCCGAGCCACGGCGGCTGGCTCGAGGCCTTGCGGCCCGCATGCGCGATCTGGATGCAGACCGGGACCGGGGCGTAGTCCCGGATCGCGTCCAGCACCCCCGCGAGCGCCCGCTCGCAGCCGTCGTCGTAGAGGCCGAGGTCGCCGTCCGTGATGCGCGCCTCGGGCGAGACCGCGGTCGCCTCCAGGGTCAGCAGGCCGGCGCCCGACATGGCGAGCTGGCCGAGATGCATCATGTGCCAGTCGGTGGCCGCCCCGTCGCGGGCCGAGTACTGGCACATCGGCGCGATCAGAATGCGGTTCTCCAGCGCGAGGCCGTCGAGGCGCAGGGGCTGGAACAGGCGGGGCGTGCTCATGCGGCGGGCTCCGGTCAGGATCCGGCCTATGTGGCGCACGCCGCGCGATCCTGCCACCGCGCCGGATGCAGGGCGCGCGCGCGGTGGCGACGGGGCCGGGGCCTGGCCCGGGCCGCCCGGGTCCGGGCCGGGAGGCGCGCGCGCGCCTACGCGAGCCCGCGCTCCCGCAGGGAGGCCTCGATCTCCTCCAGCACGGCCGCGTCGTCGATGGTCGGCGGCACGGTCCAGGGCTCGCGGTCGGCGATCTTCTTCATGGTGCCGCGCAGGATCTTGCCCGAGCGCGTCTTCGGCAGGCGGCCGACCGTGAGCGCCAGCTTGAAGGCCGCCACCGGCCCGATGCGCTCGCGCACCAGCGCCACCAGCTCGCGCTCGATCTCGCCGGGCCCGCGCTCGACCCCGGCCTTGAGCACCACGAAGCCGCAGGGCGCCTCGCCCTTGAGGGCGTCCCTGATGCCGATCACCGCGCACTCGGCGACGCCGGGATGGGAGGCCAGCACCTCCTCCATGCCCCCGGTGGAGAGGCGGTGGCCGGCGACGTTGATGATGTCGTCGGTGCGGCCCATGACGTAGACGTAGCCGTCGCGGTCGAGGAAGCCGGCATCCGAGGTGTTGTAGTAGCCCGGATAGGTGGCGAGGTAGCTCTCGCGGAAGCGCGCATCCTGCCGCCAGAGGGTCGGCAGGGCGCCCGGGGGCAGGGGCAGGCGGACCGCGAGGGTGCCCATCCGGTCGGGCCCGAGGGGCTTGCCGGCCTCGTCGAGCACCTGCACGTCCCAGCCCGGCATCGGCACGGTCGGGCTGCCGTGCTTCACCGGCAGGGCGCCGAGCCCGACGGGATTGGCGGCGATGGGCCAGCCGGTCTCGGTCTGCCACCAATGGTCGATGACGGGCACGCCCAGGACGGCTTCAGCCCACGCGACGGTGTCGGGGTCGGCCCGCTCGCCGGCGAGGAACAGGCTGCGGAAGGCCGAGAGGTCGTGGCCCCGCATCAGCCTCGCCTCCGGGTCCTCCTTCCTCACCGCCCGCAGCGCCGTCGGCGCGGTGAACAGCGTGACGGCGCCGGTCTCGGCGATCACGCGCCAGAAGGCGCCGGCGTCGGGCGTGCCGACCGGCTTGCCCTCGTACAGGACCGTGGTGCAGCCGTGCAGGAGCGGCCCGTACACGATGTAGGAGTGGCCCACGACCCAGCCGACGTCGGAGGCGCACCAGTAGGTCTCGCCGGGCGCGACGCCGTAGAGGTTCGGCATCGACCAGGCGAGGGCCACGAGGTAGCCGCCGGTGTCGCGCACCACGCCCTTGGGCTTGCCGGTGGTGCCCGACGTGTAGAGCACGTAGAGCGGATCGGTGGCGGAGACCGGCACGCACGGCGCCGCGCGGCCCGCCGCCCGGGCGGTCGCGACCGCCTCCGCCCAGTCCCGGTCGCGGCCCTCGACGAGGCTCGCGGGAGCTTGCGGGCGCTGGAGGATCAGGCAGGCGTCGGGCCGGTGGGCCGAGAGGCGGCAGGCCTCGTCGAGGAGCGGCTTGTAGGCGATCGTGCGGCCCGGCTCGATGCCGCAGGAGGCGGCGAGCACGACCTTCGGGGCGGCATCCTCGATCCGGGCCGCGAGCTCCTTGGCGGCGAAGCCCCCGAACACCACGGAGTGCACGGCGCCGATCCGGGCGCAGGCCAGCATGCCGGTGATCGCCTCCGGCACCATCGGCATGTAGAGCACGACCCGGTCGCCGCGCCCGACGCCGAGATCCTGGAGCACGGCCGCGAGGGCCGCGACCTCGTCCCTCAGCGCGGCGTAGGTGATCCGGCGCCGGCTGCCGGTGACGGGCGACTCGTACAGGATCGCCGCCTGGTCGCCCCGGCCGCCGGCGACGTGGCGGTCCACGGCGTTGTGGCAGGCATTGACCTCGCCGCCGACGAACCAGCGGCCGTAGACGCCGGCCCCGGGGTCGAACACCGTCCGGGCCGGCCGGACCCAGTCGATCGCCCGCGCGGCCTCGGCCCAGAACGTCTCGGGGTCCCGCGTCCAGGCGGCGTAGGCTTCGGGGTAGCGGCTCGCGGCCGGCATGGCGTGTCCTCCCGGGCGTCGTCCTGGCCGCGACGGCCGGGCGGGATCTTCCGGGAATCCGGCCGCCGCGGCAAGGCGCCCGGCGCCGGCGCGGGGGGATGCGGGACGCCGCCGGGGCCGGTCGGCGGCGTCGCGGCCGGAGGGCCGGGTCGGCGGCGTCGGCCCGGGCGCCGAGGAGCCGAAGGGCGCCGCGCCGGCTCCTCGGCGCCTCACGAGGCCCCCGGGAGGCTCCCGTCGCGGTGTCCCGCCGCCCCGGCGGGCCCGGGCGCGCTTCCGGCGGGCGGGACCGCCGGACCGGCCGGATCCCCGTCCGGCGGGCCGTCGTCCGGCGGGCCGTCGTCCGGGGAGACCGGCGCGCCGTCCGCCGCAAGCCGCGGGCGGAGCTGATCGACCGCGAACTTCACGACCGGGTAGCCGACGAGGTCCGCGAGGGCGAGGCCGAGGATCAGGCCCTTGACCCGCGCGTCGATGCCGGCGGCGCGCAGCTGGTCGATCTGCTGGTGGAGCTGCTCCACGGCGCCCGCCGGCACCGTCCGGCAGAGGGCGAAGCAGAGCGGGGGGAGCGAGGTCGCCGCTGTCTCGAAATCGAGGTTCTCCAGCAGCGCCGCGCTCCTGGTCGCGTCCTGCTCCTCCAGGGCAGGGTCGTCGCCGATGAAACCCTTCAGGTCCGTCACGGCCTGGCGCAGCACGCCCGTGCCGACGACGTTCATCAGGGCGAGACCGAGGTTGAGGGCGCGGATGCGCGGCTTCATCTCGACCGCCGCGAGGTCCTTCACCTGCTCGGCCAGGTCCTTCTGCTCCTGGGGCGGCACGTTCTGCATCAGGGCGAAGCAGTAGGCCGGGAGCGGGATCCGGGCCCGGTCGAAGGAGACGCCGCTCATGATCGCCGCCACGGCGACGCCGCGCGGGGCCGCGATGTCGCGGTCGATGGCACGGTCGGACGCGAAGAGGAGCGTGTCGAGGATGATCGACGGACCGATCCCCAGGTCCCCGTCGACCGTCTTGATCTTGAACAGCGAGGAGCGGAACAGCGCGACAGCGCCGAACCCGGCGGCCAGGACGAGAAAGAGCTTCTGCTTCCCGGGCGTCGTCGCCAGGTCCTTGAACAGCCAGTCCGGCTCGATCAGCCGCAGGCAGGCCAGCATCGTGAGGCCGATGAGGACGTTGATCGCGATGTAGAGGAGGGCCGGCCCGCTGCGGACCGCGCGCCAGGGATCGTCCCGGTAGCGCGCGATGATCTCCACCGTCCCGACCAGGAGGCCGATCAGGCCGACCCAGACCCACGAGGGGGGTTCCGACAGCGGGGCGAGCCCGGCGATCAGCACGGCGACAGCTTGATCGCAGACCGCCATGCCCGCCCATCGCTTCAATGCCGGCAAGCTTAGGTCCTGGCCGGGACGCCGGTCTACGATCTCCCGATTGCAAAAATCGCGCGGGTTGCGGCGCGCCGGCGCCGCTCCGCGCGGCTCAGGCCATCTGCCGGCCGAGCGGCGTCAGCCGGAACGCCCGCGCGCCGTCGCGGGCGCGGTCCGTGGGCTCGAGCAGGCCGGTCTCGACGCCACGGTGGAGCGTCGTCGCCAGGGCGTCGAGGGCGAGGCGCGTGTGCCCGGCGAGCTCGACGATCGTCGCCGGCTCGCCGGCGGCGCCGACCGACCTCACCACCGCCGCGAGGGCGTCGGGCACCGGCCGCGCCGCGGCCCGCGCCCCGAAGGCGAGGCTCGCGCCGAGGGCCGGATTGGTCGCCGCCAGGGCGGCGCCGCGCCGGCGGGGCTGGTCCTGGACGGCATTGAGGAAGGCGCCGAAGATGTCGGCGGAAGGCTTGCCGGACACGGTCTGCGCCTCCAGGGGATCCGAAGCGTCCCTTGCGTCAGGATAGGCGCGCGCGGGCCGCCCGGCAAGGGTGGTCTTGAATCGCCGCCCGGTCCCGGGCGGTCCCGGCTCCAACTTTCCGCATCGTTTTTCCCGCCGGGCCTGCCACATTCCGCGGAACGATGCTTAGGGTCGTTCCGGGAGGTGATGCCCATGCCCAGCGCGATGTACGATCACGGCCTCGACCGGAACCCGGCGAACCACCAGCCCCTCACGCCCCTGAGCTTCCTGGAGCGGGCGGCCTCGGTGTTTCCCGACCACGTCGCGGTCGTCCACGGCCCCCTGCGGCGCAGCTACCGCGAGCTCTACGCCCGCTGCCGGCGGCTCGCCTCGGCGCTCGCGGCCCGCGGCATTGGCCGGGGCGACACCGTGGCGGTGATGCTCGCCAACGCGCCCGCGATGATCGAGTGCCATTACGGCGTGCCGATGACCGGGGCGGTGCTGAACACGCTCAACACCCGGCTCGACCCCGCGATCCTGGCCTTCTGCCTCGACCACGGCGAGGCCAAGGTGGTAATCACCGACCGGGAGTTTTCCCGCACGATGGGGCCGGCGCTCGCCCGGGCCGGGGCGCACCCGCTGGTGATCGACTACGACGACCCGGAATACGCCGGCGAGGGCGAGCGCCTCGGCACGATCGAGTACGAGGACTTCCTCGCGGGGGGCGACCCGGAGCACGCCTGGGTCATGCCGGGCGACGAGTGGGACGCGATCGCCCTGAACTACACGTCCGGCACCACGGGCGACCCGAAGGGGGTGGTCTACCACCACCGGGGCGCGGCCCTGCTCGCCGTCGGCAACGTGGTCACGGGGACGCTCGGCCGGCATCCGGTCTACCTCTGGACGCTGCCGATGTTCCACTGCAACGGCTGGTGCTTTCCCTGGACCCTCTCGGTGGTGGCCGGCACCCATGTCTGCCTGCGCCAGGTGCGCGCGAAGGCGATGTACGACGCCATCGCGGATCACGGCGTCACGCACCTGTGCGGGGCGCCCATCGTGATGTCGCTCCTCATCAACGCGCCGGAGGCCGAGCGCCGCCCCCTGCCCCGCCGGGTCGCGTTCTTCACGGCCGCGGCGCCGCCGCCCGAATCCGTGCTCTCCGGCATGGCGGAGGCGGGGTTCGACGTCACCCACCTGTACGGCCTCACCGAGACCTACGGCCCGGCGGTGGTGAACGAGTGGCACGCGGAGTGGGACGCCCTGACGGCGCCCGAGCAGGCCGCCCGCAAGGCCCGCCAGGGCGTGCGCTACCCGCCCCTCGAGGCCCTCGCGGTGCTCGATCCCGACACGATGGCGCCGGTGCCGGCGGACGGCGAGACGCTCGGGGAGGTGATGTTCCGCGGCAACGTGGTGATGCGCGGCTACCTCAAGAACCCGGCCGCCACGCAGGCGGCGTTCCAGGGCGGCTGGTTCCATTCCGGCGACCTCGGGGTGAGGCACCCGGACGGCTACGTCCAGCTCAAGGACCGCTCGAAGGACATCATCATCTCGGGGGGCGAGAACATCTCGTCCATCGAGGTCGAGGAGGCTCTGTTCAAGCACCCGGCGGTGGCCGCGGCCGCGGTCGTGGCCAAGCCCGACGACAGGTGGGGCGAGACGCCCTGCGCCTTCGTGGAGCTGAAGGGCTCGGAGATGGTCTCGGCGGAGGAGCTGATCGGCTGGTGCCGCGGATCGCTCGCCGGCTACAAGGTGCCCCGGCACATCGTGTTCACGGAGCTTCCCAAGACCTCGACCGGCAAGGTCCAGAAGTTCGTGCTGCGGGAGATGGCGAAGGCGATCTGAGGGCGGATCCGGTCAGGCCGGGGCGGACGGGCCGCCGCGTCGAACGCGGGCGCGGCGGCACAGAGGTGCCTCGCGCGGCTAGTGCACCACGCGGCTGGAGGTGGTGCGCAGGCGATTGATCTCGTCCTTGAGGTGGAGCTTGCGTCGCTTGAGCTCTACGATCCGGAGATCATCCGTGGACGGATGGGTGATCGCGTCCTGGATCTCGCGCTCCAAGGCTTCGTGCTTGCGCTCGAGTTCGGACAGATGCGTGTGCAGCGACATCAGCCAGTGCCTCCTGTCATGTGAGTGACACGCGCGAGCCTGCCACAGGCGGCGGGCCGTGTCGAAGGCATTCGATGCTGCACTGCGTGACGGCTCGGCCGTACCCCCCGCGGTCCCGCCGCGGGAAGCCCCCGGGGCCCCTCCGGCGGGACCCCGCAGGGCCTCCGGGGGCGCCCCGCGCCGGCCTTGCTGGATCCCGGGGGCTGGTACATGTTTCGCCGCGGAGCTTCCGGGATGGGACGTCAATGTCGTTCGAGTTGAGTGCGGAATCGGCGGCCGAGTACGAGACCGAGCTGGCGCGGCTGCGGGAGGAGCACCGCGACCTCGACGACGCGATCGAGGCCCTGGCCCGCATGGTCGCCGGGGACCGGATCCAGCTTCAACGCCTCAAGAAGCGCAAGCTCGCCCTGCGCGACCGGATCAGCTTCCTGGAGGACCAGCTCACCCCGGACATCATCGCCTGACGGGCCGGCCCGGGGCCCGGCCGGCCTCCGCGGGCCGGCCGGGCCCCGGGGACGGAGCGGCTTGCGGCCGCGTGGGCGCGCCGCTACTGCGGGAGGATCGGCGTTCGTCCGGGCGCCGCCCGGTTGCGGGAGGAAGTTGCGTGACGATGGCGGCACCGCCCCCCGTGGCGGTCATCATGGGCAGCCAGTCCGACTGGGCCACGATGCGGCACGCGGCCGAGACCCTCGACGCGCTCGGCATCGCGTACGACGCCCGCATCGTCTCGGCCCACCGGACCCCCGACCGGCTCGTGGCCTTCGCCAAGGGCGCCAAGGCGGCGGGCTTTCGCGTCGTGATCGCCGGCGCCGGCGGGGCGGCCCACCTGCCCGGCATGGCCGCCGCGATGACGCCGCTGCCGGTCTTCGGCGTGCCCGTGGAATCGAAGGCGCTCTCCGGGCAGGACAGCCTCCTGTCGATCGTGCAGATGCCCGCCGGCATCCCGGTCGGCACCCTGGCGATCGGGCGGGCCGGCGCCGTCAACGCGGCCCTGCTCGCCGCCGCGGTGCTGGCGCTCGCGGATGACGGGCTCGCGGCCCGCCTCGAGGCCTGGCGGACGCGCCAGAGCGAGGCCGTGGCCGAGCGGCCCGACCCGGGCGCGCCATGACGGGCCCGACGCCCCCCCGTGCCGCCGCCATCGCGCCCGGCGCCACGATCGGCATCGTCGGCGGCGGCCAGCTCGGGCGCATGATCGCCATCGCGGCCGCGCAGTACGGCCTCAGGGCGCACGTCTACGCGCCCGATCCCGACAGCCCGGCCTTCGAGGTCTCGGGCGCCCGCACGGTGGCGGCCTACGACGACGCGGAGGCGCTCGCCGCCTTCGCCCGGGCGGTGGACGTGGTCACCTACGAGTTCGAGAACATTCCCCGGCGCACGGCCGAGATCCTGGCCGGGCACCGGCCCCTGCACCCGAGCGCCCACGCCCTCGCGACCACGCAGGACCGCCTGGCGGAGAAGACCTTCGTGGCCGGGCTCGGGATCGCCACGGCGCCGTTCCGGGCCGTCGACGACGCGGCCGCGCTCGCCGGTGCGGTCGCGGAGATCGGCCGCCCGGCGGTGCTCAAGACCCGGCGCTTCGGCTACGACGGCAAGGGCCAGCGCATGCTGCGCCCGGACGAGGCCCTCGATCCCGCCGCCGTGATGGCGTCCCTGCGCGGCCAGCCCTGCATCCTCGAGGGCTTCGTGCCCTTCGACCGCGAGATCTCGGTGGTGGCGGCCCGCACGGCGGACGGCGCCTTCTCGGCCTACGACCCCTGCGCCAACGAGCACCGCCACCACATCCTGGCCCGCACCGTGGTGCCCGCCCCCGGGATGGCGCCCGAGACCGCCGCCGAGGCGGTGGCGGTGGCGCGCACGATCGCGGACGCCCTCGGCTACGTCGGCGTGCTCGCGGTCGAGATGTTCCTGGTGCGGGAGGCCGGCGGCCGGTCCCGGGTGGTCGTCAACGAGATCGCCCCGCGGGTGCACAATTCCGGGCACTGGACCATCGAGGGCGCCCTGACCTCGCAATTCGCCCAGCACGTCCGGGCCATCTGCGGCTGGCCGCTCGGCGGCACCGCCCGCCTCGGCGCCGGGGTCGAGATGCTGAACCTCGTCGGCGACGAGGCCGAGAGCTGGGCCGCGCTCCTCGCCGAGCCGGACAGCCACCTCCACCTCTACGGCAAGGGCGAGGCCCGCCCGGGCCGCAAGATGGGCCACGTCACCCGGGTGAAGCCCGGCCCGGGGGAAACCCGGCCCGGGTGACGCCTAGCCCGGGTGGAGCCCGGCCCGGGTGGAGCCCGGCCGGGTGAGGCCCGAGGGCCACACCGGGACGGCGCCGGGGCCCGTCCGGGGGCCTGCGCCCGCGCCAGCCACACCTTCGCCACATCGGCCCGCACAAGCGTCGAGGCGCGCGCCGCTTAAGCCGGCGTTCATCCCGATCCGGAATGGTCGTCCGGCACCGGGGCGGATGCGGGCGCGGCGTGTGGATGCACCACGAGGGCGCGCGACGCCCCGTAGGGTGCCGGATCGATGCGATGGTGCGCGGCGCTCGACCAGGCGGCGCCGCCCCGGGGGAACGGGCGATGAACTCTGTGATCGTGCTGACTTGCGTCAAGCCGGCGGCCCGGGTGCTCGGGGCGACGATGCTGACGGCGCTGCTGCTCGGCGGCTGCGACACCGTCAGCCGCGCCACCTCGGCCCGGCAATTCGCCGTGCTGGAGACCGACAAGACGGGCGCGACCGAGGTCAACATCGCGTCGCTCTCCGACGTGATCCAGCGCAACCCGAGCGACGCGGCGGCCTACAACACCCGCGGGGCGGCCTACGCCCGCGCCGGCAATTACGGCGAGGCCGTCACGGACTTCACCAAGGCGATCCAGCTCGACCCGAACTCGGCCTCCGCGTACGGCAACCGGGCCCTGGCCTACCGGCAATCCGGGCGCAACGACGCCGCGCTCCAGGATTTCTCGAAGGCCATCGCGGCCGACCCGAACTACACGGCGGCCTATATCGGCCGCGCCAACCTCCAGCGGGCCCAGGGCAACTACGAGGCGGCCTACGCCGACCTGAGCCAGGCGATCCGCCTGACGCCGGAATCGGCCGAGGCCTACCACGCCCGCGGCCTCGTGCGGCAGGCCCAGGGGCAGCACCGGGCGGCGATCGGCGACTTCGACGCCGCCATCGACCGCAACCCCTTCGTCAGCGCGCCCTACGCCGCCCGCGGCCAGAGCCTGATCGCCACGAACCAGTACGACAAGGCGATCGAGGACTACAACGCGGCGCTGAACGTCAACAACAAGGACGCGGATTCCTGGGCCTATCGCGGCGTCGCCTACGAGAAGTCGGGCCGCCGCCAGGAGGCGCTGGAGAGCTACCAGCGCGCCACCGCCATCGACCAGGCGAACCCGGTGGCCCGCCAGGGCCTCGGCCGGGTGCAGGGCGGGATGGCGTCCCTGTTCCGGTGATCGACGTCGCCGGCCCGGTGACGGCGTCGCCGGCCCGGTGAGGGCGTCGCCGGCCCGGTGAGGGCCGGCCGCGTGCCGGCCGATCCGGCCGCGCGCCGCGTTCCGCCCCCGGAAGCGGGCGGGCGCACGGCCGGGGCGAGCTCTCCCGGTGCCCCTGCCCTCGCCAGCGCCGCAATCCTGTGCTCAAAGGGCGCGACCTCACGCCAGCCGGGCTTCTCCGATCGATGATCCGCCGCCTCTACGAGTGGATACTCGCGCTCGCCGCACGACCGTCCGCGCCCTGGGCGCTCGGCCTCGTGTCGTTCGCGGAGAGTTCCTTCTTCCCGATCCCGCCGGACGTGATGCTGGTGCCGATGGTGGTGAGCCGGCCCGACCGGGCCTGGACCTACGCGCTGATCGCGACGCTCGCCTCCGTGGCCGGCGGGCTCGCCGGCTACGCCATCGGGGCCCTGCTCTACGATTCGCTCGGCGCCTGGCTGTTCCACCTCTACGGCCTCGACAAGGGCGCGGAGGCGTTCCGGGAGGCCTACGCGCAGCACGGCCACTGGGTCATCCTGCTCAAGGGCCTGACCCCGATCCCCTACAAGCTCGTCACCATCACGTCGGGCTTCGCGCGCTACGACCTGTTCTGGTTCCTCGTCCTGTCGCTGATCACCCGGGGGCTGCGCTTCTTCATCCTGGCGGGCCTCGTGGGCCGCTACGGCGGCAGCATCCGCACGGTCCTCGACCGCCACCTCAACGCGGTCGCGGCGGTGTTCATGGCGGTCTGCGTGCTCGGCTTCGTGGGGTTCCGCTACCTGTTCTGAGGCTCACCCGATGACATCCGCCCTCGCGGAGCGGCTCACCGCCCGGCGGCCGGCCGCCCTCCTGATCCTCGCCGGTGCGGCCGCCACGGTCGGGGGCGCGCTGCTCTTCCAGCACGGCTTCGGCTACGTGCCCTGCAAGCTCTGCCTCACCGAGCGGCAGCCCTACTACCTGGCCCTGCCGCTGGCCGCCGCGGCCCTGCTGCTGCCGCGCCGCGCCGCCGCGCTGGCGCTGGCGGCGGTGGCGCTGATCTTCCTCGTCGGCGCCGGGCTCGGCACCTACCATGCCGGCGCCGAGTGGGGCTTCTGGCCGGGGCCGAGCGATTGCGGCGGCGGCGCGGGGCCGGCCCCCGCCGGGATCAACGACTTCCTGAGGAACCTGGAGGCGACCCGCCCGGTGGACTGCACCCAGGCGGCGTGGCGCTTCCTCGGCCTGTCGCTGGCCGGCTGGAACGCCCTGATCTCCCTCGCCCTCGCGGCGCTCGCCGGGATTGCGGCCGGGCGGGCCGGGCGGGCCTGAGGCGCCGGCTCAGTTGCGGTCGTCGGGAAGCGGCGGCAGCGGCTGGACGGCGATGCCCTCATCGAGGAGGGAGCGCGCCTCGTTGAGCGTCGCCTCGCCGTAGATCGCCCGCGGCTCGACCTCGCCGTAATGCATCCGGCGCGCCTCCGCGGCGAAGGTCTCGCCGACGTGGTCGGCGGTGCGCGCGACGTGCTCGTGCAGGGCCCGCAGCATCGCGCGCACCTGGCGCTCGGGCTCCGCGGTCAGGCGCACGGGCGCCTCGGCGCGGGGCTCCGGGGCGGTCCCGGGCGCCGGCGGGGCGGCCGGGGCCGCGCGGCCGAGGGCCGGCGCCATCAACTGCTTGGCGACCTTGGCGCTGTTGCAGAACGGGCAGGTCACGAGCCCCTGCTCCGCCTGCGCGTCGTAGGACGCGCTCGACGGAAACCAGCTCTCGAATTGGTGGCCGGTGTCGCAGGCCAGGGCGTAGCGGATCATGCTCCCGATATCGGTGCGCGGGCGCGGCATTGCGAGGCCGTCCCGTGCACCCGGGCGCCGGCCGGTGCAGGAATTCCGGTCGCCGCGCCGGCGTCGGGGCGGCGCGGGGCCGGTCTCACCCCCGCGCCGCCTCGACGGTGAACGGCCGGGCATGGCGCAGGGCCGGGATGCGGGCGCGGGCGTCGGCCACGAGGGCGAGGTCGATGTCGGCCACGATCACGCCGGGCTCCGCCCCGTCGGCCTCGGCGAGAACCCGGCCCCAGGGATCGACGATCAGGGAGTGGCCGTAGGTCTCGCGCCCGTCCTCGTGCCGGCCCCCCTGCGCGGCCGAGATCATGAACGACCCGGTCTCGATCGCCCGCGCCCGCTGGAGCACGTGCCAGTGCGCCTCCCCGGTCTGGCGGGTGAAGGCGGCCGGCGCCGACAGGATCTCGGCGCCGGCCTCCGCGAGCGCCCGGTACAGGGCCGGGAAGCGCACGTCGTAGCAGATGGCGATCCCGAGCCGGCCCCAGGGCAGGTCGGCCACCACGGCGCGCCCGCCCCCCGTGTAGGTGGCGGATTCGCGCCAGCTCTCGCCGTTGGGCAGGTCGACGTCGTAGAGGTGGAGCTTGTCGTAGGTCGCCGCGACCGCGCCCTCGCGGTCGATCAGGAAGGCCCGGTTGGCGACCTTGTCGCCGTTGCGGATCGCGAGGGAGCCGACATGCACGACGACGCCGCGCTCCCGCGCCACGTCGCGCAGGGCGCCCAGGGTGGAATCGTCCTCCTCGCGCCGGATCTTGTCGAACAGGCTCTCGCGGCTGCGCTCCAGGAGCGAGGTCATCTCGGGGGTCTGCACGTACTGCGCGCCGCGCTCCGCGGCCTCGCGGATGCCCGCCACGGCCGCGTCGCGGTTGGCGGCCGGATTTCGGCTCGAGCGCATCTGCACGCAGGCGGCGACGAAGCGGGGTGCGGTCATGGGGCGGGCCTCTCGCGGGTCGGATGCCCGCGAGCTTACGGCAGATCCCGGCCGGGCAGAAGCGCCGGCGGCTCAGCCCGCGAGGAGCGGCGCGAGGCGGCCGGCGCGGTCGAGGGCGTAGAGGTCGTCGCAGCCGCCGACATGGGTCGGGCCGACGAAGATCTGCGGCACGCTGGTGCGGCCGCCGGCCCGGTCGATCATCTCGCGCCGGGCGCCGGCCTTGGCCTCGACGTCGATCTCCGTGAAGGTCGCGCCCTTCTCCTGCAGCAGCGACTTCGCCGCCGCGCAGTAGGGGCACCAGCTCGTGGTGTAGATCGTGACCGGCTGCATCCGTCCGCTCGCGCGCGTTTCCGTAGCGCCCCGATATAGGGTGGCGCCGCCTACGCTACCACCGCGGCGGAGTGGGGAGGCACAGTCCGGTCGGGCGCGCGGCCCCGTCGGGCGCGCGGCCTGGTCAGGCGCGCGGCCCCGTCAGGCCGCCATCAGCTTCTCGACCTCGGTGACGAGCTCGCGCAGATGGAAGGGCTTCGACAGGACCTTGGCGTCCTTCGGGGCCTTGGAATCGGGGTTGAGCGCCACGGCGGCGAAGCCCGTGATGAACATCACCTTGATGTCGGGATCGAGCTCGGTCGCGCGGCGCGCCAGCTCGATGCCGTCCATCTCGGGCATCACGATGTCGGTGAGCAGCAGCTCGAACGGCTCCTCGCGCAGCCGGTTGTAGGCGGACAGGCCGTTGTCGAACGAGGCCACGTCGTAGCCCGCGTTCTGGAGCGCCTTGGCGAGGAAGCGACGCATGTCGTTGTCGTCTTCCGCGAGGAGGATCTTCATCGAGCGGGTCCCGGATGGCGATTCGAGCGTTCATTCCATAAAGCGGCGCCTTGGTAAACAGAGTGTTGATCCCGGGCCCGGTCGCCGAGGCGGCGCCCGCCCACGCGGTCGCGGGGCGCAGTGGACAGGTCAGGACCGGGAGGCCAGATTAGCCGGATGCCGCTGCGACCAGCGCCCCGCCCCGTGATTGCCGCCCGAGTGACTGCCGACGTGACTGCCCGAGCGCCAGGCCGACAGCCCCGCCGAGGGTCCCGTCACGAGCCCCGCCGAGGGTCCCAAGTGCCCCGCCACGAGCCCCGGGCGACCGGATGAGCCACCCTGCCCCCGCGACCCTGTTCGCTCCTCCCTTCGTGGTCGAGGAGCCGGAGCGGCACGCGCTGCCGTTCGTGTTCAACACGGGGCATTCGGGCGCCGTCTACCCGCCCTCCTTCGTGGCGGCCTCCCGGCTCGACGCTGTCGCCCTGCGCCGGTCGGAGGACGCCTTCGTCGACCGGCTCTACGCCCCGGTGGTGGGCCTCGGCGCGCCGCTGATGCGGGCCTGCTTCCCGCGGGCCTACCTCGACGTCAACCGCGAGCCCTACGAGCTCGACCCGCGCATGTTCGACGGGCGCCTGCCGGCCTTCGTCAACGTCCGCTCGATGCGGGTCGCCGGCGGCCTCGGCACCGTGCCGCGGGTGGTGGCCGACGGGCAGGAGATCTATCGCGGCCGCCTCCCCGTCGACGAGGCCATGGCGCGCATCGACGGGCTCTACAAGCCCTACCACCGCACCCTCAAGGAGCTGGTCGCCCGCACCGCGAAGGCCTTCGGGCACGCGGTGCTGATCGATTGCCACTCGATGCCCTCGACGAGCCTGGCGCGCGACGAGGGCCCGCCCGTGGACGTGGTGCTGGGCGACCGCTTCGGGACCGCCTGCGCGCCCGACCTCACGGCCTGCGTGGAGGAGGCCTTCCGCCGGCACGGCTTCCGGGTGGTGCGCAACAAGCCCTACGCCGGCGGGTTCATCACCGAGCATTACGGCGAGCCGTCCCTCGGCCGGCACGCGCTCCAGATCGAGATCAACCGCGCGCTCTACATGGACGAGCGCGGCCTGCGGCCGATCCCGGGCTTCGACGCCCTCGTGGGCACGCTCGCAGCGGTGATCGCCGACGTCGCGGACGCGGCCCTCGACCTCGCCCCGCAGCGGATCGCCGCCGAGTAGGCCCCCGGCGGATCATGGCCCGCCGCGCCGGCCGTGGGTCCCGGGTCCGCCCGGACGGCCCCGGTCGCGTCGCGGAGGCTGGCATCCGCGGGACGATCGGGTAAGGGTCCGGCCTGCCGAAATCGAGGGGACCCCGCCATGACCGACCTCCGCCTGCGCCGCAGCGTGCTCTACATGCCCGGCTCCAACCCGCGCGCCCTCGAGAAGGCGCGGTCGCTGCCCGCCGACGCGCTCATCCTCGACCTCGAGGACGCGGTCGCGCCCGACGCCAAGGAGGTCGCCCGCGAGCAGGTCTGCGCCGCCGTGCGCGAGGGCGGCTACGGCGAGCGCGAGCTGATCATCCGGGTCAACGCCCCCCAGACGCCCTGGGGCGAGGCCGACCTCAAGGCCGCGATCGAGGCCGGGCCCGACGCGATCCTGATGCCCAAGGTCTCGTCCCCGGCCGTGCTCGAGAGCATCGCCGACCGCCTGGAGGCGCTCGACGCCCCCGCCCGCATCCGGGTCTGGGCGATGATCGAGACGCCGGCCGCGATCCTCAACATCCAGGCCATCGCGGCGGCGCAGCGCAACCCGGGCACCCGGCTCGCCTGCCTCGTGCTCGGCACCAACGACCTCGCCAAGGACACCTGGACCCAGATCGTGCCGGGCCGTGCCCCGATGATGCCCTGGCTGATGACGGCCCTCGCGGCGGCCCGGGCGGAGGGGCTCGCCATCCTGGACGGGGTCTACAACGACTTCGCGGACGTCGAGGGCTGCCGCGAGGAGTGCCGGCAGGCGCGCATCCTCGGCTTCGACGGCAAGACCCTGATCCACCCGACCCAGGTCGAGCCCGCCAACACGGCCTTCGCGCCCACCGACGCCGAGGTCGAGACCGCCCGGAGCGTCATCGCGGCCTTCGAGCGCCCGGAGAACGCCCGGCGCGGCGCGATCCAGATCAACGGGCGGATGTTCGAGCGCCAGCACATCGGCATGGCCCGCCGCGCCGTCGCCTGGTCCGACGCCATCGCGGCGCGCCGCCTCTGACGGGCGCGGGGCGCCCCACCCCGCCCGGCGCGCCCGCTTCCACGGCGGTGATTCTGTCGCGACGCGACCCCGCTTGACCCCGCCGATCCTGCATCGCACAAATCGTGAAGGAACCGTTAAGTCGGGGCCTGCGGGCTCGGGCCGGCAGAGGGGTGTCATCATGCGATGCGAACCGCCCGCCTTCGAGACCGTCTTCCGCATCCCCGGCACGCACCGGCTCGAGAGCGCCGGCGTGCTCGGCCGCGGCGGCCGCGTCTTCGGCGTGTGCTGGTTCCACCGCGAGTACGACCGGCGCGACAGGCTGGTCGCCCGCTACGAGACCTACGACGAGGTCGGCGCCGACGGCGAGGCCCGCTGCGGCTGGCGGCGCTACGACGGGGAGGGCCGCCTGACCCAGACCCACGAGGTCGGCATGCGCTGGTCGACCCTGGTCGAGAGCCTGGCCTGCCACCGCGCCGCCGCGGCGGCGCTCCAGCACCCCCGGGCCGGCGCCGTCATGCGCCGGGCCGCGCAGCTCGCATCCACGGCCTGAGGCCGGGCCCGCGCCCGGTTCGGCGCGCCGGCCTACCGCCCGCGCCGGTCTACCGCCCGCGTCGGACGTCGCCCTGGCGCCGCGCACCCGCCAGGTGGGCCGCCTGCGCGCCCATCTCGTAGACGAGCTCCTTCACGGCCCGGAAGGGGTGCGGCACCGGCGCCGTGACCGGCAGCGGCAGGTCGTCCTCGGCGAGGGTGCCGGCGATCAGCTCGGCCAGCACCCGGCCGAAGGCGGTGCCGGGGGCGATGCCGCGGCCGTTGTAGCCCGAGAAGCCCACGACGTTCGGGGCGAGGCGGTGGAAGCGCGGCAGGGCGTCCGCCGTCATGCCGATCTGCCCGTACCACTCGGCCTCGAACGGCACCTCGCCGACCTGCGGGAACAGCGTCCTGAGGGTGCGCCGCGCCCAGGCCCGGTGCACGGGGCCGCCGGTGCCGCGCAGGGCCCCGACGCTGCCGACGACGAGGCGGCCGGCCCCGTCGAGGCGGAACGAGGTCAGCACCGGGCGGGTGTCCCAGGCCCCCTGGCCCTCGGGCAGGATGGAGCGCCGCAGGTTGTCGCCGAGGGGCGCGGTCGCGATGTTGAAGTAGGGCAGGTGCGCGATCTCGGCCCGCACCTCGGGCCAGGGCGCCCGCGTGTAGGCGTTGGTGGCGACCACGATCCAGGCGGCCTCGACCGTGCCGCCGGGCGTCGCCACCCGCCAGCCCGCCCCGTCGCGCTCCGTGCCCGTGACCGGGCTGCCGGTGAAGATCTGCGCGCCCGCCGCCAGCGCGGCCGCCGCGAGGCCGCGGGCGTAGGCGAGGGGCTGGATCGTGCCGGCGCGGGCATCGAGGAGCGCGCCCGCGTAGGCCTGCGAGCCCACCAGGCGGGCGGTCTCGGCCGCGTCGAGCAGGCGCACGGGGGCGCCCCGGTCCTGCCACTGGCGCGCCCGCTCCCGCAGCTCGGCGAGGCCGCCGGCGCCGACCGCGCAGTGCAGCGTGCCGCGGGTCTCGGCCTCGCAGGCGATGCCGTGGGCCGCCACGAGGTCGAAGACGAGGCGCGGCGCCGCGCCGAGCAGGGCGAGCAGGCGCTCGCCGCGCTCGGGCCCGAGCGCCGCCGGCACCGCCTCGGGCCTGACCCAGAGGCCGGCATTGACGAGGCCGACATTGCGGCCCGAGCCGCCGAAGCCGATCGCCTCGCCCTCCAGGACGGCGACCCGGGCGCCGCCCTGCGCGAGGTGCAGCGCCGCCGAGAGCCCGGTGTAGCCGGCGCCGATCACCGCGACGTCGGCCGCGACGCGGCCGGCGAGGGCCCGGGTGGCGGGGGCCGCCGGGGCGGTCAGCTCCCAGAGGCCGTGCGAGCGCGGGTCGTGGTTCACGAGGTGCCGAATCGTCTGCGCGAGGAGGACGCGCGACCATGCCCGATCGCGCACCGGCGATCCACCGTCCGGGGCGGCCCCGGCCCGCCTCCCTGGCGGCCCCGCCCGCCTTCCGGGGCGGCCCCGGCCCGCCTCCCTGGGCGGCCCCGGCCCGCCTCCCTGGGGGACTGGCCTGCCTCCCGGGGGCGGCGCTGGCCCGCGCCCTGGGGCTTCGGGCATAAGGCTTGCGGCCCACCCCGGAGACGCGGATGCCCCAGACGAACCGGCCCGAGACGAAGCGGCCCGACACCCCCCCGCCCGAGACGCCGCGACAGGCCGTCGACGAGGCGATCACCAGCCGGCGCAGCATCCGGGGCTTCCTCGACGTCCCGGTGCCGGACGCGACGGTGCGCGACCTCCTCGCCCTCGCGAGCCGGGCGCCGAGCGGCAGCAACATCCAGCCCTGGAAGGCCCACGCGGTCACGGGCGCCGCTTTGCGCCGCCTCACCGACGACCTCGCGGCGGCGCATTCCGCCGGCGAGGCCGAGGCGCGGGACTACCACTACTACCCGGTCAACTGGCGCTCGCCCTACCTCGAGCGGCGGCGCAAGGTCGGCTGGCAGCTCTACGGCCTGACGGGCGTGCCGCGGGGCGACCACGCGGCCGCGGCGCGCCAGCGCGGGCGCAACTTCGTGTTCTTCGGCGCGCCGGTCGGGCTGGTGTTCACCATCGACCGCGACATGGAGCTGGGGAGCTGGCTCGATTACGGCATGTTCCTCCAGACCCTGATGATCGCCGCCCGGGGCCGGGGCCTCGACACCTGCCCGCAGGCGGCGATCGCCAGCTACCCGGGAATCGTGCGCCGGCATCTCGGGATCCCGGATTCCGAGATGGTGGTGTGCGGCATGGCCCTCGGCGTCGCCGACCCGGCCGAGCCGGCCAACGCCCTCGTGTCCGAGCGCGAGCCGGTGGAGGCCTTCACGCGGTTCCACGACGCGTGAGACGCCGTCCGGGACGCGCCGGGCGGCGCCCTCCCCCGGGCGCGGCCGCGCCCGCGGGCGGGGCCCCGCCCCGCCGCGGACCCGGGGAGGCCTCGCCTCAGGCCTCGGCCAGGATGCGGGCGTTCTGGCGGATCGCGGCCTCGCTCACCCGGATGCCGAGGCCCGGCCCGTCCGGCACCACCACGGCGCCGTCCCGGACGGGCACGGGCGCCTCCAGCACGTCCTCGGTCAGGACGTGATGCGGCATGTAGAACTCGCAGCCGAGCGTGATGCCGGGGGTCGCCGCGATCATCTGGGTGCCGGCGGCCAGCGCGATGCCGCCCTCCCAGAGCGTGCCGCCGTAGCCCGGCAGGCCGGCGGTGTCGGCGATGGCCATCAGGGCCTGGGCCCGCAGCATGCCGCCGCACTTCATCAGCTTGACGGAGACCGCGTCCGCCGCCTGCCGGCGCACCACCTCCATCACGTCGGCGGCATCGAAGCAGCTCTCGTCGGCGAGGATGGGCGTGTCGAGGGCGGCCGTCAGGGCCGCGAGCGCGTCGAGGTGGCGGCGGGGCACCGGCTGCTCGATGAAGGTCGGCCGGAAGGCCTCCACGTCGCGCAGGCGGGCGAGCGCCCCGAAGGGGGCGAGCGCCTGGTTGTAGTCGACGCGCAGGTCGACCCCGTCGCCGAACTCCGAGCGGATCGCCGCGAGGTGCGCCACGTCCTCGGCGTGCGGCCTCACCCCGGTCTTGACCTTGAACAGGCGGTGGCCCTGCGCCGTCATGGCCCGCATGCGCGCGAGGTCGGCGTCGAAATCCGGGTCGGCGATCGAGAACGAGAGCGGGATCGCGTCCCGCACCCGGCCGCCGAGCAGGTCGGCCACGGGCAGGCCGGCGGCGTGGCCGACGATGTCGAACAGCGCCATCTCGACCGCCGCCTTGGCGTCGGTGTGGCCGACGAGGGCCCGGTCGAGGCCGGCCGCCAGCGCCCGGATCCGCCGCGCCGGATGGCCGAGGATCAGCGGCCGCAAGGTGCGGTCGAGGGCCGCGAAGGCGCCCTCGGCGGTGCCGGTGAAGACCTCCCAGGGCGCCGCCTCGCCCCAGCCAACCACGCCCTCCCGGGTGGTGAGCCGCAGGAGCACGCGCTTGACCGTGCCCCCGACGTCGCCGACGCCCTGGCGGCGCGCCATCCGGATCGGGCTCTCGATCAGCACGACCCGCAGGTGCTCGATGATCAGGTCTCGGCTCACGTGAGCCCTCCGTCGACGTGGATCACCTGGCCGGTGACGTAGGAGGCGGCCGGCGAGGCCAGGAAGGCGATCACCGCGGCGATCTCGGCGGGGTCGGCCCGGCGCCCGAGGGGGATCGCGGCCTCGAGCCGGGCGATGCCCTCGGGCGACAGCGCGCCCGCGCCGGGATCGTCCTTGCGGGTCAGGCCGGGCGCGACGGCGTTGACGGTGATGCCCTCCGGCGCGAGGTCGCGGGCGAGCGTGCGCACCACCGCCTCCAGGGCCGCGCGCCCCGCCGCCGAGGCCGCGAACAGGCCGAGGTCGGCCCGGAACACGTGGGCGACGTAGGACGACACGGCGACGAGCCGCGGGGCGTCGCCGGCCCGCAGGAGCGGCAGCGCCGCCTGCGCCAGGCGCAGGAAGGAGGCGGCGGAGAGCTGGGCCGCCGCCCCCAGGGTCGCCGGCGCGAGCCCGAGCGCGTCGCCGGCCTGCGCCTTGCCGGCCGCCGCCACGATCACGTCGAGGCGGGCGAAGCGCGCGGAGGCGAGGGCGACGCCCCGCGGCGCGGTGGCC
>NZ_QOWC01000003.1 GCF_003574465.1 Methylobacterium crusticola
GGCGCCGGGCGCGCCGGGGCCGGCGCCGGGGCCGCTTCGCCGGCGGGCTCCTCCTGGGCCGCCGCCGGGGGCGCGAGGGCGAGCGCCAGGGCGACCATCGGGGCGGCGAGCGGTGAGCGGCTGGAACGCATGCGGATGTCCTCGGTGCCCCGTCCGGCGGGCGGAGGGGCCTCAGTCGATGCGCTCCTCTAGAGCCGTCGTCCGGTCAAGGGAAGCCGTGAGGCCTCCCAAAAACCCGCGTCATGCCCTTGAGACTCCTTAGGATTATTCTGAACAGCGGGCGCCCCGCGCCACCCCGCCGGCCGGACGCGGCGGCTGAGGACTGCCGAGCCGGGCAACGCTCCCCACGGGGGACCCGCGGCCCGCAGCGCCCCGCCCGGGGCCGGCCGGGCTCAGCCCACCTCCTCGTGCCAGGTCCGGCCGTCGCGCTCGATCAGCGCGATGGCGGCGGTGGGCCCCCAGGTGCCGGCCGGGTAGGGGCGGGGCGGCTCCGGGCGCTCGGTCCAGGCCTGGAGCAGGGTGTCGGCCCAGGCCCAGGCGGCCTCGACCTCGTCGCGGCGCATGAACAGGGTGGCGTTGCCGCGCACCACGTCCATCAGCAGGCGCTCGTAGGCGTCCGGGTAGCGCTGGTTGAAGGTCTCCTCGAAGCTGATGTCGAGGCCGGTGGCGCGCAGCCGCATCCCGCCGGGACCGGGCTCCTTCGTCATCACCTCGAGCTTGATCCCCTCCTGCGGCTGGAGCCGGATCACCAGGCGGTTCGGCTCGCGGGCGAAGTCGTCCGGGAAGATGCTGAACGGCGAGGAGCGGAACTGCACCACGATCTCCGACATCTTCTGCGGCAGGCGCTTGCCGGTGCGCAGGTAGAACGGCACCCCGGCCCAGCGGGGCGTCATGAGCTCGAGCTTCAGGGCCACGAAGGTCTCGGTCAGGCTCGGGCGCTCGTTGCCGAGGTCGGCGAGGTACCCGCTCACGGGCTGGCCGCCGACCGCGCCGGCGACGTACTGCCCGCGCACGGTGCGGGCCGGCACGTCGTGGGGCGGGATGGGCTTGAGGGCCCGCAGCACCTTCAGCTTCTCGTCCCGCACGGCGTCGGCGTCGAGGTTGAGCGGGCTCTCCATGGTCAGGAGGCAGAGGAGCTGCAGCATGTGGTTCTGCAGCATGTCGCGCAGCGCGCCGGACGTGTCGTAGTAGCCGCCGCGCCCCTCGACCCCGACCGTCTCCGCCACGGTGATCTGGACGTGATCGATCACGTCGGCGTTCCAGAGCCGCTCGAAGATCGTGTTGGCGAAGCGCAGCGCCAGCAGGTTCTGCACCGTCTCCTTGCCGAGGTAGTGGTCGATGCGGAAGATCTGGTTCTCGGGGAAGACCTGGCCGACCTGGTCGTTGATCGCCCGCGCCGAGGCGAGGTCGTGGCCGATGGGCTTCTCGAGCACCACCCGCGAGCGCTCGCCGATGAGCCCGTGGGCGCTGAGGTTGCGGCAGATCGCGCCGTAGAGGCCCGGCGAGGTCGCGAGGTAGTAGGGCCGCACCTGGTCCGGGCGCTCGCCGAGCAGGCGGGCGAGGTCGTCCCAGCCGCCCCGGCCGGCGCCGTCCACCGCCACGTAGCTGACGTGGCCGAGGAAGCCCGCCACGGTCTCGGGGTCGCGGTCGGCGGCCGGGACGTGCCGCTCCAGCGCGGCCGCCGCGAGGGCGCGGTACTCGGCGTCGTCGTACGGGCTGCGCGCCGCCGCGATGATGCGGCTGTCGTCGGGGATCTGGCGGTCGCGGAAGCGGTAGTAG
Source organism: Methylobacterium crusticola (assembly GCF_003574465.1). Taxonomy (GTDB): domain Bacteria; phylum Pseudomonadota; class Alphaproteobacteria; order Rhizobiales; family Beijerinckiaceae; genus Methylobacterium; species Methylobacterium crusticola. The sequence continues at coordinate 1,780 of NZ_QOWC01000003.1, forward strand.
AGCGCGGGGAGCAGCTTGCGCATCGTGAGGTCGCCGGTCGCGCCGAACACGACGGCATCGAAGGACGCGACGGGTATGATCTTGGGCATCGGTCGGTGTGTCTCCGGCTCTCGGATCCAAGGGATGGCAGGCGCGCGGCCGATGCGCAAAGGGGCCTTCGGCGGCCCCCTCCTCGAGCCCGCGTCCCCGGCGGCCCGAGGCCGGGCCGGGTCCGGCCGGCCCCCGCGCCCGGGATCCCCTCGCCCCGCGGCCGCGTCTGAGCGGCGCAGCACCTGCGCGGCGCAGGTGCTGCGCGGCCCGGTGATGCAGCCGCCGTGCCGCATCGAACCGGCTGCTGCCGGGCGGTGCCGTCCGGAGGACGCCGCGGCCGGCGCTCAGCGCGTCACGAGGTTGGCGATCAGCGTGTTGGCGGTCTCGGTGAGCGCGGCGAACATCGCGAGATCGACCCGGTTCACCGCCACGAACACGCCCGCGCCCCGGCCCGGCGCGACGGCGACGTAGCTCATGAAGCCCGCGCCGCCGCCGCTCTTGGCCAGGAGCGCCGGCTCGATCCCGCGGGGCGCCACCATCACCCAGCCGAGCCCGAGGCCCGCCATCGGCCCGGCCTCGTCGAAGCCGATCGCGGCGGGCATCGCCTGGCGCAGGCGGTAGACCGCCTGGCTCACGCCCGCCACCCCCGTCGGGTCGGCGACGACGTGGCGCAGCCAGAGCGCCATGTCGTTCCCGGTGCTGTAGAGGCCGCCGCTCCCCTCCGTCGCCCGCGTGTCGACGCAGGTCGCGGCGCCGCCGAGGCCGGAGCCGACCATGAGGCGCGCGCATTGCTCGGGCGTCGGCGCGACGCCGGTATCCGTCATGCCGAGCGGCCCCGTGACGTGGCTGCGCAGGAGGTCCGGATAGGGGCGGCCCCCGGCGGCCTCGATGGCGTCGGAGAGGAGGTCGAACCCGACGTTGGAGTACGACGCGATGGTCCCGGGCGCCCAGGGGAGCGCGGTGCCGGGCAGCCACGCCCAGCGGTCCGCGCGCGTCGGCCAGGCGCGGGGGTTCGCGCCCTCGGGCAGGTCGGCCATCTCGCGCGGCAGCGCGGCCGAGTGGGTCGCGAGGTCGAGGAGCGTGATCGGGCGCCCCTCGAAGGCCGGCACCGCCGCGGCGGCGAAGCGCTGGAGCGGATCGGTGAGGGCGAGCTTGCGCTCGGCGGCGAGGGCCGCCAGCACCTCGGTGGTGAGCACCTTGGTGACGGAGTTGAGCCGCAAGAGGCTCGTGCCGTCCGGCGCGACGCCGTTGCCCTTCCGGGTCTCGCCGTAGCCCCGCACCAGGGTTTGGTCCCCGCGCACGACCACCAGGACCAGGCCGGGAGCGCCGGAGCCGAGGAACATGGCGGTGCCGGTCAGCCCGGTCGCCGCCGCGAGAACCGGGTCGTCGGCCCCGCGGGCGGCCGTGACGGCTGCCAGCGCGAGGACGAGCGCGAGGTACAGGGATCGCATGGTGCCGGCTCCGGTTCGCGGCGCAGCTTACACCCGCGGCGCTCCGGCGCGAGCACGCGGCGCGACCGGGCCCCGCGTCAGTCGCCCGCGTGCTCGGCCCAGGACATGGGCGTCTCGAACACCTTGACGCAGGAGAGGAGGGGGAGCGCCGGGCGGACCTGCTCCCAGATCCAGACCGCGATGTGCTCGGCCGTGGGGTTCTCGAGTCCCGGCACCTCGTTGAGGCAATGGTGGTCGAGGCGCGCCAGGACCGGCGCGAAGGCGTGCTCGACGTCGAAGAAGTCGACCACCCAGCCCGTACCGGGGTCGACGGGGCCGTCGAGCTGCAGCTCCACCCGGTATGAGTGGCCGTGCATGCGGTGGCAGCGGTGGGTCGCGGGCACGTTCGGCAGCCGGTGGGCCGCCTCGAACGTGAAGGCCTGGGTGATCTTCATGAGGGTGTCGGTCGCGGGCTCGTGTCCGGCGCCCCATAGCACCGACGGCGCTCCGGGGCGAATGGCGCGTCGGTCAGGGGATGCCGATCAGCTTGTGGGTCTGGAGGCTGAGGCGCCAGCGGGCGTCGCGCAGGCAGTGCGCGACCGCCGCATCGGTGTTGGCGACCCGGTCGGGGCCGTCCATCGGCTGGAGCCAGAAGTGCCGGAAGTCCAGGCCCGCGAGGTCGTCCGGGGCGAGCCCGGCCTGGGGATAGACGAGCTTCAGCTCGTCGCCGCGGGTCAGCCGCAGGGGCGCGCCGGCCTTGGGGCTGACGCAGATCCAGTCGAGCCCCTCGGGGGGCGCCTGGGTGCCGTTGGTCTCGACCGCCGCCGTGAAGCCCCGCGCCCGCACGCCCGCCAGCAGGGCGGCGTCGAGCTGGAGCAGCGGCTCGCCGCCCGTGAACACCACGTAGCGGCCCGCCGGTCCCCCGCCCCACGCCGCCTCGATCGCCCGCGCCAGGGACTCCGCGTCGGGGAAGCGGCCGCCGCCCACGCCGTCGGTGCCGACGAAGTCGGTGTCGCAGAAGCGGCAGGCCGCGTCCGCCCGGTCGGCCTCGCGCCCGCTCCACAGGTTGCAGCCGGCGAAGCGGCAGAACACGGCGGCGCGTCCCGCCTGGGCGCCCTCGCCCTGGAGGGTGTGGAAGATCTCCTTGACGGCGTAGCTCATCTGTCGCGGTCGCTTCGCGGCCCTCAGCGGTGGTGGCGGTGGCCCGGGTGCCCTGACAGATGGGAGGCCCGGCCCGCAAGCGCACCGGGCGCGCACCCGCCCCGCGCCTGTGGACGACCTCGTGGAGGCGCGGCGGCCGGGGGGCGTCCGCCATCCTCCCGCCACGGAGTGTGCGTTGATGGGCCTCTCGTGCGATGCTGTCAAAAGCTTCGCCGCTGACGTACAATCACGGCCGGTCCGCCGTGCGGTGCCCGGGGCGGCGCGGCCCCCGGGGCCCGCGGGGCCAGGGCCGCGAGAGGCGCCGCATGACGACATCGGCCCGACGGGAACCCTACCGATGCTGACACGTGCCCTGCTGCCCCGCCTCCTCGGGCGCTTCCTCGGGCTCGGTGCCCTCCTGGCGGCCGGGACCGCCGGGGCGGTCACCGCCCCGATGCTGGTGGTCGACGTGGATTCCGGCAAGGTGCTGTACAGCCAGGGTGCCACCGACCCGTGGTACCCGGCCTCGATCACCAAGCTGATGACCACCTACGTGGCCCTCGACATGGTGCGCCAGGGCCGCGCCTCGATGGACCAGCTGCTCGCGATCTCCGCCGACGCCGCCGCCGAGCCGCCCTCCAAGATGGGCTTCAAGCCCGGCACGCAGATCACCCTCGACAACGCCCTCAAGATCATCATGGTCAAGTCGGCCAACGACGTGGCCTGGGCGATCGGCGAGAACCTGGGCGGCTCGGTCGAGGGATTCGCCAACCTGATGAACGAGGCCGCGCAGCGCCTCGGCATGCGCGACAGCCACTGGTTCAACCCGAACGGCCTGCCGGACGCGCGGCAATGGACCTCGGCGCGGGACATGGCGGTCCTGGCCCGCGCCCTGATCCGCGACTTCCCCGAGAACCGCGACCTGTTCTCGATCTCGGCGATCCAGTTCGGCCGGGCCGTGATGCCGAACCACAACGGCCTGCTCGGGCGCTACGCCGGCGTCGACGGCATGAAGACCGGCTTCATCTGCGCGGGCGGCTTCAACGTGGTGGCGAGCGCCAACCGCAACGGCCGGCGCATCATCACCGTGGTGATGGGGCAGCCGAGCGCCCGCGAGCGCGACCTGAAGGCCGCCGACCTGTTCGATTACGGCTTCGGCCAGTCCGTGGGCTGGGGCGGCCAGACCCTCGCCGACCTGCCGGTCTCGGCCGCCGCCGTGCCGCCCGACATGCGGCCCTACATCTGCGACCGGCGCCGCCCGATGCCGACGGACGCGGATTCCGCCGCCGCGACCGCGAGCGCGGCCGCCGCGGGCGCCAACGCCGACAACGCCAACGCGCAGCTGATGGCCGCGGCCGCGCCGCCGTCCTCGGCCCTCGCCTTCGCCACCATGAACAGCGCGGCCCTGCGCAACCGCGCCCTGCCGCCCCGGGCGCCGCTCCAGCCGGTGCTGGTCTGGACCGGGCGCGACCCGGCCGAGAGCGCCATCGCGGCGACGGACGAGGCCGTCGCGGCGAAGCCCGCGAAGGCGCCGCGCGTCAAGGCCGCCCGGACGAAGCCCGCCCCGAGCCGCACCATCGCGGCGACCGGCGCCACCGTGCCGCAGCCCAGGCTCCTCGCCCGCCAGAAGGCCGCGGCGCCCGCCGCGGCCGCGGCCTACGCCTCCGCCGCGCCGGCAACCGCGGTGATCGCCGACCACAAGGACCGGGCCGGCGCCAAGCACGCGGCGAAGCCCGGCGCGAAGCACGCTCCGAAGGCCGAGGCGAGGCCCGCCCCGAAGCCGAAGGCGGTGGCCGCGAAGTCGGTCGCCGCGAAGGCGGCCCGCAAGAGCAAGGACGATTGACGCGCGGGTGACGGGCGCGGCCCGCGCCGGACGCTCCCCGCCCGGGCTGAACGCCCGCGGGGGCGTTCAGCCCGGGGGATTGACCTTCGCCGCGGGGATGCGCAGTTCGCCGCCATCCCCCGGCGCCGGACAGGAGCCCGACCCCGCCATGACCCGACCCTCCGGCCGGCCCGCCCCGATCCCGCTCACCGTCCTCACGGGGTTCCTCGGCGCCGGCAAGACCACCCTGCTCAACCGGCTGCTGCGCGACCCGGCGCTCCGCGACACCGTGGTGATCGTCAACGAGTTCGGCGAGATCGGGCTCGATCACCTGCTGATCGAGACGGTGGACGAGGGCATGATCCTGCTCGGCGCCGGCTGCCTGTGCTGCACCGTGCGGGGCGACCTGATCGCCACCCTGGAGGACCTGCTGCGCAAGCGCGACAACGGCCGCATCGCGCCGTTCCGCCGGGTGGTGATCGAGACCACGGGCCTCGCCGACCCGGCGCCGATCCTGCACGCGCTGCTCTACCACCCCTACGTGTCCATGCGCTACGCGCTCCAGGGCGTGGTCACGGTCGTGGACGCGGTCAACGGCGCCGGCACCCTCGACGCGCATCCGGAGGCGGTGCGGCAGGTGGCGGTGGCCGACCGGCTCGTGCTGACGAAGACCGATCTTGCCGCGCCGGAGCGGGGGGACGGCGGCCCCCTGCGGGAGCGCCTCCGTGCCCTCAACCCCGCGGCGCCCCTGCTGCCCGCGGACGCGCCGGCCGGGGCGATGCTCGGCGGCCTGTTCGGCTTCGACGGCAAGGTCGACGACGTGCGCGGCTGGCTCGGGGCCGAGGCGGTGGCGGCGGCGGAGGACGACGGGCACGAGCACGGTCATGGCCACGGTCACGGCCACCACCACGACGTGAACCGCCACGACGCGGCGATCCGGGCCTTCCACCTCGCGAGCGAGGAGCCGGTGCCGCGGGCGGCGTTCGAGATGTTCCTCGACCTCCTGCGCTCGGCCCACGGCCCGAAGCTCCTGCGCCTCAAGGGCCTGGTCGCCCTCGCGGACGATCCGGGCCGGCCGGTGGTGGTGCACGGGGTGCAGCACGTCGTCCACACGCCCGCGACCCTGGAGGCGTGGCCGGACGGGGACCGGCGCTCGCGCCTGGTGCTGATCGTGCGCGACCTCGACCCCGCCTTCGTGGCGAGGCTCTGGAACGCGTTCCTGGGCCGGCCCGCCGTCGACGCGCCCGACGCCGCGGCCCTGACCGCGAATCCTCTGGCGATCCCGGGCGGCTGAGGCCGGCCCGGGCGCCGCCCGGTATGGTTCTTGAACCGTCAACGGCGCGCGGCCGAGAGGGACGCGTCCCTGTCCCGGATCGGGACGCGCCGGATCGGAACGAGACGCGATGACGAAACCCTTCTCGGTGATCCAGGGCGGCCTGGGCGCGGCGGGACCCGGTGCGTGGCGGGCCGAGCTGCGCCACCCCCTCTCGCTGAGCGACGCCGAGACCGCCGCCTGGCGGGGCCTGATGGGCCGGACCCTCGAGCCGAGCGTCTACGCCGAGCCTGATTTCGTGCTCACCATGGCGCAGCACCTCGCCGACGGCCGCACGCTCGCGCTGCTGCTCGTCTGGCAGGGCGAGGCCACCCTGCGCGGGGTGCTGCCGCTGCGCCTGCCCTCCGGCCTCGGCCTGCCCGGGCAGGCCTGCCTCTGGCGGCTGCCCCTGTCGGGCCGGGCCGAGGCGGTGATCGACCGGGACCACGCGCCGGCCGTCCTGCGGGCCGCCCTCGAGCACCTGGCGGGCTCGCGCCTGCGGGTCACCGACCTGCGCCTGCCGGACCTTCGCCCGGACGGCCCCCTGGCCATCGCCCTCGGGGCGGTGGCGGGCGCCACAGGGCGACGCCTGACGGTGGCGGCGCAGCCGGCGCCCCGGCCCGACGCCCGGCCGCCGCTCGCCCGCGCGGAGGGCCGCACCTCCCTGGAGCGGGTGCGCGAGCCGCGCCAGGTGCGCGACGCGATCGAGCAGTTCCTCGTCCTCGACGCCCGGCAGGGCCGCGACAGCCTCATCGCCGATCCCGCCCGCGCCACGGCCTTCCGGGTGGCGGTCCGGCGCTTCGCCCGGCGGCGGCAGGCCTGCGTCGACCTGGTGCGGCGGGACGGGACCGTGGTTGCGGCGGCAATCCACCTCGCCTCGGGCCCCTGCGACGCGGTCTGGCGCCAGGCCGGCCTGTGCCTGTCCGAGACCGGCGCCCCCCCGCACGAGGCCGGCCGGGTCGAGGCCATCGTCGCCGTGGAAGCCCGGTCTCCCGCGGCCCGCCGCGGGCCGGGCGGCTCGGCGCTTAAGCACCGGGCCGGCACGCTGCTGCGCCGGCTGGCGCGGACGGGGCGGCGCGCCTGAGCCCTACTCGTCCTCGCCGAAGCGGTTGGCGAGGAGGGCCGCGATGGTGTCCATGCAGGAATCCTGGTCGGCACCCAGCGCCGTGACCCGGATGCTGGTGCCCTGCGCGGCGCCGAGGGTGAGCAGGCCCATGATCGAGCGGCCGCCCACGGTCTCGCCGCCCCGGCTCACCGTGACCTCCGAGGCGAAGCGCTCCACCGTCTGCACGAACTTCGCCGAGGCCCGGGCGTGCAGGCCGCGCCGGTTGATGATCGGCAGGTCCCGCGCCACCGCGCCGTCGGGCACCGGCGGAAGCTCCCCGTCCGAGTCGTCGGGATCGTTGAAGGCGGTCATCGGCGGGGCACCTGCTCGTCACCGGCGGCTGCCCGTCGTCCGGTTCTCGTCGTCATGGGGAGTGCTGCGGGGCGGGGAGGGAGGATCGAGGGCGCGACCGTGCCGCGCGGCGGCCATCCCCAAGCTAGGGCGGCGCGCCGGTCCGGCCAAGGCCTACTTGCCGGCCAGCACCCGGGAGGCCACGTTGATGTACTTGCGGCCGGCTTCCTGGGCGTGCAGGACCGCGTCGCCCAGGCTCTCCTCGTCGCGCACGCTGGCGAGCTTGATCAGCATCGGCAGGTTGATGCCCGCCACCACCTCGACCGAGCCGCCGTTCATGCAGGACAGGGCGAGGTTCGAGGGCGTGCCGCCGAACATGTCGGTCAGGACCACCACGCCGTCGCCGCTGTTCACCCGGCAGACGGCCGACATGATGTCCTTGCGCCGAACCTCCATGTCGTCTTCGGGACCGATCGTGATCGTCTCGAGCTGATCCTGCGGACCCACGACGTGCTCGAGCGCGGCCTTGAATTCCGTTGCCAGCAGACCGTGGGTGACGAGCACCATTCCTATCATCGACACGAGTTCCGACGCCCCTTTGGAGCCGAGCCGCCATTTTGTGCAGCGCGAAGGCGAGCGCAAGAGCAATGCGGCGAAATCCGCATCATTCGGTCATCATCATGACATGGAGGCGCCGCCAGCGCCACAACACCGTGCTGGCCCGGGCCGGGTCCCGGGGGAGGATGATGCGGGGCAGCGCCACGCCCCGGAGAAGAACCGTCTCGGCGCCGTCCTCCGGCATCCGGGGCACCGCCTCCGCGAGATCGACGACGAGGCGCACCACGGCGGAAGGCACCGTGGCGCCAACGGCTTGCAGCCCGAGGCCGCGCACCTCGATCAGGCCCGCGACGGCCGGGTGCGGGGCCGCGACGAGGCGCCCGTTCCGTTGCGTCAGGACGATCCGGTCGTCGCCCACGAGGCCGGCGAAGACCGCCAAGATAGGGCCACGCTCCAGAAGGTCGCGGGCCAGGGTCGATTTGCCGCTGCCCGGCTCGCCGCGGATCAGGATTCCGTCCTCGCCGAGGACCACGCAGCCGGCGTGCACGGCGGCGCCCATCGGGGCTCAGCGGCTCTGGCCCGGCACCCGCACGATGAAGCGGGCGCCGAGCACCGCCGGCTCCCCGTCCTCGCCCGGCGCCCCCAGGCGGTTCTCGGCCCGGATCGTGCCGCGGTGGGCCTGGACGATCTGGCGCGAAATCGACAGGCCGAGGCCCGAGTTCTGCCCGAAGCCCTGCTCGGGCCGGTCGGTGTAGAAGCGCTCGAAGATCCGCTCGAGGGCATGGGCCGGGATGCCGGGCCCGTCATCCTCCACGACGAGCTCCACGGTGTTGCGCCGGCGCCGGAGGGCGACCCGCACGCTGGCGCCCTTGGGCGAGAACGAGCGCGCGTTGTCGAGGAGGTTGTTGACCACCTGCCCGAGGCGGCTGTCGTGGCCGAGGATCGCGAACGGGTCCTCGAGGCCCGGCGGGGCCGGGTCGATCGTCAGCGCGATGGTGGCGTCGCGGGGCCGCCGGCGCTCGTTGGCGACGGAGACCACCGTGGTGATGAGCTTCCTCAGGTCGACCCGGGCGGCCTCGGCCCGGGCCAGCTCGGCGTCGAGCCGCGAGGCGTCCGCGATGTCGCTGATCAGCCGGTCGAGGCGCTTCACGTCGTGCTGGATGATCTGCATCAGCCGGCCGCGGGACTCGTCGGTCTTGGCGAGCGGCAGGGTCTCGACGGCGCTGCGCAGCGAGGTGAGGGGGTTCTTCAGCTCGTGCGACACGTCCGCGGCGAAGTTCTCGATGGCGTCGAGGCGGCGGTAGAGCGCCTGGGTCATGTCGCGCAGGGCCCCCGACAGGTGTCCGATCTCGTCGGTGCGCCGGGTGAAGTCCGGGATCTCCTGGCGCGACTTGATGCCGAGGCGCACCCGCTCGGCGGCCTCGGCGAGGCGGCCGACCGGGCCGACGATCTGGCCGGCGACCAGCATCGACAGCACCACCATCACCATCGCGGCGATGAGGAAGACCTGGATCAGGGAGAAGCGCTCGGAGGCGATGATCTTGTCGATGTCGCCTTCCTGGGTCGAGAGCACCAGGGCGCCCCGCACCGTGCGGGCGCGCTGGATCGGGACGGCCACCGACACGATGGTCTCCCCCGGGCTGCTGCGGCGCACCAGGGTGCCGCGGGCGCCCGCGAGGGCCCGCTGCACCTCCGGCAGGCTGCGCCCGTCGGCCGGCCCGGCCTCCTCGGAGGCGGGCGCGCCGCGCAGGCCCGGCACGTGGGCCCGCACGGCGTTCCAGGCCTGCTCCATCAGGCTCGGCTTCTCCTTGCGGACCGGCGGCGGCTCGGCACGCGCGAGGTCGCCCCGGATGTAGAGGCTGCGCGAATCGATCAGGATCGTGCCGTCGCGGTCGTAGACCCGCGCCCGGGTGCCGGTGGGCGTGATGAGCCGGCGCAGGAGCGGCGCGACCCGCTCCGGGTTGAGAGAGAATTCGAGGCCCGAGGGCGCCTCGTCGCCCCCGGCGGCGCCCTCGCCGGCCTGGAGCTGGAGCAGCCGGTCGGGATCGATCGTGATCGTGTCGGTGTCGACCGAGGCCGAGGACGCGATGGCGCCCGCGATGATGTCGCCCTGCGTCAGCAGGCTCTGCACCCGGGCCTCGATCAGCCCCTGCCGGAACTGGTTGAGGTAGAGGAAGCCGACCAGCAGGGCGATCAGCCCCGCGAGGTTGAGGACGACGATGCGCCGCGTCAGGCTGGAGGCCGCCCGCAGGGCGATCCAGCGCCGGACCGTGCGCGGGCCGAACGGCTCCCGCGCGGTCTCGGCCTCGGGGTCGATCTCGCTGCTGGCCCTGAGGGGCATGCCGCCGAGCAGGCGCCGCACCGCGCCGAGGGCCGAACCGCTTGTCACGCCGAGGATCTCTTAAGATTCCTTGAATCGGTAGCCGACGCCGTAGAGCGTCTCGATCATGTCGAAGCTGGTGTCGGTGACCTTGAACTTCTTGCGCAGCCGCTTGATGTGGCTGTCGATGGTGCGGTCGTCGACGTAGACCTGGTCGTCGTAGGCCGCGTCCATGAGGGCGTTGCGGCTCTTCACGACGCCCGGCCGCTGGGCCAGGGCCTGGAGGATCAGGAACTCCGTCACCGTCAGGGTGACCGGCTCGCCCTTCCAGGTGCAGGTGTGGCGCTCGGGGTCCATCATCAGCTGGCCGCGCTCGAGGGAGCGCGCCGCCGCCGCCTCCGCCTCGCGGGCCGAGGCGCCGGGACCGGTCTCCTTGGCGGCGAAGCGGCGCAGCACCGCCTTCACCCGCTCCACCAGCAGGCGCTGCGAGAAGGGTTTCCGGATGAAGTCGTCCGCCCCCATCTTCAGGCCGAACAGCTCGTCGATCTCCTCGTCCTTCGAGGTCAGGAAGATCACCGGCAGGTCGGATTTCTGGCGCAGGCGCCGCAGCAGCTCCATGCCGTCCATGCGGGGCATCTTGATGTCGAAGATCGCGAGGTCGGGCGGCGAGTGCTTGAGGCCGTCGAGGGCCGAGGCCCCGTCGGTGTAGGTCTGGATCCGGTAGCCTTCGGTCTCCAGCGCGATCGACACCGAGGTGAGGATGTTGCGGTCGTCATCGACGAGGGCGATGGTCGGCATGGGCATTCCCTGGGCGGGGGCGGCGTCGCGGGCGAGGGAGCCTCATCCCTGCTGAACGTCACCCGACTGGAACCGGCTGCGGACCCGGTTGGTGTGGTGCTGCGCCGCCGCCAGGACAGGCTGGCAAGAAGGGCTGGACAGTGGCGGCGGCGCCACGGTTTCGTCACCCTTATGACGAACGCGCCGAAAAAGCGAGCACCCGTGGCGAGGAGGTCACAGTCGGGCTTTCCGCCATGCGCGCGCCCTTGCGCTCCGCGCCCGCGGCGTCGGGCCGTCCGCCCGCGACGTCGGGCCGGGTGGACGGCGCGCGGCGCCGGCGCCAGGGTGGTCCCGGCCGACCACCCCGCGGCCCCTTCAGGGAGGTGTCGCGACCATGGCGGAGCTCGACAGGGGGCCGGCCGCGCCGCTGCCGGCCGCGCAGGCGCCGTTCGACGCGGTCGGCCTCGCCAAGGCGGTGCTGCGCGGGACGCGCGCGGGCGCGCTCGCGACGCTCGAGCGGGATGGGGGCGCGCCCTTCGCGTCGCTGGTCACGGTGGCGACGGACCTCGACGGGGCGCCCCTCCTGCTGCTGTCGCGGCTCTCCGCCCACACCCTCAACCTCGAGGCCGACCCGCGCTGCTCGCTTCTCCTGAGCCCCGGCGGCAAGGGCGACCCGCTGGCCCATCCCCGGCTCACCGTGACGGGCGTGGCCGGCCGCAGCGCCGCGCCGGGCATCCGGGCCCGCTTCCTCGCCCGCCACCCGAAGGCCGCGCTCTACGCCGACTTTCCGGATTTCGGCTTCTTCCGCCTCGCCCCGGAGGCCGGGCACCTGAACGGCGGCTTCGCCAGGGCCGCGACCCTGACGGCGGCGGAGCTGCTCACGGACCTCGCGGGCCTCGATGCCCTCGCCGGGAGCGAGGCCGGCGCCGTCGCGCACATGAACCAGGACCACGCCGACGCCGTCGCGCTCTTCGCCACGCGGCTCGCCGGGGAGGCGCCCGGCCCCTGGCGGCTCACCGGCCTCGACCCGGAGGGGATCGACCTCCTCGCCGGCGACCGCACCGCCCGGGTGGCGTTCCCGGAGCGGCTCTCCGGCCCGGGGGCCCTGCGGCCGGTCCTGGTCGCCCTGGCGGCGCAGGCCCGGGCCGCGCCGGCCGCCGGGGCGGACTGACACAATCCCGCGCCTGTCACGGCGCCCGCCGGCGAATTCGATTGAACCGCGAAGGTCCGCCACCTACTAAAGCTTCCCATCGGGATCACGATGGGTGATCTGGGCGCGGCGCGCCTCGACCTGCTAGAACAGGACGGACGCCGCTCCGCAGGAACGAGGGTGCCGGCCCTGCCGGGGCGCGGAGGGGCCGACACGCCGCCCGCCCGCCGGACGGCGCCAGGAGGAGCACGCGTGAACGACATCGGCGTATTCAACGGGGCGTTCGGCGCCGACAAGGTCGGTTTCCGCAACCTCAAGCGCGTCAACTGGAACCTCGAGGCCGCGAGCCTCTACGAGCACGCGCTGCGGCGCGGCGAGGCGCAGCTCGCCAGCGGCGGCGCCCTCGTGGCCGAGACGGGGATCCACACCGGACGCTCGCCCAAGGACAAGTTCGTGGTCCGCGACCAGGACACCGAGAGCGAGGTCTGGTGGGACAACAACGGCGCCATCAGCCGTGAGCAGTTCGACACCCTCCACGCCGACTTCATGGCCCATGCCGAGGGCATGGAGCTCTTCGCCCAGGACCTGTTCGGCGGCGCCGAGGCCGGCCACCGGGTGCGCGCCCGCGTCTTCACCGAGTTCGCCTGGCACTCGCTGTTCATCCGCAACCTGCTGATCCGGCCGGACGGCGAGGCGCTGCCCGGCTACGTGCCCGAGCTGACCATCGTCGACCTGCCGAGCTTCAAGGCCGACCCGGCCCGCCACGGCGTCCGCTCCGAGACCGTCATCGCCTGCGACTTCACCCGCAAGATCGTGCTCATCGGCGGCACCTCCTACGCCGGCGAGATGAAGAAGTCGGTCTTCACCTACCTGAACTACGTGCTGCCCAGGGCGGGCGTGATGCCGATGCACTGCTCGGCGAACGTGGGCGCCGCCGGCGACTCGGCCCTGTTCTTCGGCCTCTCGGGCACCGGCAAGACCACCCTGTCGAACGACCCGGCCCGGGTGCTGCTCGGCGACGACGAGCACGGCTGGAGCCCGAAGGGCATCTTCAACTTCGAGGGCGGCTGCTACGCCAAGACCATCCGCCTCTCGCGGGAGGCCGAGCCCGAGATCTACGCCACCACGGAGCGCTTCGGCACCGTGATGGAGAACGTGGCGATCGACCCGGTCACCCGCCTGCCGGACTTCGACGACGCCTCGCGCACCGAGAACACCCGCTGCGCCTACCCGCTGCCCTTCATCGCCAACGCGAGCGCGACGGGCCAGGCCGGGCACCCGAAGAACATCGTCATGCTGACCTGCGACGCCTTCGGGGTGCTGCCCCCGATCGCCAAGCTGACCGGCGCCGAGGCGATGTACCACTTCCTGTCGGGCTACACCGCCAAGGTCGCCGGGACCGAGAAGGGGCTGAAGGGCCCCGAGGCCACGTTCTCGACCTGCTTCGGCGCCCCGTTCATGCCGCGCCACCCCTCGACCTACGGCAACCTGCTGCGCGACCTGATCGCCCGCCACCACGTCGATTGCTGGCTCGTCAACACGGGCTGGACGGGCGGCGGCGTCGGCACCGGGCGGCGGATGCCGATCCGGGTCACGCGCCGGCTCCTGACGGCGGCCCTCGACGGCTCCCTCGCCAAGGCCGATTACCGCCGCGACCCCTATTTCGGCTTCGCGGTGCCGACCTCGGTCCCGGGCGTCGAGCCCCACATCCTCTACCCGGTCAAGACCTGGCAGGACAAAGCCGCCTTCGCCGAGACGGCCAAGCGCCTGGTCGAGATGTTCCAGGCGAACTTCAAGCGCTTCGAGGCCCACGTCGACGCCGACGTGCGCGCCGCCGAGCCGACGATGTCGATCGCCGCGTAGGGCCGGGGCAGGCAGCGCCCCTCACCCGGCCGGGAGGGGGCGAGAGGCGCCCGCGAGGGGCGCGATCCCGCGCCCTCGTCCCCGGGCGCGCGGCCGCGGGGGCTTGAGACGGCATGATGATCCTCGTCGTCGGTGCGGGCGTGGTCGGTCTCGCGGTCGGCCGGGCCCTCGGCCTGCGCGGCCACGAGGTCATCGTCGCGGAGGCGGAGGGCGGCATCGGCACGGGCGTGTCGTCGCGCAACTCCGAGGTGATCCACGCCGGGATGTACTACCCGACCGGCTCGAGCCGGGCGCGGCACTGCGTCGAGGGGCGGCGCCGGCTCTACGCGTTCTGCGAGAGCCACGGCGTGCCGCATGCGCGGATCGGCAAGCTCATCGTCGCGGCGACCGAGCCGGAGGGGGCCAAGATCGCGGCCATCCACCGGCAGGGCGTCGAGAACGGCGTGGAGGGTCTCACGCTCATCGACGGCGCGCAGGCGCGGGCGCTCGAGCCGAACCTCGCCTGCACGGCCGCCCTGCTCTCGGCCGAGACCGGGATCGTCGACAGCCACGCCCTGATGCTGGCCCTCCAGGGCGACATCGAGGATGCGGGCGGCGCCCTCGCGTTCGGGACGCGCATCGACCGTCTCGACCGGCAGGGCGCGGGCTGGCTCGCGCGGTTCGGCGACGACGCGATCGCGGTCGACGCGGTGGTCAACACCGCGAGCTTCGGCGCGCAGGTGCTCGCCCGCGCCACCGAGGGCTACCCGCCCGGGCGCGTGCCGCGCCTCGTGCTCGCCAAGGGCAACTACTTCGGCTGCACCGGCCGGCCGGCCTTCACCCGGCTGATCTACCCGGCCCCCGTCGAGGGGGGCCTCGGCATCCACCTCACCCTCGATCTCGGCGGCCGGATGCGGTTCGGGCCCGACGTCGAGTGGATCGAGGCGCCCGGCTACGAGGTCGATCCCGCCCGGGGCGCCCTGTTCTACGCCGCCATCCGGCGCTACTGGCCCGGCCTGCCCGACGGGGCGCTGGTGCCCGACTACGCGGGCATCCGGCCGAAGCTGTCGGGGCCTGGCGAGGGCGCGGCGGATTTCTGCGTCGAGGGACCGGCCGAGCACGGGCTGCCGGGCCTCGTCCACCTGTTCGGGATCGAGAGCCCGGGCCTGACCTCCAGCCTGTCCCTGGCCGAGGACGTGGCCGACCGCCTCGGCGCCTGAGCCCCGGGGGCGCGCCCCGGCCCCGTCGCTTGAGCCGCGCCCCCGGTCCCTTGGCGGCCGGGATGCCCGCTGCTATCTCGGCGAGGATTCCCCGATGCCCCGTGCGCCGCGCAAGAACCCGCGCCTGCGCGCCGGAGATAGTTTCGCAATGACCGCGTCCCCCGTCGACAACATCCGCAATTTCTCGATCGTCGCGCATATCGACCACGGCAAGTCGACCCTCGCCGACCGGCTGATCCAGATCACCGGGGGACTCACGGCCCGGGAGATGACCGAGCAGGTCCTCGATTCGATGGACATCGAGCGCGAGCGCGGCATCACCATCAAGGCGCAGACCGTGCGCCTCGACTACCGGGGGCAGGACGGGCGCGACTACGTGCTCAACCTGATGGACACTCCCGGCCACGTCGACTTCACCTACGAGGTGTCGCGCTCCCTCGCGGCCTGCGAGGGCTCGCTCCTCGTCGTCGACGCCTCCCAGGGGGTCGAGGCGCAGACGCTCGCCAACGTCTACCAGGCCATCGACGCCAACCACGAGATCGTCCCGGTCCTCAACAAGATCGACCTGCCGGCGGCCGAGCCCGACCGGGTCAAGGAGCAGATCGAGGAGGTGATCGGCATCGACGCCTCGCAGGCGGTGGCGATCTCGGCCAAGACCGGGCTCAACATCGAGGCGGTGCTCGAGGCGATCATCACCCGGCTGCCGCCGCCGAAGGGCGACCGCGCCGCGCCCCTGAAGGCCCTGCTGGTCGATTCCTGGTACGACGTCTATCTCGGCGTCGTCGTCCTCGTGCGCATCATCGACGGCGTGCTCAAGAAGGGCATGACGATCCGGATGATGGGGGCGGACGCCACCTACGGCGTCGACCGCACCGGCGTGTTCCGGCCGAAGATGCAGGACGTGAGCGAGCTCGGCCCCGGGGAGGTCGGCTTCCTCACCGGCTCGATCAAGGAGGTCGCCGACACCCGCGTCGGCGACACCATCACGGAGGACCGGCGCCAGACCGCGGCCGCGCTGCCGGGCTTCAAGCCGGTGCAGCCGGTCGTGTTCTGCGGCCTGTTCCCGGTCGACGCGGCCGAGTTCGAGAACCTGCGCGGCGCCATGGGCAAGCTGCGGCTCAACGATGCCTCCTTCTCCTACGAGATGGAGACCTCGGCGGCCCTCGGCTTCGGCTTCCGCTGCGGCTTCCTCGGCCTCCTGCACCTGGAGATCATCCAGGAGCGGCTGGAGCGCGAGTTCAACCTCGACCTGATCTCGACGGCGCCGAGCGTGGTCTACCACCTCAACATGTCGGACGGCGAGCAGCGGGAGCTGCACAACCCCGCCGACATGCCCGACGTGATGAAGATCGAGACGATCGAGGAGCCCTGGATCCGCGCCACCATCCTCACGCCCGACGAGTACCTCGGCGGCGTCCTCAAGCTGTGCCAGGACCGCCGCGGCACCCAGGTCGACCTCAACTACGTCGGCAAGCGCGCCATGGTGGTCTACGACCTGCCGCTGAACGAGGTCGTGTTCGATTTCTACGACCGCCTGAAGTCGATCTCGAAGGGCTACGCCTCCTTCGACTACCACATCTCCGACTACCGCGAGGGCGACCTCGTCAAGATGTCGATCCTGGTCAATGCCGAGCCGGTCGACGCGCTGTCGATGCTCGTCCACCGCAGCCGGGCCGAGGCGCGCGGCCGGGCGATGTGCGAGAAGCTGAAGGACCTGATCCCCCGCCACCTGTTCCAGATCCCGGTCCAGGCGGCGATCGGCGGCAAGATCATCGCCCGCGAGACCATCCGGGCCCTCTCGAAGGACGTCACCGCAAAGTGCTACGGCGGCGACATCTCCCGCAAGCGCAAGCTCCTCGACAAGCAGAAGGAGGGCAAGAAGCGCATGCGCCAGTTCGGCAAGGTCGAGATCCCGCAGGAAGCCTTCATCGCCGCGCTGAAGATGGATTCCTGAGGGGCGCCGCTCCCCGCCCGGGAGCGCCGCCTCGGCACGGCGCGCTCGGCCGAGCGCCGCGCCCGTTTCCGACGAAACTCGGTCGCCGGGGCGTCGTCCCGTCACGATGTCTGCGACGAAAAGCTGGCCCCGCCGTCGGATCCTGCCCTGGTACCCGGCCTGATCGGCGGCCCATTCCCTTCAGGCCGGCACGCCCCTCAGGGCGCGGAGGCGGGAATCGGCGCGACCTCGGCGTCGGAGCGGGGCTCCGCGTTGGCCCAGGTCTTCGTCGTGAGCTGCGGCTCGAGGCGCTGCGCCAGCTCCTGGCCGAGGTGGCGCACGTAGGCGCCCGTGAAGTAGCGGCCGCCGGCGCCGCGGCCGTCGAGCCGGTCGTGGGCGCGCGCCATGGCGTCGACCTCGGGCCGGCACAGGAAGCCGATCACGCCGGCCGCCTCGTACCAGCGCCCGGCCCGGGCGTGGGCGAGGGCCGCCGGGTTGTTGCCGATGGTCTCGGCGAAGCAGTCGGTGGCCGCCCTCTCGAGGGGCGCGAGGAGGACGCGCCGCTGCTCCGCGCCGCGGGGGGTGTCCCGCGCCGCGACGGTCGCGGTCGCCGCCAGAGTGCAGGCCAAGCCGTAGAGCAGAGCTTTCATCATCCGCGCCTCGGTCGAATCATCGGACCAGTATCCGGCGTAATCCTGACCCGGGTCGAGGGCGGATATGCGGCAGAACCCGCCCGCAGCGGCGGTTTTTGAGGCAGGTCCGGGGTCGGCGCGGGCGGGCGCCCCCGCCTCAGCTCCGGCGCTCGGCGTTCCAGCGGCCGGCGCAGGAGGCGGAGCCGCTCGCCGTCCAGGTGCCGCTGCCGAACCGGTCGGCGAGGCGGCCCACCACCCGGGCGGCCGCGTCGCCGCGGCTGATGACGGCCCGCACGGCGCCGTTCGGCTGGACCCGGCCCGAGACCGTGAAGTCGCTGCCGCCGGCGTAGCGCGCCTGGCCGTTCTCGATGACGACGCCGTACCGGTAGGCGCGGTCGCAGGACCCGTTCTCGGTGATGACCTCGACGCTCCACGAGCCGTCGTAGCGGTTGGGCGCCTTGGCGACCGCCTTGGCGGCGAGGGCCGGTGCGACGGCACCGGCGAGGACGGCCCCGGCGGCGAGGGCGGACACGAGCAGCTTCATGGACCTCGATTCCCTTGACGATCGCGCGAAGAACACGAGGTGCTCCGGCTTGGTTTCAGGCTAGGCGCGGCCGCGGCCCCGCGTCGGTGCTCCGCCGCACTCAGTCCAGGTCGCCCAGGGCCTCCGCGAGGAGGCCGAGCAGGTCGCAGCCGGCGTAGAGGTCGTGGGCCACTCCGGCCGCGCGCAGGGCGGGCTCGAGGGGGCCCGGCCGCCCCGCGAGGTAGAGCCTGCGGGCGCCGGCGGCACGCAGCGCCCCGGCCGCCGCCGTCGCCGCCTCGGCGTAGATCGCGTCGGACGAGCACAGGCAGGCGAGGGGCGTGCCGGCGGCCCGGAAGGCCTCCGCCATGGCGCCGTGGTCGGAGAAGCCGTCGTTCGTCACGGCCTCGATCCCGCCGGCCTCGAAGGCGTTGCGGGCGAAGGTCGCGCGGGTGTTGAAGGCGCTGAGCGGCCCGAGATTGGCAAGGAACACGCGCGGGCGCCGGCCCGTCCGGGCCAGGATCGCGTCGGCGGCGTCGCGCAGGCGCTCGTAGGGCTCGGCGAGGCGCCGGGAGGGAAGGGCGCCCCCGGCGGCGCCCGCCGGCGCGGGGGCGGGGGCGGGGGCCAGCACGGCCACGGGCGCCTCGTGCAGGTCGGGGAACTCGCTCGTCCCGGTGATCGGCTGGCGCCGCGTCGCGAGGTCGGCGTCGCGGGCCTGCCGCAGGGCGGCGAGGCGGCCCGGGAGGGCGCCGGTCCGCAGGCTCGCGACGATCCCGCCCTCGCGCTCGATGGCCTGGAACTGCGCCCAGCCCTGCTCGCACAGGCCCTCCGTCAGGGCCTCGAAGCCGCCCGCCCCCGCCGCCGGGTCGGCGACGCGCCAGAGGTTCGCCTCCTCGATCAGCACGTGCTGCATGGTGCGGGCGCAGCGGCGCGCGAAGGCGTCGGGCAGGCCGAGGGCCGCCGTGAAGGGCAGGACCGTGACGGCGTCGGCGCCGCCGAGGCCGGCCGAGAAGGTCGCGCTCGTCGCCCGCAGCATGTTCACCCAGGGGTCGCGCCGGGTGGTGCTGCGCCAGGCGGTCTCGGCGTGGATCCGGGCCGGCTTCGGGGCGAGGCCGCAGGCCTCCTCGACCCGGGCCCAGAGCCGGCGCAGGGCCCTGAACTTGGCCACCGTCATGAACTCGTCGGCGTCGGCCACCAGCAGGAACGCGACCGCGTCGCGGGCCCGCTCCAGGGTGTGCCCCCCGGCCTCCAGCGCCCGCAGGGTCGCGAGCGCGCTCGACAGGACGGCCGCGAGTTCGCCCGCCTCCGTGGCGCCGGCCTCGTGGAACGGGCGGGCGTCGGCCAGCGCCACGCGGCCGGCGAACCCCTCGGCGTCGAGGTCGGACAGCAGCGCGGCGAGGCGGTCCTCGGTCCCGGCCGCGGCGCCCGCCGCCAGCATCCCGACCGGGTCGACGCCGAGGTCGATGTCGAGCGCCCCGAGGTCTGGGGAGGCGGCCTTGGCCAGGGCGACGAGGCGGGGCGCGGCCTCGAACGCCGCCGGGCCGGCATCGAGCCGCAGGGCGATGAGCGGGAGCATCACGCCGGCGAGCGCCGCCTCCAGGGCGTCGGGCCCCGGCAGCCCGAAGCCCCGGGCCGCGGGCGCGCCCGCCAGCACGATCGTGAGCGCGTCGGCGCCGCCCTCGAGGTCGGCGAGCGCCAGGGCGCTGGCCTCGGACGGGTCGGGGTGGTCCAGCCGCTGGCTGACGCGCCAGGGGGCGGGCGCGCCGCCGCCCCGGGCCGGCTGGACCGCCGGAGGGGCGGCCTCGTAGAGCGGCTCGATCCGGATGCCGTCGCGGCTGCGCGGGACGAGCCGCCTCTCGAAATCCGCGCCCTTCAGCACCCCGTCGACCAGCGCGCGCCACTGCGCGCGGGTGGCGGGCGGGAACGGGGCGGCGAGCGTGGTGTCGTCCATGGCGGTCCTCGTGGCACGGGTCTTCCTGCACCACACGGGATCGCCGCGCCACTCGTCAATGGCCGGGCGCGGCTCCCTACCCGAAGACGATCAGCCCCGCGAACCCCGCCGCGCCGACGAGGATCCGCCACCAGGCAAACAGCGCGAAGCCGTGCCGGGAGACGTAGGCCAGGAGCTTGCGGACCACGAACAGGGCCGACAGGAACGCGACCACGAAGCCGATCGCGATCAGCCCCGCGTCGTCCCGCGAGAGGTTCTTGTAGTTGTCGAGCAGGTCCTTGGCGAAGGCCCCGGCCATCGTGGGCATGGCGAGGTAGAACGAGAACTCCGTGGCGGCGCGCTTGCCCGAGCCCATCAGCATCGC
Organism: Methylobacterium crusticola; assembly: GCF_003574465.1. Lineage (GTDB taxonomy): Bacteria > Pseudomonadota > Alphaproteobacteria > Rhizobiales > Beijerinckiaceae > Methylobacterium > Methylobacterium crusticola. The sequence continues at coordinate 22,177 of NZ_QOWC01000003.1, forward strand.
CCCCACGATGGTGGCGCCCGAGCGCGACACGCCCGGGATCATCGCCAGGCACTGGAACAGGCCGATCTTCAGCGCCATCGGCAGCGAGAACTCGTGCACGTCGTCGTACTTCTGCTCGATCTCGGTCTCGTCGATCACGAGCAGCACGAGGCCGCCGGCGACCAGGGTCGAGCAGATGATCCAGGGATTGAACAGGTAGTACTTGATGTACTTGGAGAAGATGCCGCCGATGATCGCCGCCGGCAGGAACGCGATCAGGATCGCCAGGATGAAGTGGCGGGCGCCCGGGTCGCGGGGGGCCCGGCGCAGCAGGTCGAGGAGCTGGCGGAAATAGACCCCGACGATCGCCAGGATGGCGCCGAGCTGGATCAGCACCTCGAAGGTGTTGTTGGGCGACTGGAACCCGATGAAGTGCCCGACCAGGAGCTGGTGCCCGGTCGAGGAGACCGGGATGAACTCGGTGGCGCCCTCCACGAGGGCGAGCACGACGGCCTTGCCGATGCTGGCGATGTCCATCAGCACGCTCCCCGGCGCGACCCGTCGGCGGGCAGGCCCGCGATCCCCCTCGGCGCACTGATCATGATGGCCTGCTCTCTCGTCTCGGACCGCCCCGCGGCGGGATTGGCCGCGCCCGGCGGCGGATGGACCCATGCGGGCGGACTCGCGCCGAATCGAGGCGAAGCCATGCCGCGCCCGCATGCCCCGCCGGCCCTTAGAGCATTTCGTGTCGGAACGGAAACGGTTTGCCGAGGAAACGGTGGCGAAATCAACGACCTAGGGCCGCGCCGGCCCGGCCCGGCGCGGGCGCCGCGCCCGGGCCGCGCCCTCGTGGTCGCGTCTCGGTTACCAGCACCGGCCGAGCGTGTTAAGGATGCCGCAAGACATCGTCGCGCCGGTGACCGCCCGTTAATCCGGTCGGGTTCAAGTCGGGCGTTCCCTCCCCGCCAGCCGAGATCCAAGGCCAGCCAACCTTTACAGCGCGATACGGCTCCGCATGGCGACGCTCCACCATTCCTCGTTCTGCCCGCATTCCCGCTTCGTGCGCCTGGTCATGGCCGAGATCGGCATGGAGCCGCAGCTCGTCGAGGAGCGCCCCTGGGAGCGCCGCGAGGAGTTCCTGATCCTCAACCCGGCCGGCACCACGCCGGTCCTGGTGGAGGAGGGCGGGCTCGCGGTGCCGGGCGCCGCCGTCATCGCCGAGTACCTCGACGAGACGCGGGGCCTCGGCGCCAGCGGGCTCCGGCTGCTGCCGGAGGCGCCGGCCGCCCGGGTCGAGGTGCGGCGCCTGCTCGACTGGTTCCTGAACAAGTTCGACCAGGAGGTCACCGGCTACCTCGTCACCGAGAAGATCCACAAGCGCTTCATGACCTCGACGCTCGGCGGCGGTCCGCCGGACATGAACGCGATCCGGGCGGCGCGCAGCAACGTGCGCTACCACCTGAAGTACATCGGCTACCTGATCGCCCGGCGGAACTGGCTCGCGGGCGGCCATATGACCTATGCGGATCTGGCGGCGGCGGCCCATCTCTCCTGCGCGGATTACCTGGGCGACGTGCCATGGGACGAGGACGAGACGGCGAGGAACTGGTACGCGCGGGTGAAGTCCCGCCCGTCCTTCCGCGGCCTGCTCGCCGACCGGGTGGCCGGCATGGCGCCGGCGGACCACTACGCGGATCTCGATTTCTGAGCGGGCAGGGGCCGCCGGCGCCGGAGGCCGGCGCCGGATTGCGGCGCTTCCTCGAGACCCGGGCGCGCAGCCAGGGCTTCGACGCCCTCGCGGTGACGCGCCCGGACGCGGTGCCGGACCTGCCCGGGCGGCTCGCCGCCTGGCTGGCGCAGGGCCGGCACGCCGGCATGGCGTGGATGGGCGAGCGCGCCGCCGAGCGGGCGGCGCCGGCGGCGCTCTGGCCGGCGGTGCGCAGCATCGTGATGCTCGGCGTCAGCTGCGGCCCGGCGGGCGATCCCCTCGCGGCCCTGCGGGAGCCCGCCCGGGGCGCCATCGCGCTCTACGCCCGCCGGCGCGACTACCACGACGTGATCAAGGGCAAGCTGAAGGAGCTCGGGGGGGCCTTCGCGGCCCGGGCCGGCGCCGAGGTCAAGGTGTTCGTGGACACCGCGCCCGTGATGGAGAAGCCGCTCGCCGCCGCCGCGGGCCTCGGCTGGCAGGGCAAGCACACGGTGCTGGTGTCGCGGGATTTCGGCAACTGGCTCCTGCTCGGGGCGATCTACACCAGCGCCGAGCTGCCGGCGGACACGCCCGCCGCCGACCGGTGCGGGAGCTGCCGGCGCTGCCTCGACGCCTGCCCGACCGCCGCCTTCCCGGCCCCCTACCAGCTCGACGCCGCCCGCTGCCTCGCCTACCTGACGATCGAGCATCCCGGCCCGATCGCGCCCGAGTTCCGGGAGCCCCTGGGCAACCGGATCTTCGGCTGCGACGATTGCCTGGCGGTCTGCCCGTGGAACAAGTTCGCGGCTGAGACCCGCGAGGCGCGGCTCGCGACCCGCGACGACCTCGCGGCGCCGCCCCTGGCGGCGCTGGCGCGGCTCGACGAGGCCGCGTTCCGGGCGCGCTTCGCGGGCACGCCGGTCAAGCGCGCGGGGCGGGAGCGCTTCCTGCGCAACGTCCTGATCGCCATCGGCAACTCGGGCGAGCCCGCGCTCGCCGAGGAGGCCGCCCGCCTGCTCGGCGACCCCGCGCCCCTGGTGCGGGGCATGGCGGTCTGGGCCCTGGCGCGCCTGGCGCCGGAGCGCCTGCCGGCGGGCGCGCCGGCCGGCGAGGCGGATCCCGACGTGCTGGCCGAGTGGGCGGCGGCGAAAAGCCCGGGCGCCCGGGCGCCCGTTCCCCTGGCGGAACGGGGCCGGCGCCCTGCATAAGGGCGCGGTGCCAACCGGGGATAGGCTGCCGGCATGAACCTGTTCGTCTTTGGGCTCGGCTACACCGCCGGGCAGTTCGTGGCGCGCGAGCGGGCCCGCTTCGGTGCCGTCGCGGCGACCCGCCAGGGGCCGGTCGCGGCGACCCGCCAGGGGCCGGGCGAGGCGCCCGGCGCGCCGGCGGGCGTCGCGCTGCGGGTCTTCTCGCCGGCGGAGGCGGATCCGCGCATCGCCGGGGACCTCGCGCGCAGCGACGCGCTCCTGGTCTCGATCCCGCCCGACGACGCCGGCGACCCGGCGCTGCGGGCCTTCGCGGAGGCGGTGGCGGCGGGGCCCGCGCGGTGGATCGGCTACCTGTCGACCATCGGGGTCTACGGCGACCAGGGCGGGGCCTGGATCGACGAGGAGACGCCGCCCGCCCCGACCCACGACCGCACCCGTGCCCGCGTCGCGGCCGAGGAGGCCTGGCGCGACCTCGGTGCGCGCACCGGCAAGGCCGTGCAGGTGTTCCGCCTCTCGGGCATCTACGGCCCGGGCCGCAACGCCTTCGTGAAGCTGCGGGAGGGCAAGGCGCAGCGCATCGTCAAGCCGGGCCAGGTCTTCAACCGCATCCACGTCGACGACATCGCCGCGACCCTGGCGGCGTCCCTCGACCGGCCGCGGCCCGGGGCGATCTACAACGTCACGGACGACGAGCCGGCGCCGCCCCAGGACGTGACCGCGTTCGCGGCGGCGCTGGCGGGCCTGACGGTGCCGCCGGCGGTGGATTTCGCCACGGCCGCCCTCAGCCCGATGGCGCGCAGCTTCTACGGCGAGAACAAGCGGGTGCGCAATCGGCTGATCCTTGAGGAGCTGGGCGTGCGCCTGCGCTACCCGACCTACCGGGAGGGCCTGCGCGGCCTGGCCGGGGAGGCGGAGCCGCCCGCGGCCTGACGGGGCGCGCCTACTCTCCCAGGAGGGCGAGGTCGTCCCGGTGCACCATGGCGGCCCGGCCGGGATAGCCCAGGACCGCCTCGACCTCCCGGCTGGAGCGGCCGATGATCCGGGCCGCGTCGTCGCTGTCGTAGGCGACGAGGCCGCGGCCGAGGACCTGCCCGGAGCGCGAGCGGATCGTCACGGCGTCGCCGCGGGCGAAGGCGCCCTCGACCCGCACCACCCCGACCGGCAGCAGGCTGGCGCCGCCCCGGAGCGCCCGCTCGGCCCCGGCGTCGATGCTCAGGGCTCCGCGCGGCTCGAGGGAGCCGGCGATCCAGGTCTTGCGCGCGGCGCCGGGCGTCGAGCCCGACAGGAACCAGGAGCAGCGCGCGCCCTCCGTCACGGCCTTGAGCGGGTTCTTCCCCCGCCCGTCCGCGATCATCATGTGGGTGCCGCCCTGGACCGCGATCTTGGCGGCCTCGACCTTCGTGCGCATGCCCCCGCGCGAGAGCTCGGAGGCGGGCCCGCCCGCCATCGCGTCGATCTCCGGGGTGATGCGGGCGATCACCGGCAGGTGCCGGGCGCCCGGGTCGCTCGCCGGGGGCGCGGTGTAGAGGCCGTCGATGTCGGAGAACAGCACCAGCAGGTCGGCGCCGATCATGGTGGCGACCCGGGCGGCGAGGCGGTCGTTGTCGCCGTAGCGGATCTCGGAGGTGGCCACGGTGTCGTTCTCGTTGACGACCGGCACGGCGCGCTCCTCGAGGAGCTTCAGGATGGTGGCCCGGCCGTTGAGGTAGCGGCGGCGCTCCTCGGTGTCCTGCGGCGTCACCAGGATCTGGCCCGCCACGATGCCGTGATGGGCGAGCGCCTCCGACCAGTGGCGGGCGAGCGCGATCTGCCCGACCGCCGCCGCGGCCTGGCTCTCCTCGAGGCGCAGCGCCCCGGGGCCGAGGCCCAGGACCGTGCGGCCGAGGGCGATGGAGCCCGAGGACACCACCAGCACGTCGACGCCGCGGGCGTGCAGGTCGGCGATGTCCTCGGCGAGGGCCGCGAGCCAGGCGTGGCGCAGCCGCCCCCGCGCCCGATCGACGAGGAGCGCGGAGCCGACCTTCAGGACGACCCGGCGGAACTGGTCGAGGGCAGGGGTGGTCGAGGCAAGGGTCGTCGGGACGGGGGTCGTCAAGGCAGGGGCCGTCGGGGCGGGGGCGGTCGGGGAAGGGATCATGGCACGGTGCCGGAGAGGTCGGTGGGCGCGGAGGGCCGCCGCGCCCGCGGGGATCGTGAGCGCCGGGTGAGACCCGCTCAGGGCTGCCAGGGGGCGTCCGCGGCCGGCGCCGCCTCGGCCGCCGCCGCGTCCATCCGGGCCAGGAGCGCGCGCAGGGCCTCGGGGACGCCCCGGCGGGTCGCCGAGGACAGGATCAGGGGCGCCGTGCCGGCGGCCTCCTCCAGGCGGGCGGCCTGGGCCGCCAGCGTCTCGGGATCGAGCGTGTCGGCCTTGGACAGGGCCACCACCTCGGGCTTGTCGCCGAGGCCGTGGCCGTAGGCCTCGAGCTCCGCCCGCACCAGCCGGTAGGCGGCGGCCGCGTCCTCGCTGGTGCCCTCGACGAGGTGCAGGAGCACCCGGCAGCGCTCGACGTGGGCGAGGAAGCGGTCGCCGAGACCGACGCCCTCGTGGGCGCCCTCGATCAGGCCCGGGATGTCGGCGAGGACGAACTCCCGCGTGTCGGCCCGCACGACGCCGAGGCCGGGATGCAGGGTGGTGAAGGGGTAGTCCGCGATCTTGGGCTTGGCCGCCGTCACGGTCGCCAGGAAGGTCGACTTGCCGGCGTTCGGCAGCCCGACGAGGCCGGCATCCGCGATGAGCTTGAGCCGCAGCCAGAGCCAGTGCTCCTCGCCCTCGAGGCCCGGGTTGGCGTGGCGCGGCGCGCGGTTGGTCGAGGTCGTGAAGTAGGCGTTGCCGAAGCCGCCGTTGCCGCCCTTGGCGAGGCGCACCCGCTGCCCGACCCGGGTCAGGTCCGCCACCAGGGTCTCGCGGTCCTCGGCCAGGATCTCGGTGCCGGCGGGCACCTTCAGGACCACGTCGGGCCCCTTGGCGCCGGCGCGGTTGCGGCCCGAGCCGTGCTCGCCCTTGCGGGCCTTGAAGTGCTGCTGGTAGCGGTAGTCGATCAGGGTGTTGAGCCCCTCGACGCACTCGGCCCAGACGTCGCCGCCCCGGCCGCCGTCGCCGCCGTCCGGCCCGCCGAACTCGATGAACTTCTCCCGCCGGAACGAGACGCAGCCGGCGCCGCCGTCGCCGGAGCGGACGTAGACCTTGGCCTCGTCGAGGAACTTCACGACACCGCTCTCCTGGCCTCTTGGACGGTGGATCCCGCCCGTGCGTCCTCGCGGCGGACCCGCCGCGCGGGCGCGTCGCCGGGTTGCGGCGACGCGGGGGGCCGGGGAGCGCGCCCCCGGCCGATGCTCAGCGACGGGGCCTCACGCCCCGAGGCACGGCCTGGAATCGGGCCGGTCGAAGACGAGGCCGGCCGCCCGCCAGGTCTTCAGGCTGTCCCAGGCGCGGCGGTCGAGCCGGAAATGGTCGACCGGGAACACGCCGCCCCGCGCCGGAAAGGCCTGGAGCCCGGAGCCGAGGGCCGCGAAGCCGCACTTCTCCAACACCCGCCGGGAGGCCGGGTTCACCACCCGGGCCGAGGCGGTGAGCTCCCGCCCGTCCGTGTAGGCGAAGAAGGCGTCGATCATCGCCCGGGCCGCCTCCGTGGCGAGGCCCTGGCCCCAGTGCGGGACGCCGAGCCAGTAGCCGAGATGCGGCACGCCCCGCTCCGGGTCGGGCGTGATGCCGACGACGCCGATGACCGTGCCGGGCTGGCGCCGGGGCGTGATCGCCATGGTCAGCGACCGGCCCTCCGCGTTGGCCCGGCGCGCCTCGATGATGAACGTCTCGACGCTCGGCGGATCGAGCGGGTGCGGAATGCGGGCGGTCATCCCGGCGACCGCTTTCTCCCCGGCGAGGCGTACGATGGCGTGCGCGTCGGCCTGGCGGGCCCAGCGCAGCCACAGCCTCCGGGTCTCGAGCCGGAAGACGTCGTCGCGGGTGAGGTCGGGGAACATCGCCTGACTCCGGTCCGGCCGGAACGGGTCAAACCCCCGCGCACGGCCACGAGAACGACGAAGGGGAAGGTGGCGCCCCACCTTCCCCCCGGGTTCCTGATCGGAGCGTGGCCTTCTCGGGGCCAGGACCGCAGTTCCGCCGGGTCGGTGTGGGGACACCGGCGGAGCTCCTTCGTCACTGGCTCCGTCGGTCTACTCTGCGGCCTCCAGGGCCGGCTCGGCCTTGGCGGCCGGAATGTCCTGGTTGGCGGGCACCACCGTCACGAAGGCCCGGCCTCGCTTGGTCACGAACTGCACGCGGCCGTCCGTGAGGGCAAAGAGCGTGTGGTCCTTGCCGATGCCGACATTGCTGCCGGGATGCCAGCGCGTGCCGCGCTGGCGCACGATGATGTTGCCGGCGATCACGGCCTCGCTGCCGAACTTCTTGACGCCGAGGCGGCGGCCTGCGGAATCGCGGCCGTTGCGGGACGAACCGCCTGCTTTCTTGTGAGCCATGGGGCTAACTCCTGAATCCTACGGTGTGGGCGCGCCGGGGCGGGCAGGCGCCCGGCGGCCGGGCGCGCGGCCGGCTGCTCAAGCGGCGCCGATGCCCGTGACGCGGACCACGGTGAGGTCCTGGCGATGGCCGCGCTTGCGGCGCGAGTTCTGGCGGCGGCGCTTCTTGAAGGCGATCACCTTCGGGCCGCGCGTCTGCTCGACGATCTCGCCGGCGACGCTGATGCCGGACACCAGGGGCGCGCCGACCTGGGTCGCGCCGGCCTCGTCGGCGTAGAGCAGCACCTCGCCGAAGGTCACGGCGGAGCCGGCCTCGCCCTCGAGCTTGCCGATCGTGATGACGTCGTTGGCGGCGACGCGGTACTGCTTGCCGCCGGTCTTGATCACTGCGAACATCGTTCTCGTCCGTGTTCCATCCGGTCTCCGCGCGGGCGCGACGCCCACCGGGACCGTCTTCTTGACAGTTGACGCCGCGCGAACCCGTCCGGGACCCCGCGAACGCGACGGCGCGCGGGCCGAACCGGTCCGCGCGCCAGGAGAGCACCGATACGGGCAAGACCCCGGCGCTGTCAACGCCCGTCCGGAGGGGATTTCGGACCCCGCCTTGATTTCGCGAGGGGCTTCGCCGAAGACCGCTCCACCTCGTACGCGCAGGAGATCAGGATGGACGAGCTTGTTGCCCGGGTGACGCAGGCCACGGGACTGGACGCGACCACGGCCCAGACGGCGATCGGGCTCATCCTGGCCTTCCTCCAGAAGGAGGGACCGCCCGAGGAGGTGGGCCGGCTCCTGGCCGCGATGCCGGGCGCCGAGGCGGCGGTCGCGCAGGCCGGCGACGGCGGCCCGGGCGAGGGCGGCGGCGGCCTGATGGGGATGCTCGGCGGCATGATGGGCGGGGGCGTGATGGCGCTCGGCCAGAAGCTCATGTCCGCCGGCGTGCCCATGGGCCAGATGCAGCCCCTCGGCCGCGAGCTCTTCGCCTACGGCCGGGAGAAGGCCGGCGAGGATACGATGGGGCCGATCGTCGGCTCGGTCCCGGGCCTGAGCCAGTTCGTCTGAGGGCCGGGGCGGGGCCTGCCCCGGCCCCGCAGAGGAGGGCCGCCGCGGCCCCGCCCAGGGGGCCGCCGCGGCCCCGCCAAGCCGTTGCGGCGCCTCGCGAACCCGTGTCACACAATCGTACGACCTTCGTGATGTTGTCCCGGCGGCGGCGCAGCGACCGCCGACGAGGCGCGGGGGGACGCTCCCCCCGCGCCGCACGGGATGCCACCCCATGCTTCCGTTCCTCTCCCGCGGTTCGCCCCCGGAGCCCGTGACGCTCCCGGGGCGCCTGCTCGGCCGCGCCGCCGAGGGCGGCATCCAGCTGCGGGACGGCGCCCCGCCCGCCCGGCTCTTCCCGCGCCTCGCGCCGCGGCCGGCCCTCGGCCTCGGCCCGGTGCTCGGCCGCATCGGGTCCCTGGAGGTGCGCCTCGCCACCGCGCCGCGGGAGGTCAAGCGGGCCCAGCGCCTGCGCTACCGGGTCTTCTACGAGGAGATGGCGGCGGTCCCGAGCATCGCCGCCCTGCGCAAGCGCCGCGACGTCGACGAGTACGACGCGGTCTGCGACCACCTCCTGGTGATCGACCACGCGGCGCGCGAGGTGCGGCCGTTCCGCAAGCCGCGGCCGCTCGTCGTCGGCACCTACCGCCTCCTGCGCCAGGACCAGGCCGACCGGGCTTTCGGCTTCTACAGCGCCGGCGAGTACGAGCTCGGGCCGATCCTCGACGCGAACCCGGGCAGGCGCGTGCTGGAGCTCGGCCGCTCCTGCGTGCTCAAGCCCTACCGCACCAAGCGGACCGTCGAGCTGCTCTGGCACGGCATCTGGACCTACGTGCTGCACCACCGCGTCGACGCGATGCTCGGCTGCGCGAGCCTGGAGGGGACCGATCCGGACCGGCTCGCCCTGCCGCTGAGCTTCCTGCACCACTTCGCCCGCGCCCCGGAGGCCTGGCGCGCCCGGGCCCTGCCGGGTCGCCACGTCCCGATGGACCGGCTCAGCCGCGAGGCCATCGACCCCAAGGCCGCGCTCCACGCGCTGCCGCCCCTGATCAAGGGCTACCTGCGCGTCGGGGCCACCTTCGGGGACGGCGCCGTGGTCGACCGCCAGTTCGGCACCACCGACGTCTTCGTGGTGCTCCCCGTCGAGGCCATCGCGCCGCGCTACGTCGGGCATTTCGGCGCCGGCGCGGACCGGCACGCCGCCCGGGGCGCTGTGTCGCCGGAATGCCACGCCCCGGCGCCCCCGGCCGGGCCGCCTTAATGCGGGCCGAATCCTCCGCCTAGTGCTCGGCCCATTCGTGCTCGGCCCATCGTGCGCCGCGCCGGGCTCTGGGGGAGACCATGCGCGACTATCGCTACGACGCCCTCGACGGCGTGCGCGGCCTCGCGGCCCAGACGGTGCTGCTCTCGCACGCCCTCGGCGCGGTGCTCCTGACCGAGCCGACGCCCCTCGCCGGCGCCATGGGCTGGCTCGCGCGGCTCTCCGTCATGGTGTTCTTCTGCCTCAGCGGCTTCGTCATCGCGACGAGCCTGAGGCGCCTCGTCGCCCGCGAGGGCGAGGCCTTCGCGCTGGCCTACGCGGTCCACCGCGTCGCCCGGATCTGGCCGCCCCTGGTCTTCGCCGTGCTCCTGACCTTCGCGGTCGGGGCGGCGGGCCGGGCCGGGCTGCCCCTGCACCAGGTGCCCGAGACCGGCTACGCGATGGGGGCCGCGGCGTTCCTGCGCGGGGTGACCCTGACCTTCGGCAACCTCGACGTCACGTTCGTGATCGACCGGGCGCTCTGGAGCCTGCGCCAGGAGGTCTACCTCTACGGCATCGCGGCCCTCGCCGCCCTGGCGTTCGTGCGCCGCGGCCCCTGGCGCGCCGGCGCCGGCCTCGCCGTCCTGGCCCTGACCTGGCTCACCGCGGACCGCTTCTTCTACCTGCAATCCCTGGCGCTGTTCGGCTGCGGGGCCCTGGCGGCGCTGCTGGGGGCCCATCCGCGCCTGCGGGCGCTGGCGGGCGCACCCGCGACCGGCCCCGTCGCGCTCGGCCTCGCGCTCCTGCCGCTCGGCTTCGTCGGCGGCCGCGGCTTCCTCGACCAGATGAGCAACGCGCCGGCGTTCCTGGCCTACCAGGCCCTCCTCGGGCTGCCGCTCGCGCTCGCGCTCCTCGGCCTCGCGCTCGGGACCGGCGCCGCCGCCGCCGCGGTGGCGCGGCTCAGGGGCACGGCCTCGTTCTCCTACACGCTCTACGTCGCGCACAACCCCGTGCTGGTGCTGGTCTTCTCGCTCCGGGAGCATCTCGGCCTGCTGCCGGGCCCGGCCGGCGCGGCGGCGAGCGTCGCCGCCGCGATCCTGCTCGCCGAGGTGATCGCCTACGCGGCCGCCCGGGTGGTCGAGCGGCCGGGCGCCTACCGCGCCCTGATCTTCCGCGCCCTCGCGGCGAGCGGCCTGCCGGGCGCTCCCGCGCCCGCGCGGGCCGGCGCCAGGGCCTCCTGAGCGCCGCGCCGCTCGCCCCGGGCATCCCGGCCCCGCTCCCCGCGCGGCTTGTGGCCCCGCGCCCCGGCGTGGCATGACGGCTCCCCCGTGACGACGCGCCGCCCGAAGGGGCGGCAGGGAAGACTCTCGTGTCCGTGCTGAACCTGAAGCCCCGCTCCGAGGACGTCGATGCGCTGATGCGCGAGATCGGCCGCAGGGCCCGGATCGCCGCCCGCCGCGTGGCGCTCGCCCCGGCGGCGCGGAAGGATGCGGCCCTGCGGGAGGCCGCCGCGCGCCTGCGCGCCACCGCGCCGGACATTCTCGCGGCGAACCAGGCCGACGTGGCGGAGGCCCGCGCCAGGGACGCGTCCGCCGCCACGCTCGACCGCCTGGCGCTGAGCCCGGGCCGCATCGAGGCCATGGCGGCCGCGCTCGAGAGCATCGCGGGCCTGCCCGACCCGGTCGGGCGCCGGCTCGCCGCCTACGAGCGGCCGAACGGCCTCCTCATCGAGCGCGTGGCGACGCCGCTCGGGGTCGTCGGGGTGATCTTCGAGAGCCGGCCCAACGTGACGGCGGACGCGGCCGCCCTCTGCCTCAAGGCCGGCAACGCCGCGGTGCTGCGCGCCGGCTCGGACAGCCACCGCAGCGCCACCGCCATCGCGGCGGCCGTCACGGCGGGGCTGGAGGCGCACGGCCTGCCGGCGGACGCGGTCCAGCTGGTGCCGACCCGCGACCGCGCCGCCGTCGGCGCCCTGCTCACCGGGCTCGACGGCACGGTCGACGTAATCGTGCCCCGGGGGGGCAGGAGCCTGGTGGAGCGGGTGCAGGCCGAGGCCCGGGTCCCGGTCTTCGCGCATCTCGAGGGCATCTGCCACGTCTTCGTCCACGCCGCGGCCGACCTCGCCATGGCGCGCGGCGTCCTGCGCAACAGCAAGCTGCGCCGCACCGGCGTGTGCGGCGCCGCCGAGACCCTCCTGGTCGACCGCGCCTGCGCGGGCAGCCACCTCGCGCCCCTGGTGACCGACCTCCTGGACGCCGGCTGCGCCGTGCGCGGCGACGCGGCGACCCGCGCCGTCGACCCCCGCGTCACGCCCGCCACCGAGGACGACTGGCGCACCGAGTACCTCGACGCGATCATCGCCGTGCGGGTGGTGGACGGGCTCGACGCCGCCATCGACCACATCGAGACCTTCGGCTCCCACCACACCGAGTCGATCCTGACGCAGGACGCGGCGGCGGCGGAGCGCTTCCTCGCCGAGGTCGATTCGGCGATCGTCGTCCACAACGCCTCGACGCAGTTCGCCGACGGCGGGGAGTTCGGGTTCGGCGCCGAGATCGGCATCGCCACCGGCCGCATGCACGCCCGCGGGCCCGTCGGCGTCGAGCAGCTCACCACCTTCAAGTACCGGGTGCACGGCACCGGGCAAGTGAGGCCGTGACCCGGGCGCCGCGGCGTTAGGGGCGCGCCGCCGTGACGGTCCGCCTGCCACCCCTGGCGCCGGGTCTGCGGGTCGGCCTCTACGGCGGCTCGTTCAACCCGGCTCACGCCGGCCACCTCCACGTCAGCCAGCTCGCCCTGCGGCGCCTCGCCCTCGACCGGGTCTGGTGGCTCGTGAGCCCGGGGAACCCGCTCAAGGACCGGCGCGAGCTCGCCACCTCGGCGGCCCGGGTCGCGGGCGCCCGGGCCATCGCGGACGATCCGCGCATCGCCGTGACCGACTTCGAGGCGCGGATCGGCGCCCGCTACACCCGCCAGACCCTCGCCTGGCTGCGCCGCCGGCGCCCGGACATCCGCTTCGTCTGGATCATGGGCGCCGACAGCCTCGCGAGCTTCCACCGCTGGCAGGGCTTCCGCCAGATCGCCGCCGCGATGCCCATCGCGGTCATCGACCGGCCGGGCTTCACCCTCACCGCCACGGCGGCCCGGGCCGCCCAGGCCCTGGCGCGCTACCGGATCGACGAGGCCGACGCGCCGGAGCTCGCCGACCTCGATCCCCCGGCCTGGGTCTTCCTGCACGGCCCGCGCTCGGACCTCTCCTCCACGGCCCTGCGCAACCGGGCGCGGGCGCCCCTCCGCGGCGATTCGCGCGAGTCAACTTGAAACTCCGGCCCCCGAGACCTTATGTTCGGGCGACGCGCGCCAGCCGGCGCCGCATCGACAGGGGTCGGCACTGAACGAATCGTCTTCTCGCGAGGCTCGCCTGCCCGAGCGTCCCGCTCCCACCGAGGCGCCCGCGCCGGCGGCCGAGGACATGCGGTCGGTCGCCCTCGGCTGCCTCCAGGACATGAAGGCGGAGGACACGGTCGAGATCGACCTCCTCGGCCGGACCTCGATCGCCGACGCCATGATCATCACCTCCGGCCGCTCCCAGCGCCACGTCGGCTCCATCGCCGACAAGGTGCTCCAGGAGCTCAAGGCGCGGGGCTTCGGCAACCTCCGGGTCGAGGGCATGCCCGCCTGCGACTGGGTGCTGATCGACGCCGGCGACCTCCTGGTCCACATCTTCCGGCCCGAGGTGCGCCATTTCTACAACCTCGAGAAGATTTGGGGCGCCGACCGGCCGGGCGACCGCCTCGCCGGCTAGACGCGCCCACGGACGGGATCGGGTGACGGCGTGCGGCTCGCTCTCGTCGCGGTGGGTCGGCTGAAGCGCGGGCCCGAGCGCGAGCTCGCGCAGGGCTACCTCGCCCGGGCCGACGCCCTCGGGCGCGGCCTCGGCTTCTCGGCGGTGCAGCCTGTGGAAATTCCGGAGAGCCGGGCGCGGCGCGCCCCCGACCGCTGCGCCGAGGAGGCCGCCCTGATCCTGGCGGCGATCCCGGCCGGGGCGGCTGCCCTCGTGCTCGACGAGGGGGGCCGGGCGATCACGAGCGAGGCCCTCGCCGCGCAGGTCGGGGCCTGGCGGGACGGCGGGCGCCCCGGTCTCGCCATCGTGATTGGCGGCGCCGACGGGCTCGACCCTACGGTGAAGGCGCGGGCCGACCTGCTCTTCGCCTTCGGCGCCGCGACCCTGCCGCACGGCCTCGTGCGCGTCCTCGCCCTGGAGCAGCTCTACCGGACCATGACGATCCTGTCCGGGCATCCCTACCACCGCGGCGCTCCGTGATGCGCGCCTGGCTCCTGCTCGCCGCGCTCCTGCTCGCGCCGGCGGCCGCCGCCCAGAAGGCCCTTGCCCAGAACGCCGCGCCCGCCGACAGGCCCGGCGGCGACAGGCCCGGGATCGAGAAGGCGGACGCGGTGGCGCGGGCCCAGGCCGAGAAGGAGCGGCGGGCGGAGAGCCTGCGGGCCCTCGAAGCGGCGCTCCAGGCCAGCGCCGAGACCCGGGCGCGCCTCGAGCGCGAGGTGGCGGAGATGAAGGGCGACCGCGCCCGGCTGAACCAGGCCCTGATCGACGCCGCCCGCAAGGCCCAGGAGGCGGAGACGCGCATCTCCGAGCTCGAGGCCCGCCTCCAGGCCATGACCGAGAACGAGACCGGGATCCGCCGCTCCCTCGAGGGCCGCCGCACCGTCATCGCGGAGGTGCTGGCGGCGCTCCAGCGCATGGGGCGGCGCCCGCCGCCCGCGGTGCTGGTGCAGCCCGAGGACATGCTGGCGGCCATCCGCACCTCGATGCTGCTCGGCGCCGTGGTGCCCGAGCTGCAGGGCGAGGCCGAGACCCTGGCGGGCGACCTCGCCGAACTCGTGCGCCTGCGCGGGCTCATCGCGGCCGACCGCGCCACCCTGCGGGGCGACCTCGCGGGCTGGGGCGCCGAGCAGCAGCGCCTCGGCGCCCTCGTGGCGGCCCGGCAATCCCGCATCAGCGAGACCGAGAGCGGCCTCTCGGCCGAGCGGGAGCGCGCCGCCGGCCTCGCCGGGCAGGCCCGCACCGTCAAGGACCTCGTCGACCGCCTCGACGGCGAGGTCTCGGCGGCCCGGCGCGCCGACGCCGCCGCCCGGCAGGCCGCGGAGGCCGAGACCCGCGAGACCCGCGAGCGCTTCGCCGCCGCGGCCCTGCGCGACCCGGCCCGGCTGGCACCGAAGATGCCTTTCGGGCAGGCCCGCGGGCTCGTGCCCCGCCCGGTGAGCGGCGAGGTGGTCAGGGGGTTCGCGAGCCCCGACGGAAACGGCGGCACCACCCGCGGCATTTCGCTCGGCACCCGGCCGCGCGGCGTCGTGTCCTCCCCGGCGGACGGCTGGGTCGCCTACGCGGGGTCGTTCCGGTCCTACGGTCGTCTCTTGATCATCAATGCCGGCGACGGCTACTATCTGCTCCTGGCGGGCATGGATCAGATCAACGTCGAGGTAGGTCAGTTCGTGCTCGCGGGGGAGCCGGTCGCCGTCATGGGGGACACGGGCTCCGCACCTTCGGCAGGAGCCGGCGGACGGAACGATCCCGTCCTGTACGTCGAGTTTCGAAAAGACGGTGGCTCCATCGACCCGGATCCTTGGTGGGCCAAAGGGTCAAGCGAGAAGGTTCGCGGATAATGCGCAAAGTTTCCCTCGTCCTGTTCGGAGCCATCCTGGGCGCCGGGACGGCCACGGTGGCGACTCAGACCCACCTGCTGTCGAGCACGAGCGCCGTCGCGGCCTCGGCGGAGACCTACCGCCAGCTCAGCCTGTTCGGTGACGTCTTCGAGAAGATTCGCACCGACTACGTCGAGAAGCCGGACGAGGCGAAGCTGATCGAGGCGGCCGTCAACGGCATGCTGACGTCGCTCGACCCGCACTCGAGCTACATGGACGCGAAGAGCTTCCGCGACATGCAGGTGCAGACCCGCGGCGAGTTCGGGGGCCTCGGGATCGAGGTCACGATGGAGGACGGCCTGATCAAGGTCGTGACCCCGATAGACGACACGCCCGCCGCCCGCGCCGGCCTGCTCGCCAACGACGTGATCACGCAGATCGACAACGACCAGGTGCAGGGCCTCAGCCTCAACCAGGCCGTCGACAAGATGCGCGGCCCGGTCAACTCCCCGGTCAAGCTGAAGATCACCCGCAAGGAAGCCAAGGACCCGATCGAGGTCACGCTCAACCGCGACCTGATCCGCATCAAGCCCGTGCGCTCGCGCACCGAGGGCGGGGACGTCGGCTACATCCGGCTGACCCAGTTCAACGAGCAGACCTTCGACGGCCTGAAGGCCGCCATCGAGAAGCTCTCGAACGACCTGCCGGGCGACAAGCTGAAGGGCTACATCCTCGACCTGCGCAACAACCCGGGCGGCCTCCTCGACCAGGCCGTGATGGTGTCGGACGCCTTCCTCGACCGGGGCGAGATCGTCTCGACCCGCGGCCGCAACCCGGACGAGACGCAGCGCTTCTCGGCCAAGTCCGGCGACCTGACGAAGGGCAAGCCCGTCGTCGTGCTGGTCAACGGCGGCTCCGCCTCGGCCTCCGAGATCGTCGCCGGCGCCCTCCAGGACCACAAGCGCGCCACGGTGCTCGGCACGCGCTCCTTCGGGAAGGGCTCGGTGCAGTCGATCATCCCGCTCGGCGGCAACGGCGCCCTGCGGCTGACCACGGCCCGCTACTACACGCCGTCGGGCCGCTCGATCCAGGCCAAGGGCATCGAGCCGGACCAGGAGGTGCTGCAGGACGTGCCCGACGAGCTGAAGGGCAAGGACGAGACCAAGGGCGAGGCCGGCCTCAAGGGGCACCTCAAGCAGAAGGACACCGAGGAGCGCGGCGGCTCGTCGGCCTACGTCCCGCCGGACCCGGCCAAGGACAAGCAGCTGAGCGCCGCGGTCGACGTGCTGCACGGGGTGCAGAAGGGGGCGGCCAACACCGCGAAGACCAACGTCCCGAACTGAGCCCGGCGTGCCGAAATGAGCCGCGCCGGCGCGCCCGGCGCGGGATCTTAGGCTCGCGTTAACCATGAAGGCCCGCAATGCCGGTTCAACGACCGGCGCTGCGGGCCTTTCGCGTGCAATGACACGGTCGCGGGACCTCCAGCCTGTGACCCTCGCGTCCGACAACATCCTGACCCGTCCGCTCGGGCTCCGGGACGGCGCGCCCTCCCGCGCGGCCCGCCGGCGCGCCGCGCTCCGGCCGGGGCCGATCCTCGCCGGCGCCGCGGGCGCCGCCGTCCTGGCCCTCGCGGGCTACCTCGGCCTGAGCGACGACCCGCTCGGGGGCGAGCCCCACGTCCTCGTGCCGATCGAGATCCGCCAGCCCGCCCCGGACCGGCCCGAGGCGGGCGCCCCGGCGCGGGGCGCCGGCGAGGGGGCGAGCCGCAGCGCCGGCGAGGTCGAGCGCGCCTCCGGCGTCGCGGTCACGCGGCCGGACGGCACCGCCGCGCCGGATTCCGTGGTGATCCGGGTGCCGGGCGCCGGCCCGGTCCAGCTCGCGCCCGCGCCCGACCCGCGCCTCGTCGAGCGCGGGCGCTACGGCACCCTGCCGCGGATCGGGCCCGACGGCAGCCGCGCCCTCGACGTCTACGCCCGCCCCGAGGCGCCGGGCCTGGAGCGGGGCGGAGCCCCGGCCGGGCGGGTCGCGCTCCTCGTCGCCGGCCTCGGCATCGGGCAGGCGGCGACCCAGGACGCCGTGCAGAAGCTGCCCCCCGCCGTCACCCTGGCGTTCGCGCCCTACGGCGCCGACGTGCTGCGGGCGGTCGCCCGGGCCCGGGAGGCGGGCCACGAGGTCATGGTCCAGGCCCCGATGGAGCCCTTCGACTATCCCGACAACGATCCGGGCCCCCAGACGCTCCTCGCGGGCGCGAGGGCGGCCGACAACATCGACCGCCTCGGCTTCGTCCTCGGCCGGGTTCCGGGCGCGGTCGGGGTCGTGAACTTCATGGGCGCGCGCTTCACCGGGGAGCCCGCCGCCCTCGACCCGGTGCTGCGGGAGATCGGCGCCCGCGGCCTCGGCTTCCTCGACGACGGCTCCTCGCCGCGCTCGGTCGCCCGCGAGGCCGCCCGCAAGGCCAAGGTCCCGGCGGCCCGGGCCGAGATCGTGGTCGACGCCGTGCCGCGCCCGGACGCCATCGACCGCGAGCTCGCCCGCCTGGAGGACGCCGCCCGCAGGACCGGCTTCGCCCTCGGCAGCGCCAGCGCCCTGCCGCTCTCCATCGACCGCGTCGCGCGCTGGTCCCGGGACCTGGAGGCGCGGGGGATCCTGCTCGTCCCGGTCAGCCGGGCGCTGCGCACCGCCCCGTGAGCCCGGCGCCCCGCGACCGCAACGCCCCCGCAGCCCCTGGCGCCGGCCGGCCTCCCCTCCGGCGCGAAATGCCCGTAAGGTCGCCCCGATGTCGCCCCCGACCCGCTCCCCCGACGCCCTCGCCGACCTGCCCTACCGCCCCTGCGTCGGCATCGCGCTCTTCAACCGCGACGGCCTCGTCTTCGCCGGGCACCGCCGGGGCGAGGCGGGGGCGAGCCTCGGCGGGCGGTCCTGGCAGATGCCCCAGGGCGGCATCGACGCGGGCGAGGCGCCCCGGGACGCCGCCCTGCGCGAGCTCTACGAGGAGACCAACGTGGCGCCGGGCTCCGTGCGCTTCCTCGCCGAGGCTCCGGGCTGGTACAGCTACGACCTGCCGACCTTCGCGGCGGGCAAGCCCTGGAAGGGGCGCTACCGGGGCCAGACGCAGAAATGGTTCGCCTTCGCCTTCCAGGGCGCCGACAGCGAGATCGACATCCACCATCCGGCCGGCGGTGCCCACAAGGCGGAGTTCGACGCCTGGCGCTGGGAGCCCCTCGCCAACCTCGCGGACCTCATCATCCCGTTCAAGCGCCCGGTCTACGAGCAGGTGATCGCCGCGTTCGCGCCCTTCGCCCGCCCGGCGTGACGGCCGCCCCCGTTCCCACCGGCGCGGCCCGGGCATGATCCGCGGGGGGTGCGCGTTCCTGGCGATCCTGCTGTTCTGGCTCGCCTACGGGCTCTCGCCCTACGTCGCGCTCTACCGCCTCGCCCGTGCGGTGCAGGCCCACGACGCCCAGGCGGTGGCCGACCGGGTCAACTTCCGCACCCTGCGCCTCTCCCTGACCAAGCAGGCGATGGCGGCGGCCGTCGACGGGATCGCGGCCCGGCGCGACCTCTCCCCCCGCGAGCGCCAGATCCTCAACGAGGCCGCCGGAACCCTCGCCGAGCCGGTGGTGGAGACCCTGGTCACCCCCGAGACCCTGATCGACCTCCTCGACGACGGCTGGCCGCAGCGCCTCGTCCTCGACGCCCGCCCGCTGGACGGCCCGGCCCCCCGCGAGAGCCCTGCCTCCCGCGAAAGCCCTGCCCTGCAGGAGAGCCCGCCCGCCGGGACCCGCGAGGCGCCCCACCCTGAGCGCGTCGGCCTCCCGGCCACGAGCCTGTGGCAGCTCTTCGCGCTCTTCCGCTCGGCGGAGCCGCGGGGATTCCGGGGCATCGTGGTGAGCTACCCGCCGAACCGCCCCCACGAGGGCCAGTTCCGCCTGCGCCTGCGCCTGCGCGGCTGGACCTGGCGGGTGGTGGACCTCGAGCTCCCCGCCGACCTGCGCGAGCGCATCAGCCAGAAGCTCACCCGCGCCCCCAAGCGGTGAGCGGGGGACGAGCCCGGCACGGCGCCCCGCGGCCCCTTGATGAGCCGTCGGCCGGCCCTCATATCTGCCGAGGCCGGCAGGGTTGCGGTCGGCCGCACGAGCGCTGCATCCGCGGGCTCGCACCCACCGAAGTGCCTCGTCGCAACAGGGCTTCGAACACGACATGACGCGTCCCTCGCCCTTCGGGCATCCGTTCCTGCTGGGGTTCGACGAGATCGAGCAGGCGCTCGACCGCGTCGCCAAGGCGGCGAACGACGGCTACCCGCCCTACAACATCGAGCGCCTCGTGCGCACCGACCGCGAGCCCGAGCGGCTCCGCATCACGCTGGCGGTGGCGGGCTTCACGCGCGACCAGCTCGACGTGACTCTGGAGGAGAGCCAGCTCATCGTCCGCGGCCGCCAGGCCGACGACAAGAGCCGGACCTACCTGCATCGCGGCATCGCGGCCCGCCAGTTCCAGCGCGCCTTCCTGCTCGCCGACGGCATGGAGGTCCTGGGCGCCGATCTCTCGAACGGCCTCCTGTCCATCGACCTCGCGCGGCCGGAGCCGGAGCGGATCGTGCGACGGATCGACATCGGGTCGCGCGACGCCGAGTGAGGCTCCCCATATCCTGTTCACCGGCCGGACCGATGCCGCTTCGGGGTATCGCCGGCCTTCGCTCTGCCGCCTGATAGAGGAGGGCGCATCATGACCGACGCTACCCACACCATGGATTCCGACGCGCTCGCGGCCCTCGGCGAGGGCCACGTCGCCTACGTCCGGGCCATGCGCTCCGAGGACGTCATGCGGCTCTTCCCGCAGGCGCCGGACCTGACCCCGGGCCTCGACGTGTTCGCCCTGCTCTCGGCGAGCGGGGCCCCGATCCTGCTCACCGACAGCCGCGACGCGGCGATCGCCAACGCCTGGGCGAACGACCTCCAGGCCGTCAGCGTGCACTGAGCCGCAAGGCTCACGGCGCCGGTGGCGCCATAGCCGGTGGCGCCACGCCCTCGACCGCCGCGACGAGGCGGTCGAGGTCGGCCGGGCCCGACAGGCGGTGATCCCCGTCCTTGATCAGGGTGAGGATCACGCCGTGCCCGGGCAGGCGCTCGACGATCCTCAGGGCGTGCCGCCACGGCACGTCCGGGTCGGCCATGCCCTGCAGGATGTGCACCGGGCAGCCCGGATCGATCGGGGCACCGAGCAGGCAGTGCCGGCGCCCGTCCTCGATCAGGGCCCGCGTCACCGGGGTCGGCTCCGGGGAGTAGGCGGAGCCGCGCTGCCAGACCCCGTCCCGCATCACCTGCGCGCGCACCTCCTCGGGGAAGCGCGCCCACATCAGCTCCTCGGTGAAGTCCACCGCGGGCGCGATCAGCACGAGGCCGGCCGGGCGCACCCGGCGCGCGGCCAGGAGGGCGATCCAGCCGCCCATCGACGAGCCGACGAGGACCGGCCGCTCGGCGGCGTGGCGGCCGATCACCGCCTCCGCGTCCGCGAGCCAGTCCGAGATCGTGAAATCCGCGAAGCGCCCCTCCGACTCGCCGTGTCCGGCGTAATCGAAGCGCACGAGGCTGCGGCCTCGCGCCGCAGCCCACGCGTCCAGGGCCTCGGCCTTGGTGGCGCGCATGTCGGACCGGAAGCCGCCGAGCCAGACCACCGGCGGCCCCGCGCCCGGGCGCACCAGGGTGGCGAGCCGGCGCGCCCCGGGGCCAGTGCCGACCGGCATCAGGGTGGCGGGGCTGCGTGCGCTCTCGTCGTTCATGTCGCTGTTCCCGGTGACGGCCCTATGTCAGCTCTTCGGCGCGGCCGCCGGCCGGGACCGGGCGACCGCCAGGGTTTACCGATCCGCAACGCGATCACGCGATTGTCGCGCACCGAGCCGAGGGCGGCTTCTACGACGAAGTCCGCCCGCCACGCCAACCCTGCACGGAGCGGGCACCGCATTGCCGCGAGAGCGACCATCACAGCACTGACCCGGAACCTCATGCCGTCGAGCCAGGCCACGCCCTTTCCGGCCGCGAGCCACCCCCTCGCGGGGCGAACGGTGCTCCAGATCATCCCCGATCTGGACGCCGGGGGCGCCGAGCGCACGGCAGTGGACGTCGCGGCGGCGCTGGCGGCGGTGGGTGCCCGGGCGCTCGTCGCCACGGAGGGCGGCCGCCTCGTCGGCGAGCTCCAGGCCAAGGGCGGGGTCTGGGTGCCGTTCCCGGCCCGCAGCAAGAATCCCCTCGCCATGGCGCTGAACGTCGGGCGCCTCGCCCGGATCTGCCGGGCCGAGGGGGTCGCGCTCATCCACGCCCGCTCGCGGGCGCCGGCCTGGGTCGCCCTCGGGGTGCATCGCCGCCTGCGGATCCCGTTCGTGACGACGTACCACGGCAGCTATTCCGGCCGCACCCCGGTGAAGCTCCTGTACAACTCGGTCATGGCGCGGGGCGACGTGGTGATCGCCAACTCCCACTTCACGGCCGACGCGATCCTGGCCCTCCATCCCCACGTCGTGGGAGAGCGCCTGCGGGTGATCCATCGCGGCACCGACCTCGCGGCCTTCGCGCCGTCCCAGGTCGCACCGGCCCGGGTCGAGGCCCTGCGCCGGTCCTGGGGTGTGGCGCCGCATGAGCGCGTCGTGCTGCTCGCCGCGCGCCTCACGCCCTGGAAGGGCCACCGGGTCCTGATCGAGGCCGCCGCCGCCCTGCGCGACCGCGGCATGGCCGACTTCACGGTGGTGCTCGCCGGCGACCCGCAGGGACGCACGGCCTACGTCCGGGAGCTCGACGCCCTCATCGCCGCCCATCGCCTGGCCGGGATCGTGCGCCGGGTCGGGCACTGCGCCGACATGCCGGCGGCCTTCCGGGCCGCCTCCGTGGTGGCGGTGCCCTCGACCGAGCCGGAGGCGTTCGGCCGCTCGGCCGTGGAGGCCCAGGCCCTCGGCACCCCGGTGGTCGTGTCCGACCTCGGCGCGGTGCCCGAGACGGTGCTGGCCCCCCCGGAGGTGCCCGCCTCCGAGCGGACGGGCTGGCGCGTGCCGGCCGGCGACGCCGCAGCCCTCGCGGCGGCGCTCGCGGAGGTGCTCCAGCTCGGGGCCAGCGCCCGGGACGCCCTGGTGCGCCGGGCGCGCGCCCACGTCGAGCAGCATTTCTCCCTCGAGCGCATGCTCGCAGATACTCTGGAGGTCTATAGCGCGCTCCTGGACGCCCCGATACCGGGGCAGGGGCCCTGAGGCGCGCGCGAAGACAGCGGACGGCCAAGATCTCACGCGAGATTCGCCTTCCCGCAACCAAGTTCCGCATCCGCGAGTTGACAACGCGTGCGGTTTAGCCAAGGTGACCGCGTTCACCTGAGTTTGACCGCGCGGTGGTTCGGGACCGGCCTTCGGGGCGAACGGTTCCCGGCCTGCCGCCGGCCGACGTCATTGAGGAGATTACAGCCATTCGCAGACCTATGAGAGCCATGCCGGCCCCGCAGAAGGACGGGCCGCGCGCCAACCGGGATATCCGCGGCGTCCGTGAAGTTCAGCTCATCGACGACAGCGGCCAGAACCGCGGCGTCATGGCGTTCTTCGACGCGCTGCAGCTCGCCGAAGAGGCCGGCCTCGACCTCGTCGAGATCGCGCCCAACTCGGCGCCACCGGTTTGCAAGCTTCTCGACTACGGCCGCTTCCGCTTCAACGAGCAGAAGAAGCAGGCCGAGGCGCGCAAGCGGCAGAAGACCGTCGAGGTCAAGGAGATCAAGCTCCGGCCCGGCATCGACAAGCACGACTACGAAGTCAAGATGAAGGCCGTGCAGCGCTTCTTCGAGGAGGGCGACAAGGTCAAGGTGACGCTCCGCTTCCGCGGTCGCGAGATGGCGCACCAGGATCTCGGACTTCGTCTGCTCGAGCGCGTGAAGGCCGAGACGCAGGAGATCGCCAAGGTCGAGAGCGAGCCGCAGCTCGAGGGCCGCCAGATGATCATGATCCTGGCGCCGCGCTGAGCCCCCGGACGCGCAAGGCCCGAGAGCCTCCGGCTCGCACGACCCGAGCCCGCGGCTCGCGACCCGAGCCTCCGGCTCGCGGGCCCGAGCCCCCGGCTCGCGGGATCGAAGGGCCGGGCGCGTCCCGGCCCGTCGTCATTTGAGCAGCACGACCTGGGCGTCGCCGCTCCGGCGCAGCACGTTGACGGTGACGTCGGGGCCGTGCCGGTGCAGCAGCAGGTCGACCCGCGAGCCTCCGAGCCTGAGGTTGCGGATCAGCACGTCGTCGAGGAAGGCCGGCAGGATCGGGTCGCGGAAGCGGATCCGGTTGCGGTCGTGGCGCAGCTCCAGCCCGAGGCAGGCCGCCAGGAACGCGAACGGCGCCGCGGCGGCCCAGGCCTGCGGGCTGCACGCGACCGGGTAGTTCGTCGGCCCGCGCTGCTTGCGCTGGATGAAGCCGCAGAACAGCTCCGGCAGGCGCCGCCCCTCCTGGTACAGGGAAGCGCCGTGCTGGCCCTCGAACACCCGTGCGGCCTCGGCCTTCAGCCCGTAGCGGGCGAGGCCGAGCGCCACGAGGGCGTTGTCGTGCGGCCAGATCGAGCCGTTGTGGTACGACATCGGGTTGTAGCGCGCCTCGCCCACCGCGATGGTGCGCACGCCCCAGCCGTTGAAGCCGTCCCGCGACATCAGCACCGCGGCGACGCTCTCGGCCCGCTCCGGGAAGGCGATGCCGGTGAAGAGCGCGTGGCCGGCATTGGACGAGCGCACCGCGCAGGGGCGCTTCTCGCCGTCGAGGGCGAGGGCGTAGGTGCCGATCTCGGGCAGGAAGAACGCCGCGTCGAAGGCCTGCCGCAGGCGCTCGGATTCCGCCTTCAGCCGCTCGCTCAAGGCCGCGTCGCCGAGCGCCAGGGCGAGCTTGGCGGCGCCGCGCTTGGCCGCGTAGACGTAGCCCTGCACCTCGCAGAGCGCGATCGGCCCGTGGGCCATGCGGCCGTCGGCGTGGAAGATCGAGTCGTGGCTGTCCTTCCAGCCCTGGTTCGCCAGGCCCTTGTCGGTCTCGCGGGCGTACTCGACGAAGCCGTCGCCGTCCCGGTCGCCGTACCGGTCGATCCAGGCCAGCGCCGCCAGCACGTTGGGCCAGATCTCCGCGATCGTCGCGCGGTCCCCGGTCTGCTCGTAGTACTGGCCCGCCAGCATCACGAAGAGCGGGGTGGCGTCGATCGTCCCGTAGTAGAGGCGGAACGGCACCTCGCCGAGGATCGCCATCTCGCCGTTGCGGGTCTCGTGCAGGATCTTGCCGGGCTGGGCGTCGGCGGCCGGGTCGATCGTGGTCGCCTGCGTCGCCGCGAGGTGGCGCAGCACGCCCTTGGCGATGTTGGGGTCGATCCACAGCGTCATCATGGCGGTGATGATGCCGTCGCGCCCGAACACGGTGCTGTACCAGGGGATCCCGGCGTAGGGGTAGATGCCCTGCGGCGTGCGGCTCGCCAGCATGTAGAGGTCGGCCGTGGCGCGGCAGGCGGCCTCGTTGAACTGGTCGTTCGAGCTCTCGATGGTGGTGATGCCGTCGGTGGCGGCCCGCAGGTCCCGGCGCGCGTCCCGGTACGCCAGGGCGAAGGCCATGCCCTCGCCCTTCGGGTGGCCGTCGTCCCGGCGCGGCTTGGGGTAGGCGGCCGAGGTCGGCGGCAGCGCGCTGCCCACTGCCGCCACGGCGACGCCCTCCCGGCTCAGGTCCACCGTGTCGCAGACGGCGCGCACGAAGACCGAGGCCCGGCCCCCGGCCGCGAGGCGCACCTCGAACTCCGCCCGGTTCGGCTCCAGGCGCGCGGGCCTCGGCCCGAAATGCATCCGGGTCGTGCGGCTGCGCGCGTCGAGCCCCACGTAGCGGAACGTGACCTCGGCGGGACCCGAGACCTCGACGCTGCGCCGGCCGCGCTCGGTCCGGTTCGTGCCCCGCACCTCGAACAGGTCGCGGAAATCCGCGTCGAAGGTGACCGCGACGCGCAGGTGGCGGGGCTTGGTGTCGTAGTTGCGCAGGCCGATGCGGTCGTAGCAGGTGCCGCGGAACAGGAATTTGGTGCGCTCGAGCGCGATGATCTCCCGCGGGATGCTGGTCTCGTCGCCGGCGTCGAGCCGGATGTCGGGCGTCGTGAGGTCGACCGAGAGCGCCCCGTTGTCGTCCTGGATCACCGAGCCGAGCAGGAGGGGCCGCTGGCCCTCCACCGTCAGCTCAAGGCGCGAGAGGAAGCGGGTGTCCTGGAAGTACAGGCCCTCGGGCCCGGGAAACACGCCGATGTCGCCGTAGCTGTCCAGCACCGCGAACGCGTCGCCGTGCTTGAGCGAGCGCAGGGGCCGCTCCACCAGCGAGGTCTGGGCCTCGATGTGGTACTGCGGCAGGTGCTCGTCGTCCGACGGCGCGGCGGAGGCGGTGGGGTGAGCGGGCGCCCGGACGGTCTCGACCATCGGCACGGATCTCCAGGGAGTGTTGAGGCGCCGGCGCGATTCGCGGCCGGCCCCACCATACGCCCGCCAATGTGGGCCATCGTGCGGCCGCAACCAGGGGGAGTTGGTGGGCATCCGCGCACGGATTTCAGGCAGTGCCGCCGCGGCGGAAACGCGAAGGGCCCGGCATCCTGGGATGCCGGGCCCTTCGCGAGGCCGGGGATGCGGCGGCCCCGCTCCGGGGCCGGCGCCGTCCGCGCGGGCGGGTCTCTCAGACGGCGCGCAGCTGCGCGGGCCGCAGGATGTGCGAGGCGCCGTTCGTCGCGCCGTTGATCTCGATCCCGGGCGCCGCGAAGCTCAGGCCCGGCAGCTTGATCACGTCGGCCTCGCGGGCGAGGAGCGACTCGTAGGCGGCGACGTACGACCGGGCCATCACGCCGGCGGTGAAGCGGGTCTCGAAGTAGCGGCGCACGCCCTCGCGGCTCATGGACTTGACGGTGTCGACCGCCGCCACCGCCGCGTCCATCGAGTCGACCACGACGCCCGAGACGCCGTCCTCGATGACTTCCGGCACCGAGCCGTTGCGCCACGCGATCACCGGCGTGCCGGCGGACATCGCCTCGATCATCACCAGGCCGAAGGGCTCCGGCCAGTCGATCGGGAACGCCAGCGCCAGGGCGTTGCCCAGGAACTCGTGCTTCTGGTCCTCATTGATCTCACCGATGTACTCGATGAGCGGGTGGTGGATCATCGGCTCGATGACCTCGTCCCAGTAATCCTGGTCGGCCTTGTCGACCTTGGCGGCGATCTTGAGCTTCACGCCGGAGCGCTTGGCCATCTCGATGGCGCGGTCCGGGCGCTTCTCGGGGGAGATGCGGCCGAGGAACGCGAGGTAGCCGCCGTCCTTGGGCTTGGGCGAGAAGCGGCAATTCTCGGTCGGCAGGCCGTGGTGGATGGTCGAGAGCCAGTTGGCGTTCGACGGCATCGGCCCGCGCTGGTGGTCGGAGATCGAGACCAGCGGCATGCCCGTGAAGGTGCGGTAGACCGGCATGAAGTCCGGCACGTCGAGCCGCCCGTGCAGGGTGGTGACGCACTTGTGGTTGAACTCCTCGAACAGCGGGTACTGGAGGAGGTCGATGTGGAAGTGGATGACGTCGAACTCGTCCGCCCGCCGGCGCAGGTGGTACAGCATGGCGAGGTGGCTCGCCACGTGGTCGCGGATCCCGGCCAGGCGCAGCCCTTCAGGGCAGCAGGCGACGAGCTTGGCGCTGGTCTCCGAGTCGCCGCTCGCGAAGAGGGTGACGTCGTGACCCTGCCGGACGAGCTCCTCGGTCAGCCATGAGACGACGCGCTCGGTGCCGCCGTAGAACTTCGGCGGGACGGCCTCCGCGAGAGGGGCAATCTGGGCAATGCGCACGACGTTTTCTCCTGAGACGCCAATCGTTGGCGAGACCAAGCACGATTGGGCCTGAGCGGGACATGAACGAAACCGCGAACCTCGGCTTATGGTTCCGGTGCATTGCACAAAGCCAGATCCGACGGCGTCACAACTCCCATGACTCACAGGAATCCACCGGCGCGGCGGGGCGGCGTCCGGACGGCCCCCGGGGCGATTGCGGTGCACGCGTGCCTCTGCTATAGCGCGCCCCTCACCGAACCGCCCGGCCGTGAGGGCTGCCGTGGCGGTTCGTGTTGCTCCACGCCATCGATCGCGCGCGGTCGTCGGGACCGATGGTCCCGCGGGCCCCTGACGGGGCCTGGTGGAGTTCGCGTCAGGAGAGCCAAATGCCCAAGCTGAAGACGAAGTCGGGCGCCAAGAAGCGCTTCAAGATCACCGGAACCGGCAAGGTCATGTACGCCCAGGCCGGCAAGCGCCACGGCATGATCAAGCGGACCACGAAGCAGATCCGCAACTTGCGCGGCACCACCACCCTGTTCGAGGGCGATGCCGCCAACGTCAAGAAGTACTTCCTGCCGAACGGCTGAGGTCCTTCCCCGCGCGTTCAATCTGTTTCGTCGAACTTCCAGGAGATCATCATGGCCCGCGTCAAGCGCGGCGTGACGAGTCACGCCCGGCACAAGAAGGTGTTCAAGGCCGCCAAGGGCTATTACGGCCGGCGCAAGAACACGATCCGCATCGCCAAGCAGGCGGTCGAGAAGGGGCTGCAATACGCCTACCGCGACCGCAAGAACCGCAAGCGCACGTTCCGGGCGCTGTGGATCCAGCGCCTCAACGCGGCGGTGCGCCTGCACGGCCTGACCTACTCGCGCTTCATCGACGGCCTCGCCAAGGCGGGCGTCACGGTCGACCGCAAGGCGCTGTCGGACCTCGCCATCCACGAGCCGGCGGCCTTCGGGGCCGTGGTCGAGAAGGCCAAGGCGGCCCTGCCGGCGGAGCGGGTCAAGGCGGCGTAGGCACGATCGCGCCCCCGGGTCGCGGCCGAGCCCGCGATCCGGCGACCCCACGCCACGGCCCGGCGGCTCGCCTCGCAAGCGGGCCGTTTTTCGTTGCGCTCGCCCCGCCCCGGGCCGGTTGACGGCCCGGGCCCCCGCGTTGCAGGGCATCCGCAGCCCGGAAGGCACCCGATGACCGATCTCCACAGCCTCGAAACCGAACTCCTGGCCCAGGTCGCGGGCGCCGCCGACGAGGGCACGCTCGAGGGCGTGCGCGTGTCCGCCCTGGGCAAGAAGGGCGCCGTCTCCGACCTGCTGAAGACCCTCGGCGCCATGACGCCCGAGGCGCGCAAGGAGCAGGGACCCCTGATCAACGGCCTGCGCGACCGCGTGCAGGGCGCCATCCAGGCCCGCCGCGAGACGCTGGCCGAGGCGGCGCTCGCGGCCCGCCTCGCCGCCGAGCGCATCGACGTCACGCTGCCGGTGCGCGAGGGCCCGGAGACCCGCGGGCGCATCCACCCGATCACCCAGGTCATGGACGAGATCACGGCGATCTTCGGCGACATGGGCTTCGCGGTGGCCGAGGGGCCGGACGTCGAGACGGACGAGCTGAACTTCACCGCGCTGAACTTCCCCGAGGGCCATCCGGCCCGGGAGATGCACGACACGTTCTTCCTCCAGCCCGACCGGGACGGGCGGCGCAAGCTCCTGCGCACCCACACCTCGCCGGTGCAGGTCCGCACCATGCGCTCCCAGGAGCCGCCGATCCGGGTGATCTGCCCGGGCCGCACCTACCGGCACGATTCCGACCAGACCCACACCCCGATGTTCCACCAGGTCGAGGGCCTGGTGATCGACCGCACGGCGAACATCGCGCACCTCAAGTGGATCCTCGAGGAGTTCTGCAAGGCGTTCTTCGAGGTCGAGAGCGTGAAGATGCGCTTCCGTCCGTCCTACTTCCCGTTCACCGAGCCCTCGGCCGAGGTCGACATCCAGTGCTCGCGCAAGGGCGGCGAGATCCGCTTCGGGGAAGGGGACGACTGGCTCGAGATCCTCGGCTGCGGGATGGTCCACCCGAACGTGCTGCGCAATTGCGGCCTCGATCCGGACGCCGTGCAGGGCTTCGCCTGGGGCATGGGCATCGACCGGATCGCGATGCTCAAGTACGGCATGCCGGACCTGCGCCCCTTCTTCGAGGCCGACCTGCGCTGGCTCGACCATTACGGCTTTCGGCCGCTCGACATGCCGAGCCTGGTGGGCGGGCTCACGGGGTAGGGCGGAGCCCGGCCGCCTGGCCGCCCCGGGACCACCCTGCGGCCCGCGGGCCGATTTCCAGAGATCCGTAGAGCTTGCGACGCCCATGAAATTCACCCTCTCCTGGCTCAAGGACCACCTCGACACCGATGCCGGCCTCGCGGTGATCGTCGAGACGCTGACCCGCATCGGGCTCGAGGTGGAGCGCGTCGAGGACAAGGCCGCCGCGCTCGCGTCCTACCGCATCGCGGCGGTGCTCACGGCCGAGCAGCACCCGAACGCCGACCGCCTGCGCGTCTGCACGGTGGACACGGGCGAGGGCGGTCCGCCCGTGCAGGTGGTGTGCGGCGCGCCGAACGCCCGGGCCGGCATGCGCAGCGTGTTCGCTCCCCCGGGGACCTACGTGCCGGGCAAGGACATCACCCTCGCGGTCGGGGTCATCCGGGGCGTCGAGAGCCGCGGCATGCTGTGCTCCGGGGCCGAGCTCGGCCTGTCGGACGATCACGACGGCATCCTCGACCTGCCGGCCGACGCGCCGGTGGGGCAGCCCTACGCGGCCTACGCGGGCCTCGACGACCCGGTGATCGAGATCAACCTGACGCCGAACCGGCCCGATTGCACCGGGGTCCTGGGCATCGCCCGCGACCTCGCGGCGGCCGGGATCGGCACCCTGCGGCGCGGGGTCCTGCCGCCGGTGCGCGGGGAGGGACCCTGCCCGGTCGCCGTGACCCGGGCCCTCGCCCCCGGGGACGACGCCCTCTGCCCGCTCTTCGCGCTCCGGCTGGTGCGGGGCGTGCGCAACGGGCCCTCGCCGGAATGGCTGCGGCGGCGCCTCGCCGCGATCGGCCTGCGCCCCATCAACGCCCTCGTCGACATCACCAACTACATCACCTTCGACCGCGGCCGGCCGCTGCACGTCTTCGACGCCGCCAAGGTGACGGGGGACCTCACGGTGCGCCGGGCCCGGGACGGCGAGGAGGTGCTCGCCCTCGACGGGCGCACCTACCGGCTCGACGACGGCGCCGTCGTGATCGCCGACGAGGCCGGCGTCGAGTCGATCGCCGGCATCATGGGAGGCGAGCATTCCGGCTGCGACGAGGGCACCACCGACGTGCTGATCGAGTCGGCGCTCTGGGACCCGCGCACCATCGCGCGCACCGGCCGGCGCCTCGGCATCGTCACCGACGCGCGCTACCGCTTCGAGCGCGGCGTCGACCCGGCCTTCGCGGTGCCGGGCCTCGACCTCGCGACCCGGATGGTCGTCGACCTCTGCGGCGGCGTGCCGACCGAGGCCGCGATCTCGGGCGAGGCGCCGGACACCGACCACCTCATCGACTTCCCCTGGACCGAGGTGCGCCGCCTCTCGGGCCTCGACGTGAGCCGGCCCGAGATGAAGGTCACGCTGGAAGCCCTCGGCTTCCACGTCGCCGGCAGCGGCGACCGGGTGAAGGTGCTGCCCCCGTCCTGGCGTCCGGACGTCGAGGGCAAGGCCGACCTCGTGGAGGAGATCGTCCGCATCGCCGGCCTCGACCGGATCGAGGCCAAGCCCCTGCCCCGGATCGACGCGACCGTGATCCGCCCGGTCCTCACGGTGATCCAGCGGCGCACCCGCCTCGCCAAGCGCGAGTTCGCCGCCCGCGGCCTCGTCGAGGCCGTGACGTGGTCGTTCATCGCCCGGGCCGACGCTTTGCTGTTCGGCGGCGGCGCGCCCGAACTCGCCCTCGCCAACCCGATCGCGGCCGACCTCTCGGACCTGCGCCCGAGCCTCGTGCCCGGCCTGCTCCGGGCCGGCCAGCGCAACGCCGACCGGGGCTCCGGCGACGTCGCGCTGTTCGAGGTCGGGCAGTGCTTCGCCTCCGACCAGCCCGAGGGCCAGACCACCAAGGCGGCCGCCCTGCGCCGCGGCACGGCCCGCCACGGCGGCGCCGGCCGGCACTGGGACGGGGCCGCCCGCCCGGTCGACGCCTACGAGGCCAAGGCCGACGCCCTGGCGCTCCTCACCGCCCTCGGGGTGCCGACGGGCGGGCTCCAGGTGGTCCCGGGCGGGCCCGACTGGCTGCACCCGGGCCGCTCGGGCACGCTCCAGTTCGGGCCGCGCAACCCGGTCGGGTACTTCGGCGAGGTACACCCGCGCGTGCTGAGGGCCCTCGACGCCCGCGGGCCGGTCGTCGCCTGCGAGATCACCCTCGAGGCGCTGCCGCTGCCCAAGCACCGGCCCACGAAGATGAAGCCGCCCGCGAGCCTGCCCGAGTTCCAGCCCCTCACCCGCGACTTCGCCTTCGTGGTCGGCCGCGACGTCGCGGCCGGGGACATCCTGAAGGCCGCGCAGGGGGCCGAGCGCGCGCTGATCGCCGGCGTCGAGGTGTTCGACATCTACGAGGGACCCGGGATCGGGGCCGACCAGAAGTCGGTCGCGGTCGCGGTCCGGCTCCAGCCGACGGACCGGACCCTCACCGATGCCGAGATCGAGGCGGTGAGCCGCAAGATCGTCGCCGAGGTCGCGCGCCGGACCGGCGCGACCCTGCGCGGCTGACGAGGCGGGACGAGGGGGCGACATGACCGAGGACGACCTGATCCGCGAGCTGTCGGGGGCGCTCTTCCTGCCCGCGGACGCGCTCGCCCGTGCCGTCGGCCACCCGGAGCGGATCGCCGGGCCGGTACTGTCCCTCCTCGAGGCCGCCGCCGCGGGCGCGACCCTGAGCGACGCCGAGGCGAACCTCCTGTACTGGGGCGTCCACGTGCTCGGGGCCGCCCGCGACACCCGGGCCTTCGCGCCGCTGCTGCGCCTGTTCGCCCGCGACGACGCCTGCATCGCCGGGGCCCTCGGCGAGGATTACACCACCACGGCCGCGGCGCTCGCGGCGAGCACCTTCGACGGCGACGCCGAGTCGCTCCTCGCCGCGATCGCCCGCGCGGACACGCAGGGCCTCCTGCGCATGGACCTGTTCCACGCCCTCGCGCTCCTGACGGCCGACGGCCGGATCGACGCCGCCGCCACGGCGGCGTTCCTGCTGCGGTTCGACGACGCGCGCCTGGCGGGGCCCGGCAGCGAGGCCTGGCAGGGATGGGAGGACGCGGTCGTGCTCCTCGGTCACGCCGACCTTGCCGACCGGGCCAGGGCCGCGCGGGCGGACGGGCGGAACCCCGGCCACATCACCCGGTGGGAATCGTCGGCCGCGATCCTGGCGGTGGCCCGCGCCCGGCCCGGCGACCGGCGCCGCTTCGAGGAGATCGGGGTGCACTACCTCGGCGACCTGCGGGAGGACCTCGCCCACACCAGCGAGACCGCCGCCTTCGCGGGACCCGGCGGCGAGGACGGCGAGGCGCCGGAGCCCGAGCGCAACCCCTACCGCGCGGTCGGCCGCAACGATCCGTGCCCGTGCGGCAGCGGCAGGAAGTTCAAGAAGTGCTGCCTCGACAAGGTCGGGCGCGGGATGGCCGCCCTCCCGCCGCTTCCGCCGCCGCGCTGACCCCGGGGCGGCACCCGGGAGGGCCGCGGGCGGCACCCGGGAAGGCCGCGCCTCAGGCCGCCCGGTCGGTGCCGCTCAGGGGGTTCTCGGGATCCCAGGCGTAGGCCAGCGTCTCGAAGCGCAGGGAGCGGGCATCCACCATCAGGAGGCGGCCGACCAGGGGCTCGCCAAAGCCCGCGACGGCCCGGATCACCTCGAGCGCCATGAGCGAGCCCATCAGGCCGGCGAGCGCCCCGAGCACGCCGGCCTCGGCGCAGGTCGGCACTGCGCCGGGCGGAGGCGGGTTCGGGAACAGGCAGCGATAGGTCGGGTTCGGCCGCCCGTCCGGCCCCGTCTCGTGGGCCCGGATGGTGGTGAGCGAGCCGTCGAACTGGCCGAGCGCTGCCGTCACCAGGGGACGGCGCGCCCGGTAGCAGGCATCCGAGACGGCGTAGCGCGTCGCGAAGTTGTCCGAGCCGTCCGCCACGAGGTCGTAGCCGGAGACCAGGGCCTCGGCGTTGTCCGGGCCGAGGCGGACCGCGTGCGCCTCGACCCGGACGTGCGGGTTGAGGCGCGCCACCGCGTCGGCGGCGCTCTCCACCTTGGGCCGCCCGATGTCCGGCGTGCCGTGGATCACCTGGCGCTGGAGGTTCGAGAGCGAGACGGTGTCGTCGTCGACGAGGCCGACCGTGCCGATGCCGGCCGCCGCCAGGTACTGGACCAGCGGGGCGCCGAGCCCGCCGGCTCCGATCACCAGCACCCGCGCGGCCTTGAGCCGGACCTGCCCCGGGCCGCCGACCTCCCGCAGCACGATGTGGCGGGCGTAGCGTTCGATCTCGTCGGGGCTGAGGGCGCTCATGCAGGGTAATTAGGTGCCCGCGGGGCCGGCCGGAAGCCCCGGCGGTTCTCAAGCGCCCCGTTCGGCGCTACCCCTCGCGCGCTCCCCTGCGGCTGAACGCGCGTGGCCCGACCGTGACCGACATCCCGTCCCCCCTCGCCCTGGCGCAGGGGCTGATCCGCTGCCCGTCCGTGACGCCCGACGAGGGGGGCGCCCTGGCCTACCTCGCCGGCATCCTGGGGCTGGCCGGCTTCGCGGTCGAGCGCCCGGTCTTCTCCGAGGCCGGCACCCCCGACGTCGAGAACCTCTACGCCCGCATCGGCGGCGCCGGTCCCTGCCTTCTCCTTGCCGGCCACACCGACGTGGTGCCGCCGGGCGACGCGGCGGCCTGGCGCCACGATCCCTTCGGGGGGACGCTCGAGGGGGCCGAGCTCCACGGGCGCGGGGCCGTCGACATGAAGGGCGGCATCGCCTGCATGGTCGCGGCGGTGCTCGGCTTCCTGCGCCGGCGGGGACCGGATTTCGGCGGTTCGGTCGCGTTCCTGATCACCGGGGACGAGGAGGGGCCGGCCCTCAACGGCACCGTGAAGGTGCTCGCCTGGGCGCGGGCCCGGGGCGAGCGCTTCGACCACGCCCTGCTCGGCGAGCCCACCAACCCCGACCGGCTCGGCGAGACGATCAAGATCGGGCGGCGGGGCTCCCTCACCGCCACCCTGACGGTGCACGGCACGCAAGGCCACGTCGCCTATCCGCACCGGGCCGAGAACCCGATCCCCGGGCTGCTGCGGCTCGCGCAGGCGCTCCTCGCCGAGCCCCTCGACGCCGGGACGGCGCATTTCGACGCCTCGAACCTCGAATTCACCACCATGGACGTCGGCAACCCGGCCTCCAACGTGATCCCGGCGGAGGCCCGCGCCACCTTCAACATCCGGTTCAACGACCGCTGGTCGCCCGGGACCCTGGCGGAGGAGCTGCACCGGCGCCTCGCGGCCGGCGCCGGGAACGCCGTGCGCTACACCCTCGACGTGCGGCCGACGAACGCCGTGGCGTTCCTGACCGAGCCCGACGCCTTCGTGCACCGGGTCGCCGACGCGGTCGAGGCCGAGACCGGCCTCAGGCCGGCGCTCTCGACCACGGGCGGGACCTCGGACGCGCGCTTCATCAAGGAGGCCTGCCCGGTGATCGAGTTCGGGCTCGTCGGCCGGACCATGCACCAGGTCGACGAGCGGGTGGCGGTGTCCGACCTCGACCGCCTCGCCGCCATCTACGGCCGGGTCCTCGATGCCTATTTTCCGGCCGATGCTGCGCCGCAAAAACGCGCTTGACCGGCATTAGACGAAAGTTGAGTCTGGCGGGATCGGAGACGCGGCGCCCGCGCCGCCTGAACACTGCCGGAGGCCCCATGCTCGTCAGCGCGGACGAGGTCGGCCGCTCCCTGCGCGGCACCGCCGACCTGCTCAACCGCCGCCCCGACGCCCTCCGGCGCTTCGACGTGAGCGAGCGCGGGTTCTGGCGTTCCTTCGGGGCGATCTGGCTGACGGCGCCGGCCGTCACCGTGGCGCTGGCGCTCGAGCGGAGCGGCCCCGCGGCGGGCGACGCGGTGCTCTACCGCCTCGACCACACCACCGCGGCGGTGCTCGCCGGGGCGGTCGCCTGCTTCCTCGTCGTGCCGGTCGCGATGATCGCGGTGGTGCGGCGCCTGCGCCTCACGGCCGCCTACGTGCCCTTCGTCATCGTGACGAACTGGACGCTGGCGACGGGCCTCGCGACGCTGGCGCTGCCGGGCCTGCTCCTCCTCGCCGGGCTCGCGACGCCGGCCCTGGCGGCGCTGTACGCGGGCGCCTTCGGCATCGTCGTCCTGTGGCTGCACGGGCTCGCCGCGCGCGCGACGCTCGGCCTGTCCGGCCCCGCTGCGGCCCTGGTGACGCTCGCCTGCTTCGGACTGATCGCGACCGTCGCCGGCGGGGTGCACGTCCTGGCCGCGGCCTGAGGGCGGCGGGCGGGGCCTCAGGGTGCCGCCTCGGCCTCCTCCGCGCCCGCGGGCTCCGGCAGCGCCTGGATCCGCGGCGCGTGCCCGGTCGCCGCGAGGAAGCGCAGCAGGTCCCCGGGCGCGAGCGCGAGGGTCGCGGCGTTGTGCAGCGGGTGGAAGTTCACGGGATCGTGCGCCATCAGGCCCGCGTCGAGGATCACCGTGACGAGGCGCTCGCGGTCGTTGATCAGCCCGAAGGGCGTCACCGAGCCCGGCCGCACGCCGAGCACCGCGAGGAGCTGCTCGGCCGAGCCGAAGGAGAGCCGGCCGGTGGCTCCGACGGCTGTGTGCAGGCGCTTGAGGTCGATCCGCGCCTCGGCCTCGGCCACGACGAGGAAGAGCCGCCCGCGCTTGTCCTTGAGGAACAGGTTCTTCGAATGCCCGCCGGGCAGCCCGGCCTTCAGGTCGCGCGATTCCGCGACCGTGTGGACCGGCGGGTGCAGGGTGGTGCGGACCGCGATGCCGAGTTCCTCGAGGAACCCGAGCAGCGCCTCCGGGGTCGCCGGGCTCATGCCGGGCTCACGCGGCGAGGTGGCGGGCGAGGGCGGCCGGATCCACGTTGCCGCCCGACAGGACGATGCCGACCCGCTTGTCCGCGACCGGCACCACGCCCTCGAAGGCGGCGGCCGCCGCCAGGCACCCAGTCGGCTCGACCACGAGCTTCATGCGCTCGACGAAGAAGCGCATCGCCGCGGCGAGCTGGGCGTCCGACACCGTGGCGATGCCGGCGACCTCCCGCTGGATGATCGGGAAGGTGTGCTGCCCCAGATGCGTGGTCAGCGCCCCGTCGGCGATGGAGACCGGCACCGGGATGCGCACGATCTCGCCCTTGGCCAGGGATTGCTGCCCGTCGTTGCCGGCCTCGGGCTCGACGCCCCAGATCTCGCAATCCGGCGCGAGGGCCCGGGCGGCGAGGGCCGAGCCGGCGAGCAGCCCGCCGCCGCCGAGGCAGACCAGCACCATGTCGAGGGCACCGGTCTCCTCCAGGAGCTCCATCACCGCCGTGCCCTGGCCGGCGATCACGTCCGGATGGTCGTAGGGCGGGATCAGGGTCAGGCCGCGCTCCTGCGCGAGTTGCCGGGTCAGGGCCTCGCGGTCCTCCCGGTAGCGGTCGTACGGGACGATCTCGGCGCCGTAGCCCCGGGTCGCCGCGACCTTCATGGCGGGGGCGTCGTGCGGCATCACGATCACGGTCGGCACGCCCTGGAGCGCCCCCGCATACGCGATGGCCTGGGCGTGGTTGCCCGACGAGAACGCGATCACGCCGCGCCGGCGCCGCGCGGGGTCGAGGGCCGCGATGGCGTTGCAGGCGCCCCGGAACTTGAAGGCGCCGGCCCGCTGCAGGGGCTCGGCCTTGAAGAACAGGCGCGCGCCCGTGCGCGCATCGGCGGTGCGGGAGGTGAGCACCGGCGTGCGGTGGGCGATGCCGGCGATCCGCTCGGCGGCGGCGCGCACGTCCGCGAAGGCGACGCTCATCAGCGGTGCTCGAAGTTCGGTTTGCGCTTCTCCACGAAGGCGGCCATGCCCTCCTTCTGGTCGGCGGTGGCGAACAGCCCGTAGAACACGCGGCGCTCGAAGCGCACGCCCTCGGTCAGGGTCGTCTCGAAGGCCCGGTCGATGCTCTCCTTGGCCACCATCACGGCCGGCAGCGACAGGGACGCGATGGTCTCGGCCGCCCGCATGGTCTCGTCGAGGAGGTCGGCCGCCGGCACCACCCGGGCGACGAGGCCCGCGCGCTCGGCCTCCGCCGCGTCCATCAGGCGGCCGGTCAAGCAGAGCTCCATCGCCTTGGCCTTGCCCACCGCCCGGGTCAGGCGCTGCGTGCCGCCGGCCCCCGGGATCACCCCGAGCTTGATCTCGGGCTGGCCGAACTTCGCGGTGTCGGCGGCCAGGATGAAGTCGCACATCATGGCGAGCTCGCAGCCGCCCCCGAGGGCGTAGCCGGCGACCGCGGCGATGATCGGCTTGCGGCGCCGGCCGACCTTGTCCCACTCGCCGAACGGGTCGGCCATGTAGAATTCCGGATGGGTGCGGTTCTGCATCTCGCGGATGTCGGCCCCGGCCGCGAAGGCCTTGTCCGAGCCGGTCAGCACGATGCAGCCGATGCCCTCGTCGCCCTCGAACCCGTCGAGGGCCGCGTTCAGCTCGGCGATCAGCGCGTTGCACAGCGCGTTGAGCTGTGCGGGGCGGTGCAGGGTGATCAACGCCACCCGGCCCCGCGTCTCCACCCGGATGTTCTCGTAGGCCACGGTGCTCCTCCCGATCTCCTGCCCGTCCCTGGCTAGGGGAGCGCGGGCCGGACCGCAAGACGCCCGCGGGCGCGCTGCGCCGGCGCCGGGCGCATGCCCGCGGGAGCGGGCGCCGGGCACAGGCAGACACCCGCGGGAGCGGGCGCCGGGCACAGGCAGGCACCCGCGGCCGCGGGCGCCGCCCTCATGCCGGCGGCGGGTCCGGCGCTTCCACCACGTCCTGGCGCTGGAGCTGGAGCGCCACGAACCAGCACAGGGCGGCCCAGGCCGCGCCGACGCACCAGCCGGCCAGGACGTCGCTCGGCCAGTGGACCCCGAGATAGACCCGGCTCACGCCCACGAGCAGGGTCGTGATCACCCCGAGGCTCATCACGAAGGTCTTGACCCGGCGTCCGCGCTCGACGCGGGCGAGCAGGATCGCGAGCGTCAGGTAGGCGATCGCCGAGAGCATGGCGTGCCCGCTCGGGAAGCTCGCCGTGAAGGTCTCCATGCCGTGCGGCACCAGTTCCGGCCGCGGCCGGTGGTAGAGCATCTTCAGCCCCGTCGAGAGGATCTCGCCGCCGCCGACCGCCGCCAGCACGAACACGGCCGCGCGCCGGCGCGCCGTGACGGCGAGGTAGAGCACCACGCAGGCCGTGACGTAGACGATCCCGAACACGCTGCCGAAGGCGGTGATGTCCCGCATCGTCTCCGGCAGCCAGTGCGGCCCGATCGGCTGGGCGAGGTCGCCCGGCCGGCGCAGGGACAGGAGCAGGAGCTTGTCGACGCTCTCCGTGTCGCCCTCCCGGACCTCGCCGGCGAGCTTGACGAAGCCGAACCCGAACAGGCTGACGGCCAGGAGCGACGCGAGGGGGCCGATCTCGTTGAGGCGCAGGCGCAGCCAGACCGCGGTGGCGTGGCGCCGGAAGGGGATCGGGAGCGCGCGCATCAGGCCTCCCCGAACGGGAAGCGGCCCCGCGGCTCCCAGGGACCGCCGAGGTAGCGCCACAGCAGCAGGCCCCGGGCCGGGAACGCCGTCGGCACGAAGGCCGCCGCGAGCTCCCGGTGCAGGGTCCGGGCGACCTCGGGCGCGACCTTGTTCTGCACCGTGAGGTGCGGCCGGAAGCCCTGGCGGTCCTGGGCGGTCAGCCACGGCGCGAAGGAGGCCGCGAGGCGCCCGCGCAGGCGCGAGACCGCGTCGGACGCGAGCGCGTAGGCGACGCCCCGCCCGGTGAAGCGCACGCCCGTGACGGCGACCTCGGGCGCGCCGGACTCGCGCCGGGCCTCGGCGAGCAGCGTCGCGGCGATGCCGGCCTCCTCCTCGCCGGGCAGGTGGTGGAAGAGCGTGACGTGGGCCGGGATGCGGTTGAGCGCCGCCGGGAAGTACCGGCGGCGCTGCGCGTCGAAGGACGCGAAGGCGGCCTCGTCGAGGTCCAGGGTCAGGATCAGGGGATCGTGCGGCATCGTCGCTGCGAGATGGCGCGCGATCCGCACAAGTCCAAGGCCTTCCGTCCGAGGGCATGGAGCGCGCCGCGGCCGCGCCGCTGTTCAGGCGCCGCCGCCGCGCCGCTGTTCAGGCGCCGCCGCCGCGGCTACACGGCCTGATGCGCAGCGGCGACATGGTCCATATCGGCCGGGACGGCTGGCTCTTCCTCGTCGGCGGCACCAACCGGGTGCGCCATCAGTACCGGGCCTCCCTGCCCGTCGCCTGGCGGCTCTGGCGCTGGCGGCGCCTGGTCGCGCGGCGCACCGCCCGGGCGGCGGGCCTCGGCATCCGCTGCTTCCACGTCGTCGTGCCGGAGAAGCTCAGCGTCTACGACGACCGCCTCGACGGTCTGGCGCTCGATCCCGCCCTGTCGCCGGCCCGGCGGCTCGGCGCGGGCCTCGCCCGCTCCCCGGCGG
The DNA here is from genome assembly GCF_003574465.1 of Methylobacterium crusticola. Classification (GTDB taxonomy): domain Bacteria; phylum Pseudomonadota; class Alphaproteobacteria; order Rhizobiales; family Beijerinckiaceae; genus Methylobacterium; species Methylobacterium crusticola. Next base: position 62,003 of record NZ_QOWC01000003.1, read on the forward strand.
CCGGGGCCTGGATCGACCTCGTCGGGCCCATGCGGGCGGCGCGGGACGACGGCCCGCCGCTCTACCTGCGCACCGACACCCACTGGAGCCCCGAGGGCTGCCGGCTCGCCTTCGCGGCGATCATGCGGGCGGTCGGGGCGACGCCGCCGGCCGACCTCGCCGAGCGGCCGTCCCACGACAGCGAGGCGGTGCGCGACCTCGGCGCCAAGCTCGATCCGCCGCCGCGCGAGACCATGCGGATCCCCCTCGTCCAGCGCGACGCGGTGCGCACCTACGCGAGCCCCCTGGTGGCCGCCTACGAGGCGCAGGGCCGGGCCGCCGACCTGCACGTCGGCGCCCACGTGGTGTTCCGCAACGAGAGCCCCGGGGCCGACCCGCGCACCCTGATGCTGTTCGGGGATTCCTGCGCCCACTTCACGCCGATCTTCCTCACCGGCCTCCTGGCCGAGAGTTTTCGCGAGGTCCACTTCGTCTGGTCGTCGAGCCTCGACTGGGGCTACGTCGCCCGGGTGCGCCCGCACCTGCTCCTCGTCGAGATGGCGGAGCGCTTCATGACCCGCCTCCCGGCCGACCGGTTCGACATCGAGGCCGCGGGCGCCGCCCGCCTCGCCCGGATGGACGCGGCGGCCGCGGTGGCGATCTGACTGCCCCTGTCGGCGCGCGCGGCGCGCCCCACCTAGAGCGCTGTCCCCGGGAATGGAGACCGGTGCGGCGCCGGGGAGCGCGTCGGCGCGGGGCGTTCAGGGCGGCGCCCGGCCGCGGCGCCGGCGGTGCTCCGGGCGGGCGAGGGAGGATGCGATGGGGCTGCTCGTCGAGGGCGTCTGGCAGGACCGCTGGTACGACACCAAGGAGACCGGCGGGCGCTTCGTGCGCAAGGATTCCGCCTTCCGCAACTGGGTCACGCCCGACGGCGCGCCCGGGCCCTCCGGGGAGGGCGGGTTCCCGGCCGAGGCCGGGCGCTACCACCTCTACGTCTCGCTGGCCTGCCCGTGGGCCCACCGCACCCTGATCGTGCGGGCCCTCAAGGGCCTCGAGGACCTGGTCTCGGTCGGCGTGGTCGATCCGCACATGGGGGCGGAAGGCTGGGTGTTCGGCGACACGCCGGGCGCCGGCCCCGACGCGGAGAACGGCGCCCGGCGCCTCTACGAGATCTACCGGATGGCCGACCCCGCCCATACGGGCCGCGTCACCGTGCCGGTGCTCTGGGACCGGGCGCGCCGGACCATCGTGTCGAACGAGTCGGCCGAGATCGTCCGGATGCTGAACACCGCCTTCGCGGCCCTCGGCGCCACCGGCCCGGACCTCTGCCCGGACGACCTGCGGCCGGAGATCGACGCCCTCAACGCCCGGGTCTACGACCGGGTCAACAACGGCGTCTACAAGGCCGGCTTCGCCACCGCGCAGGAGGCCTACGCGGAGGCCGTCGCGGCGCTGTTCCAGGAACTCGACGCCCTCGACGCGCGCCTTGCCCGCGGCCGCTACCTCCTCGGCGAGCGCCTGACCGAGGCCGACATCCGGCTGTTCACCACGCTGGTGCGCTTCGATCCCGTCTACGTCGGCCACTTCAAGTGCAACCTGCGCCGCATCGCCGACTACGCGAATCTCGCGCCCTACCTGCGCGACCTCTACCAGACCCCCGGCATCGCCCCGACGGTCGACCTCACCCACATCAAGCGCCACTATTACGAGAGCCACCCGAGCATCAACCCGACCGGGATCGTGCCCCTCGGGCCGGTGCTGGATTACGGGGCGCCGCACGACCGGGCGCGGCGGTTCGGCGGGTAGAACCCGCCCGGGGGCGCCCCGCGGCGCGGCCGCGTTCAGGGCAGCGCCCGCTCCGGCAGCAGGTCGGCCGCGGACCCGTCGGCCGCGAGCGCCCCGCGCAGCGGCGCGTCGCGCGCGACGAGGTTCGCGTCGGCGAGGGGCGGGCTCCGGTCGAGGACCTCGCGGGTGTCGGCAATCCTGGCGCGCCGGCCCGCCCGGGCCCGCAACGGGCGTCAGCGCGACGGGCGTCAGCGCAGCTGGCGGCGCGCCTCGGGCGGCAGCAGCAGGCGCTCCCGGCTGAGGCCCTTGTGGACGTGGACCATCAGGGCGATGCCGAAGAGCGGCGTGACGAGGTTGAGGATCGGCACCACCATCAGGCCCGCCAGCACGGCACCCGCCAGCATCACGGTCGCCGCGTGGTGGCGGCGCATCTCGCCCGCCTCCCGCAGCGGGCGGAAGCGCGCGGCGGCGAGCTCGAAGTATTCCCGGCCGAGCAGGTAGGTGTTGGCGCCGAAGAAGGCCAGCAGGTTGACGCCCGGCACGAAGAACAGCGCCAGCGCCACGACGTTGACGAGGAGCGCCAGCCCGGCGAAGCGCAGGGTGTAGAGCAGGGCCGGGCCGAGCGCCATCGCCCGGCCCGGGACCTCGTCCGGAAAATCGGTCCCCTCGACGATCGCGGCCGCGTCGTCGAGGAAGTAGCCGGCGACCAGGATCGAGACCGGCGGCAGGATGTAGGCGAGCCCGAGGAACAGCCCGGCGCCGGCCAGGAACGACGCCACGGCGTTGACGAAGGCGTAGTCGGTCGAGAGCGGGTGGGCCGCGATCAGGGCGCCGATCAGGCGCGTGAGCGCGAACCAGACCAGGACCAGCAGCCCGATCGTGAGGGCGAGCGACTTCCACAGGATCTGCCGCAGGGGGGGCGAGAATACCTGTCGGATGGCCGCGAGGGCGGCTTTGATCAGCATGGGGATCCCCGGGAGCGAGCGCGTGCGCCGTCTTGCTGCGGGACGACGCGGGCGTCCAGAGGGCAGGGCCCGAACCCGCACCCGCTTCGCGGGTTGAGGCATCGTCGCGGCGCGGCCGGGACGCGAGCCTGAGGAGAGACGAGACATGGACATCGCCGTGGAGACGGTCTGTGACTTCATCCTGCGGGCCCGCGCCCTCGACGTGAAGGACGGCGACAGCGACCCGGATTCCGGCTCGAACCCCATCGACGACGGCGCCCGGGACGTCCTCGTGGACGGGACCGACGACGCCACGGAGGAGGAGCTGCGCGCCGTGGTGGAGGGGCTCAACGACGACGAGCGGGCCGAGCTGGTGGCGATCCTCTACATCGGCCGCGGCGACATGGAGCCCGAGGAATGGGCGGACGCCGTCCGCCTCGCCCGCGAGCGCGAGGCCGCCGGCAGCCGCCCGGCCGATTACCTCCTGGGGATCCCGAACGTCGGCGACCTGCTGGAGGAGGGCCTGGCCGGCCTGGGGCTGAGCTGCACCGCCTGAGGATCCTTGCACGGGCGTCGCCCGGCGCCCGGGGCGCCGGCCGGCCCTCAGTGCCGGGTCGGGTTCGCCCCGATGGTCTCGGCGGTGAGCCAGTCCACCACCCCGACGAGGGCCTCGCGCGGCGGCAGGCCGCGGCCTTGCGCCTCCGTGAAGAGCGCGAGCTGGCGGTCCGCGCTGGTGCCGCGGGCGACGATCCAGCGGGCGAGGTCGAGCTCGGCCGCGCAGCCCAGCGCCTCGGCGTCCTGCGCCAGCAGGCCGAGGGTCTCGGCGAGCACTGCCCGGACGGGCCGGACGGTGCGGGACGCCTCGCACACGAGGCCGCCGTGGATGCCGTAGCGCTGCGCGCGCCAGCAATTCTCCGCCGCGATCGCCTGCGAGGCCCCGGTGAGCCCGCGGTTGAGGTCCGGCTCCGCCGCGAGCCGCCGCACGAGGCAGCGGTACAGGGCCGCGATCGCGAGGGCGTCGTCGAGGCGCGTGCAGCTGTCGGCGATGCGCAGGTCGAGGGTCTGCCCCCCGGGCGAGGGGCAGATCACCCACCAGATGTGGCGCGGATCGTCGATGGCGCCCGCCGTCACCAGGGTGTCGCGGTAGCGGGCGAGGTCCGCCTCCCCGGCGAACAGGGGCGGCAGGCCGCTGCGGGGCAGCTCGCGCGCCGCCGCGAGCCGGTAGCCGAGCAGCCCGGTGCGCTGCGCCTGCCAGAACGGCGAGGAGGTCGAGAGGGCGAGCAACAGGGGCAGGAAGGGCTGGATCCGGTTCATCAGGTCGACGCGCGAGACGTCGTCCGGCACGCGGACCTGCACGCTGAGGCCGCAGACCACCGCGCGGCTGCCCACCATCTGGAGGTCGCGCAGCACCCGGCCGCGGGCGGCCTGGTCGCGGGGGCGCACGCGGCTCCAGAGCGCGAGCGGGTGGGTGCCCGCCGCCAGGAGGCCGAGGCCCCGCGCCGCCGCGAGGGCGCCGATGCCGGAGCGCAGGGCCGTCAGGGCCCGGCGCAGGTCCGCGAAATCGCCGAGCGGCGGGGTCGACCAGATGAGCTGCGGCTCCATCAATTCGGTGCGCGCCCCCGGGAAGGCCGCCCGGGTGGCGGCGAGGAATTCCCGGGCGCGGGCACGGGCCGCGTCGCGCTTCACCGCGTCGGTGATGAAGACCTCCTCCTCGATGCAGACGTCGAACTCGGCACGCATGCGAGAACCTCCGGGAGGGCACGTCGGGTCGGGGCCGATCCCGCCGCGGGCGCGCGCTCCGGCGGGGACGCGGCGCGGCGAATCGGCGGGGGCTCGCCCGCCGCCCGCCGGGGCGCCCCGATATCAAGGCGCGGCCGGCGTGGCGAGGGGGCGTCAGGCCGCGGGGCGCCCGTCGCCGAGCACCGCCTGCACCAGGGCCAGCACCGCCACGGCGGCGGTGTCGGCCCGCAGGATGCGCGGACCGAGCGAGAGGCGCACGGTGCCGGGCCGCTCGAGGATGAGGCCGCGCTCCTCCGGGGTGAACCCGCCCTCGGGTCCGATCACGACGGCGAGCCGCGGGCGCGCGTTCCGCCCCGGCCCGCCTCCCGTGGCCCCGGCGCGGCGCAGCGCCTCGATCGGGTCGGCGACCGGGGCGTCCTCGTCGCAGAACACGACGAGCCGCTCCGGCTCAGTCTCGGCCAGGGCCGCCGCCAGGGTCGCGGCCTCGCGGATCTCCGGCAGGGCCAGGATGCCGCACTGCTCGGCGGCCTCGATGGCGTTGGCGCGCAGGCGCTCCGGCTTGATCCGGTCGCCCTGCGTGCGGCGGGTGAGGACGGGCCGGATCACGCTCGCGCCCATCTCCACCGCCTTCTGGGCCACGTAGTCGAGGCGGGCCGCCTTCAGGGGGGCGAAGAGGTAGTGCAGGTCGCCCGGCGGGGTCTGCGGCCGGGTGCGCTCCCGCAGCACGAGGTCGGCGGCCTTGCGGCCGGTGGGCACGATCTCGGCCCGCCACTCGCCGTCGCGCCCGTTGAAGACCAGCACGGGCTCGCCCTCGGTCCGGCGCAGCACCGTGAGCAGGTAGTTGGCCTGCGCCCGGTCGAGGGAGTGCCGCAGGCCCTCGCTCAGGGGGACGTCGAGGAAGAGCCGGGGAGCGCTGAAATCGTATGCCGCCATGGATCCCTGCTCGCCGAGGTCGGCCGGGCCTGTCAACCGGGCGGGGTCCCGTGTGGCGCGGGCGACACAGGCCGGCCGGCTCGCGCGGGCATCGCGGCGCCGCCGCGCCGGGGCGCGCCAAAGCCGCCACAATCCTGTGCGGAAACGCGGGCTTCGCCGGGAGCGGCAAGGATTTCCTCGGGGATGCCGGATGCGCCGCCGACGGGCGCGCCGCACCACCCGGGGCCGCCGTGGTGGTGCCGGCCCGGGGCTGATTCGGGCTTGGGGGAGAAGGATGATTCGCATGTTCCGTGTCACCGTGGCGGCGCTGGCCGGAAGCCTGGTCGGCGGGGTGCTCCTGAGCGGGGCCGCCCTGGCGCAGGGCGTCGATTGCGCCGGGATCCAGACGACGCTCACCGAGCGCAAGGACATCGTCGCGAAGGTCAACGCGGCCTCGCAGACGAAGAAGGCCAAGCTCACGGCCGCCCAGGCCTGCGCGCTCTTCGGCAAGCTTCAGGCGAACGGCACCGAGGGCCTGAAGTGGATCACCGCCAACAAGGATTGGTGCTCGATCCCGGATTCCTTCGTGGAGGGCTTCAAGGCCGACCACAGCAAGGTCACGACCCTGCGCGGCAAGGTCTGCAACGCGGCCCAGCAGCAGGCCGTGATGGAGAAGAAGGCCCGCGCCCAGGCGGCGCAGAACGCCGGCGGCGGCGGGGGCGGCGGCCTCCTCGGCGGCCCGGGCCTGACCGGCAGCTTCCGGGTGCCGCAGGGGGCGCTGTGATCCCCCTCCCGGTCGGACCGACCGGGAGGCCCGCCGCCGGGCAGGTGCGCCGCGCGGACGCTTCGCGCGGCGCACCGGCCCGGCCGGCATGATGGCGGCGAACGACCGCCCCGTCGCCGATGCCGTGCGCGGGCACTGGGTCGACCGGCACGCGCCGGCGGCCGTCCGCCCCTACCTGCGCCTCGCCCGCATCGAGCGGCCGATCGGCTGGTGGCTCCTGCTGCTGCCGTGCTGGTGGTCGGCCTCCCTGGCGGCGATCGCGGCGGGACGGATCGGGCCGGACGCCTGGCACCTCGTGCTGTTCCTGGTCGGCGCCGTCGCCATGCGCGGGGCCGGCTCGACCTACAACGACATCGCCGACCGCGACCTCGACGCCCGGGTCGAGCGCACCCGCCTGCGCCCGCTGCCCTCCGGGCGCCTGCGCGTGCGCCACGCCCTCGCGTTCCTGGCGGTCCAGGCGCTGGTCGGGCTCGCGGTGCTGCTGCAATTCAACCGCTTCGCGATCCTGGTCGGCATCGCCTCCCTCGCCCCGGTGGCGATCTACCCTTTCATGAAGCGGGTGATGCCGGTGCCGCAGCTGGTGCTCGGGCTCGCCTTCGCGTGGGGGGCCCTGATGGGGTGGGCCTGCCTCCTCGGCCGCCTCGACGCGCCGGCCCTGTGGCTCTACGCGGGCGCCATCGCGTGGGTGATCGGCTACGACACCATCTACGCGGTGCAGGACATCGAGGACGACGAGATCGCCGGCATCAAGTCCTCGGCGCGCTTCTTCGGCACCCGCGTGCGCGAGGCGGTGGCGGCCTGCTTCCTCGTCACGGTGCTCTGCCTCGGCCTGGCGCTGCGGGGCGCGGGCGCCGGCCCGGTCGGGCTCCTCGGCCTCGCCCTGTTCGCCGGCCACCTCGCCTGGCAGGTCTGGCGGCTCGAGCCCCGGGACGGGGCGGGTGCCCTGCGGCTGTTTCGCGCCAACCGCGACGCCGGGCTGATCCTGTTCGCCGGGCTCACCCTCGACGCGATCTGGCAGGGCCTCGCCTGAGCCGGGCGGACGGCCCGACCCTCAGGCGGTTCGCGCCGCGCCTCAGAGGCCGCCGCCGTCGGTCAGCAGGTTCTCGCCGCGGTACACGGCCGGGCGCAGCGGCAGGCGCGCGGTCTTGCGCCGCGTGAGGAAGCGCGGCCGGCGGCCGCTGAGGAGCCCGTGCCGGCGCCGGATGCGCACGGCGCCGAGCTTCACGCGGCCGATCTGCTGGCCCATGGCCGTCACGGCGCCGTCCTCCTGGATCACCACCAGGGGCAGGCCCGATTCGGCGCCGAGCCGGCGCCAGATCGCCACCACCTCGTCGTCGCCGTGGACGCCGAGCGGCATCAGCGGATCGCCCGAGCGGTCGAGGACCAGGATGGCGAAGCGGTCCTCGCCGGCCGCGTCGCTGGCGTCCCCGTCGAGGCAGAGCGCCAGGCTGGCGGCGGCGGCGGCGCCGGGCAGCCGGCCGACCACCGGCAGCGGCGACGGCTCGGCCTGAACCGGGCCGCGGTGGAGGGTGGGAAGCAGGACGTCGCGGCTGCGCGAGGTGGCCTGCCGGTTCGTGGAGTGGAAGCTCGTGACCATGGTTCTGCTCGACGCCCTGTCCGCGTGAGGCGGCGACCTCTCCGGGTCGTCCGCTGTTGACGCGAGAATTGACCGGCCCCGCCCCAGAACGCCTTAAAAGGCAGCGTTAAGCGATGGTTCGCTGACCACAGATGTGCCGAATGCTCAATGGATCCTTGTGCGGGCGGGATTCATTTGTCGTTCACCGGAAGCATCGCGGCTCACGAGACGCGCCGGTGCGGGCGCGAAAACCATGCGGCATCAGGATCATCCCGGAACGCCCCGGGGTCGCGTGCGCGTCCTTGTGGCCCCGGGTGGCCGGGCCTACAACGAACGGGAGATGCCATGCTCCTCGTTCCGGGTCCGCACGGGCCGGCCGCCGCGGGGCCGACGCAGCGCCCTCCCACCGCGAGATCCGGCCGACCATGCCAATTCCCGACGACGTGTGTGCGCTCCTGCCCCAGGTTCGGGCGATCGTGCGCGAGGCCGCGCTCCTGGCGCTGCCGTTCTTCCGGTCCGGCGAGCGCACCAGCGCCCGGGTCTGGAACAAGGCCGGCGGCTCCCCGGTGACGGAGGCCGACGTCACGGTGGACACCTTCCTGAAGGTCCGCCTGAGCGAGCTGGCGCCGGGCGCGGCCTGGCTCTCGGAGGAGACGAGGGACGACCCGGTGCGCCTGCACCACGACCTCGTCTGGATCGTCGACCCGATCGACGGCACCCGGGCCTTCCTGTCGGGCGACCCCGATTGGTCGATCGCCGTGGCACTGCTCGCCCGGGGTGAGCCGGTCCTCGGCATCGTGGCGGCCCCGGTCACCGGCACCCTGTACGAGGCTCTGGCCGGGGAGGGCGCGCGCAAGGACGGCCAGCCGATCCGGGTCGCGGCCCGCTCCGGGCTCGCCGGCGCACGCATCGCCGGGCCCAAGACGATGGTGGACCACCTGGAGCGGCGCCTCGGCCTCGGCGGCACCCCGGGGGCGCTCGTCCACCTCAAGCGGATCCCGTCGCTGGCGCTGCGCCTCGTGCGGGTGGCGGAGGGCCTGGTGGATGTCGGGCTGGTCTCGTCGGATGCCCGGGACTGGGACCTGGCCGGGGCCGACCTGATCCTGCGCGAGGCCGGCGGCGCCCTCGTCGACCTCGCCGGCCGGGTCCCGACCTACAATCAGCGCGAGCCGATCCACGGCGAGCTCGTGGCGACGCCCCGCGACATCCAGGAGCAGGTGCTCGCCGGCATGGGGTGAGGACCCGCCCCCGCGGCCCGCGCCTGTCCGGGGCCTAGAGCGAGCCCTTCTTCTCCAGGGCCTGCTTGGCCTGCTTGAGCTGGTCGAGCACCGCGCTCGGCGTGGTGCCCAGGACCGAGAAGCCCGCGTTCACCGCCCAGTAGCCGCCGAGCAGGATCAGCGGCACCAGGATCCAGGCCAGGATCTCCTCCCCGACGACGCGCCTGCGCCGGCGCTGGCGCCGCTTCTCGCGGCGGGTCAGCTTGGGGGAGGGCGGCGTCACCGTCGCGGCCGGGGCGAGGGGGCCCTCGTTGAGGTCGCCGGTCATTCTGGTCGTCTCGTCGATCGCCCGGTCCGCCCGCCCGCGCGGGGCAGGCACGGCCGGAAGCCTTCCTCACAACACGCATCCCGGCGGGAGGACCCGCCGGGATGCGCTTGCCTGGTGACGGTCATACACCGGAGGACCGCCGGGAGCGAGGGGCCGATCAGGCCCGGACCAGGGGAACCTTCGGCACGGTGCGCACGCCGCCGCCGCCGTTGCCCGATCCGCCGTCCTTCGGCTTCTTCGGGGGCGTGCGGGGCCGCGAGCGCTTGTGCTTCTTGGCCGCGATGGTGACGTCCTTCTCGGGCTTCGGGGTCACCGGGCCGGCCGGGAACTCGAAGCCGAGGCTGGGCTTGGCGTCGTCCGGCCGCTTCACCACGACCTTGACGGCGCCGCCGTCCTTGAGCTTGCCGAACAGCACCTCGTCGGCGAGCGGCGTCTTGATGGTCGACTGGATCAGGCGGGCCATCGGACGCGCCCCCATGGTCTCGTCGTAGCCGTGCTCGACCAGCCATTCCCGGGCCTCGTCGGACAGCTCGATGGTGACGTTGCGGTCGGCGAGCTGCGCCTCGAGCTGGAGCACGAACTTGTCGACGACCTTCGCCACCACTTCCTTCGGCAGGTGGCCGAAGGAGACGATCGCGTCGAGGCGGTTGCGGAATTCGGGCGCGAACAGGCGGTTGATCGCCTCGTGGTCGTCCCCGGTCCGCCGGCTCTGGGTGAAGCCGAAGGCCGCCTTGGCGAGGTCGGCGGCGCCCGCGTTCGACGTCATGATGATGATGACGTTGCGGAAATCCACCTGCTTGCCGTTGTGGTCGGTCAGCTTGCCGTGGTCCATCACCTGCAGCAGGATGTTGAACAGATCCGGATGCGCCTTCTCGATCTCGTCGAGGAGCAGCACGCAGTGCGGGTGCTGGTCGATGCCGTCCGTGAGCAGGCCGCCCTGGTCGAAGCCGACGTAGCCCGGGGGCGCGCCGATCAGGCGCGACACCGTGTGGCGCTCCATGTACTCCGACATGTCGAAGCGCAGCATCTCGACCCCGAGGCTCGCGGCAAGCTGCTTGGCGGCCTCGGTCTTGCCGACGCCGGTCGGGCCGGCGAACAGGTAGGAGCCGATCGGCTTGTCGGGATCGCGCAGGCCCGCCCGGGCGAGCTTGATCGAGGCCGTCAGCGCCTCGATGGCGTTGTCCTGGCCGTAGACCACCCGCTTGAGGTTCTCGGTCAGGTGCGCGAGCACCACCGCGTCGTCCTTCGAGACGGTCTTCGGGGGGATCCGGGCCATCGTGGCGATGGTCGCCTCGACCTCCTTGACCCCGATGGTGCGCTTGCGCCGGCCCTCGGGCACCAGCATCTGCGAGGCGCCCGTCTCGTCGATCACGTCGATCGCCTTGTCGGGCAGCTTGCGGTCGTTGATGTAGCGCGCCGACAGCTCCACCGCCGCCTTCACGGCGTCGGTCGTGTACTTGAGCTTGTGGAACTCCTCGAAGTAGGGGCGCAGGCCCTTGAGGATCTCGATCGCGTCCGGGATCGAGGGCTCGTTGACGTCGATCTTCTGGAAGCGGCGGACGAGGGCCCGGTCCTTCTCGAAGTACTGCCGGTACTCCTTGTAGGTGGTCGAGCCGATGCAGCGCAGGGTGCCGGACGCGAGCGCCGGCTTGAGCAGGTTCGAGGCGTCCATGGCGCCGCCCGAGGTCGCACCGGCGCCGATCACCGTGTGGATCTCGTCGATGAACATGATGGCGTTGGGATGCGCCTCGATCTCCTTCATCACCTGCTTGAGGCGCTCCTCGAAGTCGCCGCGGTAGCGGGTGCCGGCGAGGAGCGTGCCCATGTCGAGGGAGAACACCGTCGCGTCGGCCAGCACCTCCGGCACCTCGTGCTGGATGATCTTGCGGGCCAGGCCCTCCGCGATCGCGGTCTTGCCGACGCCGGGGTCGCCGACGAGCAGCGGGTTGTTCTTCTGCCGCCGGCAGAGCACCTGGATGGTGCGCTGCACCTCGGTCTCGCGCCCGATCAGCGGGTCGATCTTGCCCTCGCGGGCCTTCTTGTTGAGGTTGACGCAGTAGGCGTCGAGAGCGTCGCCCTTCTTCTTGCTGGCGCTGCCGCGCTCCTCCTCGGGCCCGCTCGGCCGCTCGGCCGGGCCGTCCTCGTCGGCGCCGCGCACGGGCTTGCCCTCGGACAGGCCGGGCCGCTTGGCGATGCCGTGGCTGATGTAGTTGACCGCGTCGTAGCGGGTCATGTCCTGCTCCTGCAGGAAGTAGGCGGCGTGGCTCTCGCGCTCGGCGAAGATCGCCACCAGCACGTTCGCCCCGGTCACCTCCTCCCGGCCGGAGGATTGCACGTGGATCACCGCGCGCTGGATCACGCGCTGGAACCCGGCCGTGGGCTTCGCGTCCTGGCGGCCGTCGCCCGTCAGGTTGGCGAGCTCGGTGTCGATGTACTCGACGAGATTGCGCTTCAGCAGGTCGACGTCGACGTTGCAGGCCCGCATGACCGCGGCCGCGTCCTGGTCGTCGACCAGGGCCAGCAGAAGATGCTCGAGCGTGGCGTATTCATGGCGGCGCTCGCCAGCGAGCGCCAGGGCGCGGTGGAGTGCTTGTTCAAGGCTGCGTGAGAAGCTGGGCAAAGCGGGCCTCTGTGCTGGTGCCTATTTCTTTTCCATGACGCATTGGAGAGGATGTTGGTGTTTGCGGGCAAAGTCCATCACCTGCGTCACCTTGGTCTCGGCCACCTCGTAGGTGAAGATGCCGCACTCCCCGACGCCGTTCTGGTGGACGTGGAGCATGATCCGGGTCGCGTCCTCGCGCGACTTGTTGAAGAACCGCTCGACGACGTGGACCACGAACTCCATCGGCGTGTAGTCGTCGTTGAGCAGGAGCACGCGGTACAGGTTCGGCCGCTTGGTGCGCGGCTTCGTGCGCGTGATGACGGCGGTTCCCGATCGCCCGTCGCCGTTGCCCGGCGCGCGCGGTGTCGCCGCGACCGGACGGGTGGTCGGATTACCCTGCCTCGGGACCTCAGACATCGTGATCGTACCGACCTCACCCTAGCGCGGCGTCGTGGCCGCCAGCCTACCACGTCGGTCGCTGGTGCCGAGCCTAATCTATAGGCCGAGGCTGCACTCCGCCAGTCGGCTGCGCGCTCTTGTCATGCGGGCCCCGCCGCGCCGCTGCAGCGCACACGAAAACGCCGGCGCGGACCGCGGGGGTCCGCGCCGGCGCGGCGCGTCTCACGTCAGGAGCGGCACCCGGTCGCGTCGCGGGCGGGTGCCGGTCCCGGTCCGTGCCGTGGCGCGCTCCCGCGCGCCGGACCGGCCTCCCCGGCGGCGTGAGCCGCCGGAGCGCGGCCGCCCTACGCCGCCGCCGGGACCTTCGGGGCGAGGCCCTCGAACGGCTTCAGCATCTCCTTGGCGAGGTTCGAGTAGAGCTCGCCCATCTTGGTCGACTGCGCGATGAAGCGCTCGTAGGAGGTCTTCAGGTACTCGGTCTGGATCTCGAGCGCCTTGTCGAGGGAGCGCACGCCGGCGAGCTTCTCCATGACGGCGGCGCTCTGCTCGAAGGACTGCTTGGCGAAGTCGGTCGCCTCGACGGCGATGGCCTGGCTGCTCTTCGAGAGCGTGCCGAAGCTGCGGAGCATCGCGTCCATGCTCTCCTTGCCGTACTTCTGGGCGGTGTCGAACTGCTGGTTCATGTCTGGCGCGGCGCCCCGAGGCGCCCCCTCCTGTCGCGCGGCTCTGCATCGGCGCGGAAGCGCCCGCGCGGCGCGCCTCCCCACGACCTATATGTGCACCGCACAAAAATCCGTCAAGGAAAAATTGTGCACTGCACAATCGGCCGGGCCGCACCCATTAACTTGAGCGTAACCGCACCGGCCTAGCCTGTTTGACAGTGATGCCGCTGCGCCACGGGGTCCGTCGCGGGGCGCTGGCGGTCAAGGGCCCCGCCCGCCAGGCGGTGGCGGCCCGCGGTCAGTCGAACGGGGTGTATGCGTGATGCGTTGCGTTCGCGGCAAGTCTGGACGTGCGATTCCGGCCGCGATCGCGGCCGCGGCGGTGCTGAGCGCCCTCTCGGCGACGCCGGCCGATGCGCGCCGCCGGTCGCACCACGGCGGGGGCGGCGGCTACAACCCGCCCTACGCCGCGATGGTGGTCGACGCCAAGTCGGGCCACGTCCTGCACGCGGTCAACGAGGACGCGCTGCGGCACCCGGCCTCGATCACCAAGGTGATGACCCTCTACCTGCTGTTCGAGCAGATCGAGCGGGGGAGGATGTCCCTCGAGACCCCGCTCGAGATCTCCGCGAACGCGGCCCGCCAGGCACCCTCGAAGCTGGGCCTGCGGCCCGGCTCGACCATCTCGGCCGAGGACGCCATCAAGGCGCTGGTGACGAAGTCGGCCAACGACGTGGCCTGCGCCATCGGCGAGAACATCGCCGGCTCCGAGGCCGCCTTCGCCGAGATGATGACCCGCAAGGCGCACGCCCTCGGCATGAGCCGGACCCACTACGCCAACGCCTCGGGCCTGCCGGATTCCGACCAGATCACCACGGCCCGGGACCTGACCGTGCTGGCCCGCGCCATCCAGGACCGCTTCCCGCGCTACTACCGCTACTTCCAGACCCGCTCCTTCGCGTTCCGGGGCCGAGTCATCGGCAACCACAACCACCTGCTCGGGCGGGTCGAGGGCGTCGACGGCATCAAGACCGGCTACACCCGCGATTCCGGCTTCAACCTGATGACCTCGGCGCGGACGGGCGACCGGCACATCGTCGCCGTGGTGCTCGGCGGCAAGTCGGGCGGCAGCCGGGACGCCATCATGGCCAGGCTCGTCCAGACCAACCTGCCCCGGGCCTACGCGGGCGCCCGCACCGTGCCGCCGGTGGTCGAGGTGGCGGAGCGCGCCCGCCCGGCGGTCGTCGCCGAGCGGCCGGTCGCGACCCGCACGATGGTCGCCTCGGCGGAGGACGACGACGCCGTCGAGACCACCAACTCCACCGGCCAGCCCCTCGACATCGTGCCGCGCGCGGGCGCGGCCTCCTCGACCGCGACGCCGCGGGGCGGGCTGAAGTGGCGCGCCGGACCGGCCGGCGGCCCGGTGCCGGGCGCCGCCCAGGCCTACGCGCCGGCGGCGGGCGACGCCGCCTTCCCGGCGCCGGGGACGAAGTTCGCCTCGCGCCTGCCCACGGCCGAGCCCGGCGAGATGCGGGCGCCGGCGCCCCGGGCCGAGCCCGCGCCTGCCGCGAAGGCGGTCAGCGTCACGCCCTGGGTGATCCAGCTCGGCGCCATGGACGACGAGGCCAAGGCGAAGTCGATGCTGGCCGACGCGCGCCAGCGCGGCGGCGGCTCCCTGGCGAAGGCCGCCCCCTTCACCGAGCGCGTCACCCACGGCGGCACCACCCTGTTCCGGGCGCGGTTCTCGGGCTTCACGGAGGCCGAGAGCGCCCAGGACGCCTGCCGGGCGCTCAAGCGCAGCGGCTTCACCTGCTTCGCCACCCGGAGCTGAGCGGGGGTCCGGTCACCCGCACGCCCCCCCGGGCGCCCGCGCCGGGGCGTCCCGCGGGCGCCCCGCCCCCGGCCGGGGGACCGGGCGCCGTCCCCGGGTGGGTCCGGCCCCGTCCATCCTCGAGAGTGTTTATCGCCGCCGCGGCGCGTTCCTGCCGCGGTCCCGTCGACTCGCGCGTGGAGTATCAGCGATGTCGGTTCAGAAGACGGTCCTTGGCCGCGTTGACGCGGGCCGCGAGGTAGTCCGACCCGCCCTGGTCCGGATGAAGCCGTTTCATCAGGCTGCGGTGCGCCCGGCGCACGTCCTCGAGGGACGCCCCGCGCTCAAGCCCCAGGATCTGATAGGCCTCCTCCTCCGACATCGGCCCTGGCTGCGCCGCAGCGCCCGGCCCCGGGTCTCGATCGCCCTGAGCGTCTACGCGCCATCCGGCAAACCGGCGGTCGAGGTAAGCCTCTAGGAGCAGCCCGCCCTCCGGATCGGCGCCGCGGCAGGTGGCGAGCAGGGCCGTCAGCGCCTCGAGCGGCAGCGCGTCCAGGGCGCGCCCCGCCAGGGGACCGGTCAGGACGGTGCCGCGCATGGCGCCGGTGTCGTGGTCGAGCTCCATCTCGACGGCGGCCGAGCGCACCCGCGAGGTGGCGCCGCCCCGGCGCGCCCGGGTGCCGCCGAGGCCGAAGGGCAGGGGCGGCATCTGGCGCCAGCCGAGGAGCCAGGCGCCGCCGAGGCCGAGCATCGAGGCCATGTCGAGGCGCCCGCGCAGCGCCAGCAGGGCCGCGGCCGCGAGGGCGAGCCAGCCCCCGGCCTGCCGCACGAGCCCGGCGATGGCGGCGGGGCTCGCCTGCGTGGCGTGCCGCCCGAGCCACCAGAAGCCGAACAGAACCAGGACACCGAGGCCGAGGGCGATCATCCGATCCGCGTCACCGTGCGGTCATGCTGCCGAGGAGCCGGCGCGCCGCCCCGTCCTCATGCGCGGCGAGGCGCAATCCGTCGAGACCCCGCGTGGCGTAGAGCGCGGCGGCGCGCAGGAGACCGGCGAGCACGTCGGGCGCCGCGGCGTCGAAGCGCGCGTGCGCGCCGCCCGAGAGGCGCGCGATCTCGGCGAACCCGCCCGCCGCCGCCGGGTCGTGGCCCTCGTGGAAGCAGAAGGCCGGGACGCCGAGGAGGCCGAGCTCGCCCGCGACCCCGCACAGGTCGTCGAGGGGCTCCTCGACGGCGTCCCCCACGAGCACCAGGGCCTTCACGGGCCCGCGCCCGGCCTCGCCGCGGGCGTGGCGCAGCACGCGCCCGATCTGGGTCCGGCCGCCCTGGCAGGCGACGGCCCGCATCAGCCCGGTCAGGGCCCGGGCGTCGCCGACGAAGCGCGAGGCCCGGCATTCCGAGAAGCCCCGGAAGTAGACGAGCTGCACCGCGAGCCCGCCGAGGGCGGCGGCGGCCTCGAACATCCCAGCCTGGACCCCGCAGGCGAGGTCCCAGGTCGGCTGCCGGCTCAGGGTGGCGTCGAGGGCGAAGACCAGCCGCGGCGTCGCCGCCGGGGCGGGGGCGGGAACCCGCCGCGCCGCCTCGAGGAAGGCCGAGACCGCCGCCGCGGACGGACCGACGGAGCGTCCGTCGCGCATCGTCGCTCCCCGGGTCAGTGCCGCCGGATGGTGCTGGCGGACAGGGCGTGGACCGAGAAAAGCCCGGCCGCGTCGGTCCAGGCCGCCTTGCTCTCCCAGCCGGCGCCGCGGGCGAGCGCCCGGAACCCCGGCAGCGTGTACTTGTAGCTGTTCTCGGTGTGGATCGTCTCGCCCGGCGAAAAGCCGAACGGCACGCCCGCCACCGTGACGAGCTGGCTGCGGCGGCTGACGAGGTGCATCTCGATCCGGCCGAGGTTCTCGTCGAAGAAGGCGGCGTGCGAGAAGGCGTCGAGGTCGAAATCCGCCCCGACCTCCCGGTTGATGCGCGCCAGCAGGTTGAGGTTGAAGGCGGCCGTGACCCCGGCCGCGTCGTTGTAGGCGGCGTCGAGGACCGCCTTGTCCTTCACGAGGTCGACGCCGACGATCAGGACGGCGCCCGGCCCGAGGGTGCGGGCGAAGCCCCGCAGCAGGGTGGAGGCCGCCTCCGGCTCGAAGTTGCCGATGGTGGAGCCCGGGAAGAACCCGGCCCTGGGGGCGTCAGCGAGGTCGCCCGGCAGGGCGAAGGGCCTGGTGAAGTCCGCCGCCACCGGCTCGACGCGCAGGTCCGCGCGGTCGCGCACCAGGGCCTCGGCCTCGCTGCGCAGGAATTCCTCCGAGACGTCGACCGGCACGTAGGCGGCGAGACCGCGCAGGTGCGGCAGCAGGCGCCGCACCTTGGCGGTCGAGCCGCTGCCGAACTCCACGAGCGCGGCGTTCGCCGGCAGGGCGGCGGCGATGGCCGGCCCCTCCCGGTCGAGGATCGCGAGCTCCGTGCGGGTCGGGTAGTACTCGGGCTGGCGGGTGATCGCCTCGAACAGCGCCGAGCCGCGCTGGTCGTAGAAGTACTTGGCGGCGAGGTGCTTGCGGGGCGCGCTCAGGCCCGCGAGCACGTCCTGCGCGAAGCTGCGGTCGCTCGGCTCCCCCGGCGCGGCGGCCGGGGCAAGGTGGGGAAAAGGGGCGTTCACTGACACACTCCGGGGTCGGGCAGGCACGGGGGAGGTCCCGCGTCGGGGTCGCGAGGCCGGTCCGGCGCTCACGCCCGGTACTGAGATAGCCGCAGGCCCGTGAACTGCCAGCGCTGGTGGGGATAGAAGAAGTTCCGGTAGGTCGGCCGGCTGTGACCCAGGGGCGTCGCCACGGACGAGCCGCGCAGCACGAACTGGCTCACCATGAACTTGCCGTTGTACTCCCCGAGCGCGCCGGGCAGGGGACGGTAGCCCGGATAGGCGGCGTAGGCGCTGCGGGTCCACTGCCAGACGTGCCCGAAGGCGTCCCCCAGCTGCGGGCAGGCGGCCTCCCACTCGACCTCGGTCGGCAGGTCGCGCCCGGCCCAGCGGGCGAAGGCGTCGGCCTCGTAGTAGCTGACATGCGTGACCGGCAGGGCCGGATCGACCGCCGTCACCCCGGCGAGCGTCATGCTCGACCAGACGCCGTCCCGCCGGCGCCAGTAGCCGGGCGCCTCCCAGCCCTCGGCCTGCGCCGCCAGGAAGCCGTCGGAGAGCCACAGCTCCGGCTTGGCGTAGCCGCCGTCCTGCATGAACTCGAGCCAGTCGCCGTTGGTGACGAGGGCGCGGTCGACCGCGACGGGGGCGAGGAGCACGTCGTGGCGGGGCGACTCGTTGTCGAAGCTGAACCCCTCGCCGGCGTGGCCGACCTGCACGATGCCGGGCGCGAGCGCCACCGGCCCGGCCTCCGGGGCCGACGGCCCGCGCGGCGGCGCCGGCCGGTCCCGGGCGGCCTGCCCGGGCCGCGGCCAGCGCCAGCCCGGATCGTAGACGGGCGCCAGGGGGTTCTGCGCGAAGGCGTGCAGGATGTCGGTGAGCAGCAGCTCCTGATGCTGCTGCTCGTGGTGGAGGCCGATCTCCAGCACCGCGATCACCGCCGCGAGGGTCGCGGCGTCGGCCGAGGCGATCAGCGCGCCGACCTCGCGGTCGACGTGGGCCCGGTAGGCCGTGACCTCGTCGCAGGTCGGCCGGGTGACGAGGCCGCGGCTGATCCGGGGCGCCCGCGGCCCGGCCTGCACGTAGTAGGAGTTGAACAGGTAGAAGAACCGCTCGTCGAAGACGCGGTAGTGCGGCACGTGCGCCTTCAGCAGGAACTGCTCGAAGAACCAGGTCGTGTGGGCGCGGTGCCACTTGGTCGGGCTCGCGTCGGCCATCGACTGGATCTGCTGGTCCTCGGGCGAGAGCGGGGCTGCGCGGCGCTCGGTCTCGTCCCGGACGTGCCGGAACGCCGCCTCCCAGGCCGCCCGGTCGATCGGCCTGGCGCCGAGAGCGGGCGGGGGAAAGCGGAGCTGCGCGTCCGGAGCCGGCGCGGTCGCGGTGGCTGCCATCGTGGCTTCCCTTGTGAGTAGAAGGATCGCCTACGCATAACGCGGCTTTGCAGCGGAACGTTTCTTCGGCGCGGCGTTACCGCGCAGCTTCCAGGGGCGGGACAGCGGCGGTCGGCCGCGGCGGCGGCGCTGCGGAGGCGGGGCCGCGGCGTCGGGCGGCCGCGCGCCAGGCCGGTGCGCACCGGGAGCATCCGGGCCTTTTTCCCGCCCCAGTGACCAAGCCTTAACACTCGCACCGGACTCTTCCGGCAACGGTTCCCTCCCTCTCCGGTTCTCCCACGATGCGGTTCGATCTGATGGCCGGCACCGTCTCGGCGCCCCTGGCGCCGGTCCCGCGCGCGCCCGTGGTGCTGGTGTTCGATTCGGGCCTCGGCGGCCTGACGGTTCTGCGCGAGGTGCGGCGCGCCCGGCCGGATGCCCGGGTCGTCTACGCGGCCGACGACGCCGCCTTCCCGTACGGCGGCCTCGGCGAGGCGGCCCTGGTGGAGCGCGTGCTCGCCGTCATGGAGCGCCTCGTCGCCCGGCACGCGCCCGACCTCGTGGTGGTGGCCTGCAACACCGCCTCGACGCTGGTGCTGCCGGCCCTGCGGCGGCGCTTCGGCCTGCCCTTCGTCGGCACCGTGCCGCCGATCAAGCCCGCCGCGGCCGCGACGGCCTCGGGCCTCGTGAGCGTGCTAGCGACCCCCGGCACGGTGCGGCGGGACTACACCCGCGACCTGATCGAGGCCTACGCGGCGCGCTGCGCCGTGACCCTCGTCGGGGCGACGCGGCTCGCCGGCCAGGCGGAGGCCGAGCTCGCCGGGCTGCCGGTGGCCGACGCGGAGCTCCGGGCCGAGATCGCGCCCTGCTTCGTCGCGCAGGGCGAGCGACGCACCGACGTCGTGGTGCTCGCCTGCACCCACTACCCGCTGCTTCTCGACCGCTTCCGGCAGCTCGCGCCCTGGCCGGTGACCTGGATCGATCCCGCCCCGGCCATCGCCCGCCGCATGACGCAGCTGATCGGCCCGGCGCCCTGCGCGGGCACCCGCGACGGCGCGGTCCTGGCCGCCTTCACGGGCGGGGACCGGATCACCCCGGCCCTGCGCACGGCGCTCGCGGACCACGGCATCGGCGAGATCACCATCGAGGCGATGCCGCTCGTCCTCCAGTGAGGGCGCGGCGGGGCGCCGTGCTCGCGGTCGGGATCCTGGTGGCGGCCGGCCTCCTCTACGGCGCGGTCGCGGCGGCGTTCTGGTGGAACCAGCGCGCCCTGCTCTACCCGGGCGCGGGCGTCCCCGCGCCGGCGGCGTGGCCCGGGCTCCCGGGGGACGTCGCGGCGATCCGGATCGCGACGCCGGACGGCGAGACGCTGCACGCGCTCTGGCGGGCGCCGCGGCCCGGCGGCGGCGTCGTGCTGAGCTTCCATGGCAACGCCTCGTTCCCGGAGGCGCACGCCCTGCGCTTCGCGGACGGACCCTGGGCGCGCCGGGGCTGGGGCCTCCTCGCCCCGGCCTATCGCGGCTACGCGGGCTCGACCGGCCGGCCGACCGAGGCCGGGCTGATCGCCGACGGCCTCGCGGCGCTGGCGGAGCTGCGCCGCCGCGCGCCCGGCGCACCGGTGCTGCTGCACGGCCACTCCCTCGGCGCCGCCGTCGCGGTGGCGGTGGCGGCCCGGGCCGGCCTGCGCGGCGGCCTCTACCTCGAGGCGCCGTTCGACTCGATGACCGCCATGGCGCGCCACCACGCCCGCTTCCTGCCCGCCTGCCTCCTGGCGGACACCTACCGGTCGGACCGGATCATCGGCGCCGTGCCGGGCCCGATCCTCATCGTGCACGGCGATGCCGACCCGGTCGTCCCGACGAAGTTCGGCGCGCGGCTTGCCCTAGCCGCCCCCGCGGGCAGCCGGTTCCTCGTCGTGCCGGGGGACCACGTCTCGATCCTGGGCGCGCGCGACGCCGAGGCCGAGGCGCTGTTCTCCGCCGCCGGCGCGCCGCCGGGCGGGGCGGGCCGCTTGTGACGGCGTGGAGGCGCGCGGGGCGCACCGGCGTCCTTGACGCGCCACCCCTTTGCGCCTAAGGACGCCGGGTTCGCGGGGCTCGTTTTCGGGCCCCGCGGTCATTTTGCGCACCCGTGAACGGCTTCCGCGGCCGGTCTGTCGCCCCGAGAGGGGAGAGGAGGGCGCGTTCCTCGCACGTCACAAGAAGGTTTTGAGGACACGCGATGTCGAAACGCGTTCAGGCGAAGCACAAGCTCGATCGCCGCATGGGCCAGAACATCTGGGGCCGCCCGAAGAGCCCCGTCAATCGCCGCGAGTACGGCCCCGGCCAGCACGGCCAGCGCCGCAAAGGCAAGATGTCGGACTTCGGCACGCAGCTGCGCGCCAAGCAGAAGCTCAAGGGCTACTACGCCAACATCACCGAGAAGCAGTTCCGCCGCTACTACGCCGAGGCGATCCGCCTGCGCGGCGATTCGAGCGAGAACCTGATCGGCCTGCTGGAGCGCCGGCTCGACGCGGTGGTCTACCGCTCCAAGTTCGTGGCGACCCCCTTCGCGGCCCGCCAGTTCGTGAACCACGGCCACGTCCGGGTGAACGGCCAGCGGGTCAACATCCCGAGCTTCCTCGTCAAGGCCGGCGACGTGATTGAGGTCAAGGAGAGCTCGAAGCAGCTCGAGATCGTGATCGTGGCCTCGCAGCTCGCCGAGCGCGACGTGCCCGACTACATCGAGGTCGACCACGGCAAGATGACCGCGCGCATGACCCGGATCCCCTCCCTGTCGGAGGTGCCGTACCCGGTGCACATGGAGCCGAACCTGGTGATCGAGTTCTACTCGCGCTGACCGGCCCACGCCGCAGCCGCCAGACGAGGAAGGCCGCCCGCGAGGGCGGCCTTTTTCGTTGGGTCGTGCCCCGCGGCCGGCCCGGCGGACATCTCGCGGGCACCGACGGATCGCCCGGGATGGGGGCTTCACGCCCCCCGCCGGCCGTGAACGCGCCCGGTGCCGCCCGTTCGGCCGCGCGCCGAGACGAGTTCGCCGGCCGCATTCCGGTTCCGGCGCATCCCGATCACGCGGTCATCGCGTGCCGGACGAGGATGCGGACTGCCGCGGGCAGGGAGCGTGCCGCTGCCCTGACCGCGCGGGCGCCTCCGCCGATCCCTGGATCCGCGCGCCTTACCGGTCCGGCGCGCGGCCGCGGCGCCCCTTCGGCATCGCCGGGTTGTGGCCGGCGGCCCGGCTCGCGCTCGGGGGCAGGTCCTCCGCGCGGCCGCCGCTGAGCCGGGGAGGCGCGGTGACCGGATCGCCGGAGCGCCCGCCCGCCTGGAAGGCGTAGCCGGCGTTGACCCCGGCGTAGAAGCCCGAGAAATCCTCCGCCGCTCTCGCCGGCAGCGTCAGCACGAGGCCCCAAACGCACGAAGCGGCGGCCAGGGGCCACCGCTTCGCGGAATGCATCGTCGTGTCGCTGCGCAAGGGCGCCGGGGATCAGTCGACGCTGATGCTCTGCGCCTCGCGGCCCTTCATGCCCTCGACCACGCCCATGGTGACCTGCTGGCCCTCGGCCAGCGAGTCGAGACCGGCGCGCGCCAGGGCCGAGCGATGGATGAAGACGTCCTTGCCGCCATCCTTGACCGAGACGAACCCGAAGCCCTTGGCGGGATCGTACCACTTCACGGTGCCGCTCATCTCGGTCGACGGGCCGGAGGCGAAGCGACCACCGCCGCCGCCACCGGGGCTGGCACCGCGATCGCCGTAGCCACCGCCGCCGCCACCGAAGCCGCCGCTGCGCGGCGGGCGCGGGTCGCGACGTGCGGAGGGCGCCTCGGCCGTGCTGGTGTCGACGCTGGTGATGTTGGTCACCTGCGGACCCTTCTGGCCCTGCGCCGTCTGCACCGTCAGCCGGGTGCCCGGCATGAGGTCGGCGTGCCCGGCCGCCTCGACGGCGCGGATGTGGAGGAAGGCGTCGCCCGAGCCGTCGCCCAGCTCGACGAAGCCGAAGCCCTTCTCCTTGTTGAACCACTTGACCGTCGCGTCACGCTCCGGTCCCGACGGGGCCGCGCTGCGCGCCGGGCCGCGGTCGAAGCCACCGCCCCCGAAACCGCCGCCGAAGCCGCCGCCACTGCCGCCACCACCGTAGCCGCCACCGCCACCGCCGTAGCCGCCGCCACCGTAGCCGCTGCCCTGCGGTGCTTGATCCGGCCACCGCGGCTCAGCGCCACCCTCGTCGAAGCCGCGACGGCGCGGCTCCCTGAAATCCCGACCACGTCCCATTAGAAGCTCGCCAAAACGTAAAACCCGCCGACCACCCTTATACCCGAAGCGAACTGTGCCAGACAGCCCGCACTTCGAGATATCTCCATTCCCGGTAGCGGTGACCAAGATGACCGCCACACTCCTGACGCAACTCAGACCGTACCGCAAGGCGGATCTGCTGGGCGTGGCGGCAACACCCCCACTTTCTCACGTTACAGCGCGGATTGACAGCCCGATTCGGCCACGGTCCCGCGGCCCGGCGTGTGTCATTTGGGCACCGGCGCGGCGGCGGCGCGCGCCCGGCCGCTCCAGCTGGTTTGGGCGCGGAAAACCCTGGGGCGGGACCCGCCCGGAGGCGGGGCGCGTTGGAGGCCCGTCGCGCCCGCCCCGAGGTCCCCCGATGCCGGCCCCTGCCTTCCGCCCCTCGCGCCGCCACGCCGACCTCGGCCCGGACTTCTACGACGTGGTCGCGCCGGCCCGGTTCCCGCGCCACGTCCTGCGCCACCGCAACCAGGCCTGGGCCGCGCGCATCGGGCTCGGGGCCCTCAGCGACGAGGCCTGGATCGCGCATTTCGGCCGCTTCGCGCCGCTGCCCGGAAGCTTCCCCGAGCCCCTGGCGCTGCGCTACCACGGCCACCAGTTCCGGAGCTACAACCCGGAGCTCGGCGACGGCCGCGGCTTCCTGTTCGCGCAGCTCCACGACCTCGTGGACGGGCGCCTGCTCGATCTCGGCACCAAGGGCAGCGGGCAAACGCCGTGGTCGCGCGCCGCCGACGGCCGCCTGACCCTCAAGGGCGGGGTGCGCGAGGTGCTGGCCACCACGATGCTGGAGGCGCTCGGCGTCGAGACCTCGAAGTCCCTCAGCCTGATCGAGACCGGCGAGGACCTCGTGCGGCACGACGAGCCCTCGCCCGCCCGCTCCGCCGTGCTGGTGCGCCTGAGCCACTCGCACATCCGCATCGGCACGTTCCAGCGCATCCGGGCCCTCGGCGAGGCCGACGCCCTGCGGCGCCTCCTCGACCACACCGTGCGCACCTACCGGCCGGCATTGTGGCGCGAGGCCATGGCCGACCGGGCCGCCGCCTTCCTGGAGGATGTCGGCCGCCGCGTGGCGCGGGTCGGCGCGCAGTGGATGGCGGCGGGCTTCGTGCACGGCGTGCTCAACACCGACAACATCAACGTGACGGGCGAGAGCTTCGATTACGGGCCCTGGCGCTTCGCCCCCGTCAACGACCCGGGCTTCACCGCCGCCTACTTCGACGAGCACGGCCTCTACGCCTTCGGCCGCCAGCCGGAGGCGCTGGCCTGGAACCTCGCGCGCCTCGCCGAGTGCCTGCTGCCCCTCTCCGACGAGGAGCGGCTCGGCGCCGCGCTCGACGCGTTCGGGCCGGCCCTCCAGGACGCGTTCGCCCGCGCGCTCCTGCGCCGCCTCGGCCTCGCGGTCCCGGAGGACGAGGCGGGGATGCACCGGCTCGCGGGGGCGTTCTGGAGCTTCCTGGAGGCGAGCCGGGCGCCGTTCGAGCAGGTCTTCTTCGACTGGTACGGCGGCCTCGCGGCCGAGGCCCGCGCCGCCCGCAGCCCCGCGGCGGCGCACTACGCCGGCGAGGGCTTCGCCCGGGTGCGCCAGGCGCTCGGGGCCCTGCGGACCGACCCGGCGGCCCGGCTCGACCACCCCTACTTCGCCCGCGCGGCGCCCTGCACGATGCTGATCGAGGAGGTCGAGGCGCTGTTCGCCCCGATCACGGACCGGGACGACTGGACGGCCTTCGGGGCGAAGCTCGCGTCCATCGCCGAGATGGCGCAGGCGTACGGGACCGGGCCGGGCTGAGCGCCCGGCAGCCCGGGCCGAGCGCCCGGCGCGGTCCGGCCGGATCAGGCGCTCAGGGCTTCCTTCGTCCGCTCGGCGCGCTTGCGGTCGTTCGGGTCGAGGACCGTCTTGCGCAGGCGGATCGACTTCGGGGTGACCTCGACGAGCTCGTCGTCCTGGATCCAGGCGAGCGAGCGCTCGAGCGTCATGCGGATCGGCGGGGTCAGGCGCACGGCCTCGTCCTTCGAGGTGGTGCGGATGTTCGTCAGCTTCTTGCCCTTGAGCACGTTGACCTCGAGGTCGTTCTCGCGGTTGTGCTCGCCGATGATCATGCCCTGGTAGACCTTCCAGCCGGGCTCGATCATCATCGGGCCGCGATCCTCGAGGTTCCAGAGGGCGTAGGCGACCGCCTCGCCCTGCTCGTTGGCGATGAGCACGCCGTTGCGGCGCCCGGCGATCTCGCCCTTGTAGGGCTCGTAGGCCTTGAACAGCCGGTTCATGATCGCGGTGCCGCGGGTGTCGGTCATCAGCTCGCCCTGGTAGCCGATGAGGCCGCGGGTGGGCGCGTGGAACACCAGGCGCAGGCGGTTGCCGCCCGAGGGACGCATCTCCAGCATGTCGGCCTTGCGCTCCGACATCTTCTGCACGACGACGCCCGAGTGCTCCTCGTCGACGTCGATCACCACCTCCTCGATCGGCTCGAGCAGGCTGCCGTCCTCGTCCTTCTCGAACACGACGCGGGGCCGCGAGACCGCGATCTCGAAGCCCTCGCGCCGCATCGTCTCGATCAGGATCGCGAGCTGGAGCTCGCCCCGGCCCGAGACGTAGAACGAGTCCTTGTCGGACGCTTCCTCGATCTTGAGCGTGACGTTGCCCTCGGCCTCCTTGAACAGGCGGTCGCGGATCATCCGGCTCGTGACCTTGTCGCCCTCGGTGCCGGCGAGCGGCGAGTCGTTGACGATGAACGACATCGTCACGGTCGGCGGGTCGATCGGCTGGGCCTGGATCGGGATCTCGACGGCGGGATCGCAGAAGGTGTCGGCCACCGTCCCCTTCACGAGGCCGGCGATGGACACGATGTCCCCGGCCTCGCCTGTCTCGATCGGCTGCCGCTCCAGGCCCCGGAAGGCGAGGATCTTCGAGATCCGGCCCGTCTCCACCACCTTCCCGGTGCGGTCGAGCACCTTCACCGACTGGTTCGGCTTCACGGTGCCGGCGGCGATGCGCCCGGTGATGATGCGGCCGAGGAACGGGTTGGCCTCGAGGAGCGTGCCGAGCATCCGGAACGGGCCCTCCTCGGTCCGGGCCGGCGGCACGTGCGCGAGCACGAGGTCGAACAGCGGCGCGAGCCCGTCGTCCTGCGAGCCCTCGGGCGAGGTCGCCATCCAGCCATTGCGGCCGGACCCGTACAGGATCGGGAAGTCGAGCTGCTCGTCGGTGGCGTCGAGGGCCGCGAACAGGTCGAAGACCTCGTTCACCACCTCGTTGATGCGGGCGTCCGGCCGGTCGACCTTGTTGACGGCCACGATCGGGCGGAGGCCGATCTTGAGCGCCTTCGAGACCACGAACTTGGTCTGCGGCATCGGGCCCTCGGCGGCGTCCACCAGCACGATCACGCCGTCCACCATCGACAGGATGCGCTCGACCTCGCCGCCGAAATCGGCGTGGCCGGGCGTGTCGACGATGTTGATGCGGGTGTCCTTCCAGACCACCGAGGTGGCCTTGGCCAGGATGGTGATGCCGCGCTCCTTCTCGAGGTCGTTCGAATCCATCGCCCGCTCCTCGACCCGCTGGTTCTCGCGGAACGAGCCGGATTGCTGGAGGAGCTTGTCGACCAGCGTCGTCTTGCCGTGGTCGACGTGGGCGATGATGGCGATGTTGCGCAGCTTCATGGGATGTCCGAAGCAAAAAGAGCCCGGCACGCCGCGGGCCGCCGATCGGCAGCCGGGCACGTCGAGCCGGGGAAAATCTGTTGCGTTGCAATAGAAGGTGCGGCGGCGGACCGCAAGGGGGCCGGGCGCGGGGCCGGCCCGGTCACTCGGCCGCGGCCGGAAGCGGCGGGGCGGGGGCGCGCCCCGCCGCGGGGTCATGCCCCGCCGCGGGCCAGGGCTGCGGCGGGCGCTCGTCGGGGCGCTCGTCGGGGCGTTCCTGGAGCAGGATGCGCCGCTCCGCGATGGCGCGCCTGGCCTGGTCGAGGCCGAGCGTGAAGGCCGCCACGCCCGCGTTGTCGATGGCGCCCGTCCCGGCCCGGGCGAGGGCGGCGGCCAGGATCTCGTCGGCCTGGCGCTCGAGGTCGAACAGCTCGAGCTCGTCCTCGACGTCCCGGGTCGCCCGCACGATGGCGAGCAGCTGGCGCAGGAGCGCCATGTCGTGGGCCCGCGAGCGGGTGGCGGCCCGCGACACCAGGGTGGCGGCGGCCGAGCCGACGATCGAGACGCACATCACCAGCAGGTAGAACCAGTCGCCGTAGCGCTCGAAGAAGGTCTCGACCTCGCCGTCGTAGTAGGCCTGCGCGCCCGTGTGGACGGGCAGGGAGGCGCTCTTCGAGGTGTCGGGGGCCTCGAGCTGGTTGGCGAGGGGCAGCTCGGCGGCGAGACCCGGCCGGGTGACGAAGATCAGGCGCGCCAGCTCCGAGACCGTGGCGTCGGCGAGGCTCGCCTGGGCCACCAGCCGGTGGCTGACCCCGATGGTGGCGAAGGTCTCGGCCGGCCGCGACGGCGTGCCCCCGAAGGTGCCGCGCACCACCTCGATGCTCTCGAGGGCCGGCGAGCGGTTCGCCATCGCGGCCGATTCGCCGATCGGGATGAAGGACGGGCTGTCGCCCACCCGGGTGATGCTCGCCACGGCGTCGTTCATGCTGCGGCCGGTGGGCGGGCTCACCACCAGGACGGCGTCGACGCGCCCGTCGCGCAGGGCCGGCCCGGCCTCGCGGCCCTCCGCCAGGGGCTCCACCGCGACGGCGTCGGCCGGCACCTCGTACTGCTCGAGGATCGTGCCGAGGAGACGGGTGTTGGCGACGGGGTTGCGCACGATGCCGACGCGCCGGCCGCGCAGGTCCGGCACGGTGGCGAGCCGCGGGTCCCGGGTGATCAGGACGGCGGCGTCCCGGTGCAGGATCGCCAGCGTCTGGGTCGTCGCCGGAATGCCGACGTCGGAGCGCACCACCGCGAGGTCGGCCGCGCCGCTCTCCGCCAGGGCGGCGCTCTCGGCCACGCCCGTGGTCGGCGCGACGCGCAGGCGCACCTCCTCGTGGGCCCGGGCGAGGGCCTGGCCGATGGCCCCGATCAGCCGCGCATCCTCGCCGCCCGCGGGCCCGACCGCGACCCGCAGGGTGGTGGGCTGACCGGCCCACTGGTAGGCCAGCAGGCACGTGGCGAGGAGCCCGAGGATCGTCGCGAGGGCGATGGGGAGGTGGCGCCGCATGGGCCGGCCACACTGGGGCGTCGCCCGCCCGCCGGCAATCCGGCCAATTGGCGCGGGAGCGCCCCTCCCGGGCGGGGCCTGGCGCGCCGCGGCGCGGGTCCGCTCAGGACCCGAGCGCGAGCCCGATCACGGCGAGGAGCGCCGCGCCGAGGACCGGCCCGAGCGTCGCGAGCGAGAGCGCGAGCGCGTCGTGCGCAGGGCCGGCGCGGTAGCGCCCGTGGGCGTCCGCGCGCTCCTTCCGGAGCAGCGGCGCATGGTAGCGCGCCGCCGCTCCGGGCGTCCGACCCTGCCGCATGATGCCATCCCCGCCCGCGTGTGCCGGTCGGGATCGACCGTCGCGGAACCCTGCTTCTGACGCCTCATCTGGCGTCCGGCGCCGTCAACGGGTGGTGAATCCGGTGGCCGGGATTGCGGGCGTCGTGAACGGGAGGTTATCGGCGCGGCCCGGCCCGCTGGTTCCCGCGCTGCCGCGCCGCGCCGCGCCCGGAGCCTGCCGGCGCGCCACCGCCGTCCGCCCCCGCGTCACGCCCGCCTCGCCCCGCCGCAACCGGCTGTGAGGGATTAATTTTCGCTATCGGACGTGACGGCGATCGCGGTAGACAGATCGCTCAGGCCAAGCAGGGTCCAGGGAGGTGGAGATGGCGGGTCCGGTCCACGACGCGTCGACGTCGAAGGTCGCCACGGTGCTGCGCGTCACGAGCGGCAACTTCCTGGAGATGTTCGACTTCTTCCTGTTCGGCATCTACGCCAGCTACATCTCGAAGGCGTTCTTCCCGGCGGGCAACGAGTTCGCCTCCCTGATGCTGACCTTCATGACCTTCGGGGCCGGCTTCCTGATGCGGCCCCTCGGGGCGATCTTCCTCGGCGCCTACGTCGACCGGATCGGCCGCCGCACGGGACTGATCGTGACGCTGGCGATCATGGCGGCCGGCACCATCCTGATCGCCTTCGTGCCCTCCTACCAGACGATCGGCCTCGCGGCGCCGTTCCTCGTCCTGATCGGGCGCCTGCTCCAGGGCTTCTCGGCGGGCGTCGAGCTCGGCGGCGTGTCGGTCTACCTCTCCGAGATGGCGACCCCGGGCCACAAGGGCTTCTACGTCTCCTGGCAGTCCGGCAGCCAGCAGGTCGCCGTGATGGTGGCGGCCGTGATCGGCTACGCCCTCAACCGCACCCTGATGCCGGCCGAGATGTCGGACTGGGGCTGGCGGGTGCCGTTCTTCATCGGCTGCCTGATCGTGCCGTTCCTGTTCTACATCCGGCGCTCGCTCGAGGAGACCCGGGAGTTCCTGGAGCGCAAGCAGCGGCCTTCCCTCAGCCAGGTCTTCAGCTCGCTCGGGCAGAACTGGCGCATCGTGCTGCTCGGCATGCTGCTGGTCTCGATGACCACGATCTCGTTCTACGCCATCACGGTCTACACCCCGACCTTCGGGCGCAACGTGCTGAAGCTGTCGGAGACCGACAGCCTGATCGTGACCTTCTGCGTCGCCCTGTCGAACCTGTTCTGGCTGCCCGTGATGGGGGCGCTCTCGGACCGGATCGGCCGCAAGCCGATCCTGCTCGTCTTCTCGGCGCTCGCCGCGCTCACGGCCTACCCGGCGCTGGCCTGGCTCGTGGCCAACACCTCGTTCGTCAATATGCTGATCACGCTCCTGTGGCTGTCGTTCCTGTACGGGAGCTACAACGGCGCCATGGTGGTGGCCCTGACCGAGATCGTGCCGGCCGACGTGCGCACGGCCGGCTTCTCGCTCGCCTACTCCCTCGCCACCGCGGTGTTCGGCGGCTTCACGCCGGTCGTGTCGACCTGGCTCATCGAGGCCACCGGCAACAAGGCCGCGCCCGGCATCTGGGTGGCGTTCGGGGGCGCGGCCGGGCTCGTCGCCACGCTGATCATCTACCGCAAGGGCGCCCCCGCCGGCGCCGCCCTCCCGGCCGGCAGCCCGCGGCCGGTCCCCGGGGAGTGAGGCTCAGGCGAGCAGCGCCTCCAGGCTGCCGATCACCCGGGCCGGGGCGAGGTCCGGGTACTCGTCCGGCAGCCCGGCCCGGTTGACCCACACCGTCGCGAGGACGTACGCGACGGCGCCGGCGACGTCCCAGCGGTTCGAGGACACGAACACGATCGCGTCCCGGCCGATGCCGAGGCGCGCGGGCGCGAGGTCGTAGGCCCGCGGGCTCGTCTTGAAGGTCGCGGCCGGGTCGACCGAGAGCACGGCGTCGAGGTGGTCCCCGAGCCCGGCCGCCCCCACCGCCGCGCCGAGCATCGCCGGGTCGCCGTTCGACAGGATCGCGGTCGCGAGCCCGCGCCGGCGCAGGGCGCCCAGGGTCGCGGGCACCTCCGGGTAGGCGTCGAGGGCCTCGTAGGCGGCGAGGAGGGCGGGCCGCAGGCCGGCAGCGACGCCCGGGTGCCGGGCCAGCGCGTAGTCGAGGGCCCGTTCGGTCAGGGTCCGGAACGGCGCGTAGCGGCCGCAGAGCGAGAGCACCCAGGAATATTCGAGCTGCTTCTGGCGCCAGGTCTCGGAGAGCGCGCGCGCGTCGGGCCCGATCGCGGCGGCGTGGCGCTGCACGGCGGAGTGGACGTCGAGCAGCGTGCCGTAGGCGTCGAAGACCACGGCGCGGGCGTGCGCGAAGGGGGCGGAGAGCGGCATGGGGGACCTCGCGGGAGGGCGGCGCGGGCCGCCACGATACGCCGGTCCGGCCGGGTCCGTCCGCCCCCGCGCGGCGCCCCGGCGCGGGGGAGGGCCGGCGCCCCGTCACACCCGGCGCAGCCGCACCCCGAACAGCCGCAGCGCGGCGAGCAGCGTCGCCGCGTAGGCGACGAGGCCGGTCAGGCCGAGGACCGACAGGACCGCGAGCTCGCGAAAGCGCGGCAGGGAGGGGATCAGGCGCTCGATCAGGGGCAGGCCCCCGAGCGTGCAGGCCGCGAGGGCCGCGCAGGCGGCCAGCACGCCGCAGGCGGTGACGATCAGGGTGCGGCTCGGCGCGGTCCAGCCGCGGCGCCGGGCGAGGGCGAACAGGATCAGCACGTTGACCCAGACCCCGGCGGCCGTCGCGAGGGCGAGCCCCATCACGCCGAGGGGCTCGGTGAGCACCACCTTGAGGGCGACGTTGACGGCGACCGCCGTCAGGGAGGCCATCACCGGCGTGCGGGTGTCGTGGCGCGCGTAGAAGCTCGCCACGATGCTGCGGATCAGCACCGCCGCCGGGAGCGCGAGGCCGTAGGCGGCGAGCACGGAGCCGGCCCGGGCGGCGGCCTGCGCGTCGAAGGCGCCGCGCTGGAACAGCGCCGCCATGATCAGGTCGGGCACCAGCAGGAAGGCGACCGCGAAGGGCGCCGAGAGGGCGAGCGAGAAGCCGGTGGCCCGGTTCTGGGCCGCGTGGGCCGCGTCGGCGTCGCCGGCCGCGAGCCGCCGGCTCATCTCCGGCAGCAGCACCGTGCCGGCCGCGATGCCGATGACCCCGAACGGCAGCTGGTAGAGCCTGTCGGCGTAGTAGAGCGCCGAGACGGCGCCGGTCGGCAGGAAGGACGCGATGATGGTGTCGGCGAACATCGCGATCTGCACGCCGGCCGAGCCGACCACGGCCGGCCCGAGCATCCGGAAGAACCGCCGCATCCCGGCATCCGCCAGGGTCGGGCGGACCAGGGCGGGCGCGAGGCCGGCCCGGCGCGCATCCGCCAGCACGAGCCCGAATTGCAGCACGCCCGACACCGCCACGCCCCAGGCCGCCGCGTAGGCGGCGTTCGGGAACAGGAAGGCGAGCCCCAGGGCGACGAGGAGGGAGAGGTTGAGGAGGACCGGGGCGGCCGCCGCCGCAGCGAAGCGCCGCCGGGCGTTGAGGATGCCCGAGAGCAGCGTCACCAGCGTGATGAACAGCAGGTACGGGAAGGTGATGCGGGTGAGCGCCACCGCGAGGGCGAACTTCTCCGGCTCGTCCGCGAAGCCCGGGGCGAGGGCCCGCACGACCGCCGGCATCAGCGGCAGCGCCAGGGCCAGCACGAGGACCTGCACCAGCAGCATCAGGGTGAAGACCCGGTCGGCGAAGGCCTTGGCGGCGCCCGGCGCCCCGGCGCCGTCGAGGCCCGCGTAGGTCGGCACGAACGCGACGTTGAAGGCGCCCTCGCCGAAGATGGCCCGGAAGTGGTTGGGCAGGCGGAACGCCACCACGAAGGCGTCGGCGATCGGGCCCGCGCCCATCACGGCCGCCATGACGACGTCGCGCAGGAAACCGGTGCCCCGGGACACCAGCGTCCAGCCGCCGACCGAGAGAATGCTGCGGATCATGGAGGGGTGGGCTCGGTCACTCGTCTCTGTTGCCGGCGCGCCGGCGCCACCCGCCGGGAGGACGGGCGGGCGCGCGAATCGCGCGGGGCCAGCCTATCACGCGGGGCTGCCCAATCACGCGGGACGGGGCGCGAGGCGGCCACGGCGCGGACCGCCGCGCCGGGCCGGCACCGGGTCAGAGCGCCCCCGTGAAGCTCGCGCGCTCGGGCCGCCCGCCGCGGCGGTCGTCGCGGATCGCGCCGGCCTGGCCGGCGGCGGCCGGCCCGATGCGCTCGGCCACGACGTAGAGCGGGCGCCGCTTCACCTCCGCGAAGATGCGGCCGATATACTCGCCGATGATCCCGAGGGACATCAGCTGCACGCCGGACAGGAACATCACCGAGACAATGAGCGAGGCGTAGCCCGGCACGTCGGGGCCGCGCATCAGGGTGTCGGCGATGAAGTAGAGGGCGGCCACCAGGGCGAGGGCGGCGACCGCGCCGCCGATGTAGGTCCAGACCCGCAGCGGCACCGTCGAGAACGAGGTGATGCCGTCGAAGGCGAAGCGGAAGAGCTTGCGGAAGCTCCACTTCGAGGTGCCGTGCCGGCGCTCCTCGACCGTGTAGGGCACGCCCACCGAGCGGAACCCGATCCAGGAGTAGAGGCCCTTGGAGAAGCGGGCGCGCTCGGGCAGGGAGCGCAGCACCTCGACGCCCCTCTGGTCGATGAGGCGGAAGTCGCCCGCGCCCTCGGGCAGCGGCATCTCGCCGAAGCGGGCGAACAGCCGGTAGTAGAGGTGGGCGAAGCCCCGGCGCAGGGCGGTCTCGTCGGCGCGGTCCGTGCGCTGGGCGTAGACCATCACGTTGCCCTCGCGCCAGCGCTCCCAGAAGGTCGCGATCAGCTCGGGCGGGTGCTGAAGGTCGGCGTCCATGATCACCACGGCGCGGCCATGGGCGTGGTCAAGGCCCGCCGCGATGGCGATCTCCTTGCCGAAGTTGCGGCTGAACGAGACCGCGCCGACCCGGGGCTCCTCGGCGTGCCGGCGCGCGATCGCCGCGGCGGTGCCGTCCTGGCTGCCGTCGTCGACGAACACCACCTCGTAGGAGGGCGTGAGGCGCTCCAGCACGGGCAGCAGGCGGGCGAGGAGCGGCTCGACGTTGGCGCTCTCGTTGTAGACCGGTATGACCACGCTGAGGTCGACCGGCTCGGGGTGTCTGAACAGCTCCACGGCGCCGTCCCTCCGGTGACGTCTGCCGGCACGGGGCCGGCCTCTCGCATCAAGAGCCGGTTTCGACCGGCGGCTCAAGGACAGGTTCTAGACCATGTCACCTGAACGGCGCCCGCTGGTTCTGTGCGCCGACGATTACGGCCTCAGCCCGGGCGTCAGCCGGGGCATCCTCGCCCTGGCGCGCGCCGGACGGGTCTCCGCCACCGGCGCCATGACCAACATCCCGGCCTTCCGGGTCGCGGCGCCGCCCCTGCGGGAACTCGCCGGGCGGATCGGGACCGGCCTCCACCTCACCCTGACGGCCGGCGAGGCGATCGGGCCGATGCCGCGCCTCGCGCCCGCGGGCCGGCTGCCGCCCCTCGGGCGCCTGATGCGGGCGGCCTTCGCGGGCGGCCTCGACCGGGGCGAGGTCCGGGACGAGGTCGAGCGCCAGCTCGACGCCTTCGTGGCGGCGATGGGGCGCCCGCCCGACTTCGTCGACGGGCACCAGCACGTCCACGTCCTGCCGGGCGTGCGGGGCCCCCTCCTGGCGGCGCTCGCCGGGCGGGGATGGCGGGGACGGCTCTGGCTGCGGGACCCGGGCGAGAGGCCCGCCGCGATCCGCGCCCGCGCCTTCGCGGCGAAGGCCGGGCTGGTGGCGGCCCTCGGCCTCGGCTTCCGGCGAGCCGCCGCGGGGGCGGGCTTCGCGACCAACCGCGGCTTCTCGGGGTTCTCGGACTTCGCGGCCGGCGAAGGGTCCGCGGCGGACGACGGGTCCGCGGCGGACGAGGGGTTCGCGGCGTCCTTCGAGCGGGCCTTCGCGGCGCTCGGTCCCGCCCCGGTGGTGATGTGCCACCCGGGCCTCGTCGACGACGACCTGCGGGCGCTCGACCCCGTGGTGGCGAGCCGGCCCCTCGAGCAGGCCTACCTCGCCTCCGACCGCTTCGCCGCGTTCCTGGAGCGGGAAGGCCTCCGCCTCGTCCCGGCGCCGGCCTGACGGGTGGGGAGGGACGCCTCGTCCCTCCCGCGGCGGCAGGGTCGCGGGTCCTCGCAGCCCCGCCGGACCCGGCCGCTCAGGCCGTCGCCTCGCCGTACATGGCCTCGACGTGCTCCCAGTTCACCAGGTTCTCGATGAATGCCTTGAGGTAGTCGGGGCGCCGGTTGCGGTAGTCGATGTAGTAGGAGTGCTCCCAGACGTCGACGCCGAGGATCGGCTTGGCGCCGTGCACGAGCGGGTTCTCGCCGTTCGGCGTCTTGACGATCTCGAGCTTGCCGTTCTTCACGGCGAGCCAGGCCCAGCCGGAGCCGAACTGCGAGATCCCGGCCTGGATGAAGTCGGCCTTGAACTTGTCGGTGCCGCCGAGGTCCTCGGCGATCTTCTTCTCGAGGGCGCCCGGGATCGCCCCGCCGCCGTTCGGCTTCATCCACTGCCAGAAGTGGATGTGGTTGTAGTGCTGGCCGGCGTTGTTGAAGAGGGGCTGGTTCTGCCCGTAGGCCGCCTTCACCACCTCCTCGACGCTCTTGCCGGCGAGCTCGGAGCCCTCGAGGAGCTTGTTGCCGGTGTCGACGTAGGCCTTGTGGTGCTTGTCGTGGTGGAACTCGAGGGTCTCCTTCGACATGTAGGGCTGCAGCGCGTCGTAGGCGTAGGGCAGTTCGGGCAGCGTGAAGGCCATAGCGTGTCTCCGGATCGCACGAAGGGGAAAGATCCGCGGCCGCATCGGTGGCGCCGCCGCGGCACCCGCGCGTTAGGTAAGTCGGCGGTGCGGCTCCGGCAACGCCGGGGACGCGCCGTCCGGGCTTTTGCGCGCGGGTTTCGGGCGCCGCCGCCGGGCCGGATTTTGCAAAAGCGGCGCACGTCCTTAATCTGAGCCGTAACCCGCCCCGTGGGGGCCTCCTCGCGTCCCGTTCCCGGTGCTGCCGGGGCCGCGTTGCCGTTCCTTGAGAGTCTGATGATCGTTGCGTTGTTCGTGCTCGCCCTCGCGATGCTCCTCGGCGGCCTCGCCGCCCTGCTCCAGGGCATCCCCTTCGTGCGCCTCGAGATCGGGTGGACGATGGTGATCGCCGGCACCGTGGCGGCGTCCGGCGGGGCGGTCCTGCTCGGCCTCACGGCGGTCGTGGCGCGCCTCGGGCGGATCGAGCGCGTGCTCGCCGCGGCCGGCGCGGGCGCCAGGGGGGGACGCAGCGAGCCCGCGCTGCCCGGCCTCCCGGCCGCACCCCCGCGGATGCCCGACCCCATATCCGCGTCGCCCGCCGTGCCGGCGCACACCCTGCCGGAGACCGCGGCGCTCGCCGTGCCGCCCGTCGCGGCGGCCCTCGCCGGGGCCGGCCTCGCCCCGG